>NZ_JAOYTM010000007.1:0-395690 GCF_025847435.2 Pseudomonas sp. BT-42-2
TTGCCCCGCGATAGCGTAGTTAGTGCTGACGCTATCGCGGGGCAAGCCCGCTCCCACGTTGATAGGCGTTGTTAAAGACTGAACCGCCCTACCATCCCGCGCAGTTGCTGCCCCAGCTGCTCCAGCTCGCCACTGGAAGCCGCCGTCTGCTCACTGGCAGCACTGGTCTGATCCGACACTTGCCGCACATTGATCACGCTGCGATTGATCTGCTCGGCCACCACACTTTGCTCCTCGCTGGCCGTGGCAATCTGCTGGTTCATGCCCTGGATGCTGGAAACTGTCTGGGTGATTTGCCCCAGCGCGTCACCGGCCCTGCGGCTTAGCTCCACACTTTGTTCGGTAAGTTGCTTGCTGCTGTCGAGCAGGCCAGTGACCTCGTCTGTGCCACTGTGCAAGCTGGCGATCAGTTGCTCGATCTCTTCGGTCGATTGCTGGGTGCGCTGGGCCAAACCTCGGACCTCATCAGCGACCACCGCGAAGCCGCGCCCCGCTTCACCCGCGCGTGCAGCCTCGATGGCGGCATTGAGCGCGAGCAGGTTGGTCTGCTCTGACACCGACTTGATCACATCGAGGATGCTGCCGATGCGCAGGCTTTCCTCCGCCAGGTGATGCATGGCCCGTAGGCAGTGATCCATCTGCCCGGCCAACTGCTCGATCTGCGCGACCGCCTGGGCCACCACTTCATCGCCCAGCTGCGCCTGATGATCGGCGGTGGTCGCGGCTTGCGAGGCCTGCTCGGCATTCTGTGCCACTTCTTGCACCGTGGCGCTCATCTGGTTCATCGCGGTGGCCACCTGGTCGGTCTCTTCGCGCTGTTGGTTGATCCGCTCTTTGGTGTCTTCGCTGGCATTTGCCAGTTGTGAGGCTGCACTGGATAACTGGCTGACACCTTGGTCGATGCCGCCGATCAGCTCACGCAAGCTCAGGGTCATGTCGCGCATGCTCGCCTGCAACTGGCCCATTTCATCGCGGCGTGTGACCGGCTCCAATTGGCTTAGGTCGCCGCGGGAGATGCGCGCAGCCTGGGCCAGGGTCTGGCGTAGCGGCTGGGTAATCTGCCGGGTGATCACCCAGCCGGCGGCGATACCCAGCAGCAAGGCCAGCAAAGCGACCGTGGTCAGCAGCGAGCGCGCCGCCAGCGCTTCATGGTCCCGCTGCTCGACCTTCTGTTCGCCCAGCGCGATGCTCGCTGCGCTGAGTTCGTCGCCGATCTTCTCCATGTTGTTCTGCAACTGTTCGACGTTGATTGCCGCGCGGCGATATTGCTCAAGGCTGCTGCGATACCTTGCTAGCTGCGCAGCAGGCTGCTCCATCAGGCTGCGCGGCAATTCGAGCCGGGCCAAGGCCCTTAGGAGCTGATCGAGCGCGACGTCGGCAGCATTCAGGGCCGTATCGCCAACCTTGGCGAAGTCTTCGATCGGGGAGAAGGTGTAGGCCGGCACCCGGCTTTGTTGAGCGGCATTGTCGATATGGCGCGACAGGCTGTCCATCAGCCCCAGTACACCTCCTTGCTGGTTGTCAGCGGGCATTCGCAGCAGGGCTTGGGTCTGTAACTCGTCGATCACCTCATCGAGCTTCTCGGCCTGCGCCTGCAAGGTGCTGCGAGTCTGGCTGCGCAGATCGACCGCACGTAGCAGGGCGGCGAAATCGTCGCGCAGCCGCTGCAGTTGTTGCAGTTTCTGCGTGAGCAGCTGCTGTGACGCTTCGACACTGCTGCGTTGTTGCAAGGTGCTGAGCATGTGCTGCAACTGTTCAAGGATGTGGGCAATGCGCGCCTTGCTGGTGTCATCGGCAAGGACGCGGAAGGTAATGCGCTCGGCGCGCAAGTCTTTGCTCAGCTCATTGATCCGAACGATCTCGCTCAACTGTTGCGAGCGGGTGATGGCCTCATCGAGGGCGCGCCAGCCACTGACCGTGGTGGCTAGGGTGAGCAGCAGTACGATCGCGAAGCCCAGGGCGAGCTTCAGTCCTACGCTCAGGTTGCCTAACCTGCGATTGAAGTTTGCGAACATGGTATGCCTCCGTCCAATAGAGTGATGGCCCCGTGATATGGCCATGCCTGCTCATCGGCAGAGGGGGTGTGGGACTGGACCTGTAAGTTGTGTAGGAAAAGTCGCTAAAGCGAGCGGGAATTAACTTGGGTGTTGTGCTGTGATCGAGGGCCTCTTCGCGGGCAAGCCCTGTAGGAGTGGGCTTGCCCGCGAGAGGCCCTCAACGACACCCATCAGAGCCGGAACTTACCCACCAGCCCCTGCAAGTGGGTACCCAGCCTGGCCAGCTCAACGCTGGAACTGGCGGTCTCCTCGCTAGCCGCTGAGGTCTGGTCAGAAATATCCCGCACGTTCATCACGCTGCGGTTGATTTCCTCGGCCACCGCGCTCTGCTGCTCAGCTGCCGTAGCAATCTGCTGGTTCATCGCCTGGATCGACGACACCGTGCGGGTAATGGTTTCAAGAGAACCACCGGCACGGCGGGTCAGTTCGACGCTGCTGTCGGTCAAGCCGCGGCTGGCGTCCATGACACTGGCCACGCGTTGCGTGCCGGTCTGCAGGCTGGCAATCAGCTCCTCGATCTCTTCGGTCGATTGTTGGGTGCGTTGGGCCAGGCTGCGCACTTCGTCGGCGACCACGGCAAAGCCGCGCCCGGCCTCGCCTGCGCGGGCAGCCTCGATGGCGGCGTTGAGCGCCAACAGGTTGGTCTGCTGGGCCACTGCCTTGATCACATCGAGCACGCTGCCGATCTTGTCGCTTTCGGCCTTGAGCTGGTTCATCGCCTCGCTGGAGTTGACCACCTCGCCGGCCAGGCGCTCGATCTGGGCGATGGCTTCGCCAACCACGCGGTCGCCTTCACGGGCCTGCTGGTCGGCTACCAGGGCTGCCTCCGAGGCCTGCTCGGCATTGCGCGCGACCTCATGCACGGTGGCGGCCATTTCGTTCATCGCAGTGGCGACCTGGTCAGTCTCGACCTTCTGGTTGTTGACCCCCGCGCTGGTCTGTTCGGTCACCGCCGAAAGCTCCTCGGCAGCACTGGCTATCTGGGTGACGCCGTCACCGATGCCGCCGATCAGCTCGCGCAGGCTCAGGGTCATGCGCTGCATGCTGGCTTGTAATTGGCCCAGCTCGTCGCGGCGGTCCACTTGCAGGTTCTGGGTCAGGTCGCCTGCCGCTACCCGCTCGGCGGCGGTCAGGGTCTGGCGCAGCGGTACGATGATCTGCCGGGTGATCGCCCAGGCCGCGATCAGCCCGAGCAACAGCGCCAGGGCTGTGGCGCCGGCAAGCAGGGTCTTGGCCTGTTGGGTGCCTTGGTCGCGAACCTGGGTTTGCGAGCGGGTCATCTGTTGCGCAGTGTCAAGCAGGATCGTGCCTTGCTCGGCCATGTGCTTGAGTGCCTGCTCGCTGGCATCCTGGGCATTGCCGACCTGTATCACGGCATCCCGATAGGCGGCCAGTGCGCTCGCTGCGTCGTCCAGGCTGGCGGCGTGCTCGGCGCCGACTTTGCCCGGCAGTGCCTTGAGAATGGCCACGGCCTGGTCAATGGCATCGAGCGCGGTGCGCTGGAACTCTGCTTTACCGCTGTAGGTGTAGCCGCGGACCTGGAAGCGCGCCTGTTGCAGTTGGGCGCTGACTTCGACGGCCTCCTGGTACTGGCCGATATCGCCGCCTTGCAGCAGGCGTTGCTGGACCTTGCTGATCAGCTCGGCGGCCTTGTCGGCGCTGTCGCCCAGCACTTGGCGGCCAGCAGTGCGCTGCTGATCTGCCTGCCTGAGCTGCTGGAATGCCTGCTGGTACTGCCGCACCGCTTCGCGCTGCTGTTCCAGGCGCTTGAGGTCGTCGGGCAGCTCGATCTGGCCGAGCATGAACTGCACCTGGTTCTGCAGGCTGCTCAGGGCTTTTTCCAGCTCGGCTACCGAGGCTTCATTGCGATCACGCGCGTAATGCTGACGGGCGATGCGCAACTCCTGGGTGCCTTGGTGAATCACCGAGATGTTGCCGAGCTTATCGCCGCGGCTGGTGACACTGTCCACACCGAACCATCCGGTCAGGGTGATGGCCAAGGTCAACAGCAAGACCAGGCCAAATCCAAAGCCCAGCTTGCGGCTGACACTCATATTTCCCAGAGACTGGGCAAACCACTGGTACATGTTCGACTCCCCGGCGTTTGGCAGCGCAGATTATTGTTGTGCTGCAAAGGCCATCGGCTTGCACCGGGGAAACTTGATGGGGGGAAAGGTCTGACTGATGCGTCAGAAAATTCGTGACAGCAACGCCGTGACGGCAGTCTCTACGCGCAGGATGCGTTCGCCCAGTTGCACCGGTGCCAGGCCAGCCTTGCCCAATAGCTCGACTTCGTAGGGGATCCAGCCGCCTTCGGGGCCAATCGCCAAGGTTACCGGCTCGTTCACGGCGCGGGGGCAGGCAGGGTAGGGGCCGGGATGACCGACCAAGCCGAGGGTACCTGCGGCGATGGCGGGCAGGCGGTCTTCGACGAACGGCTTGAAGCGTTTCTCGATGATCACTTGCGGCAGTACCGTATCGCGAGCCTGCTCAAGGCCGAGGATCAGGTTGTCACGGATCGTCTCGGGGTTGAGAAACGGTGTCTGCCAGAAGCTTTTCTCGACTTTGTAGCTGTTGACCAGGATCAACCGCGGCACGCCCAAGGTGGCGACCGTCTGGAACAGGCGCCGGAGCATCTTCGGGCGCGGGACCGCCAGCACCAGGGTCAGTGGCAGCTTGGCTGGGGGGGGCTGGTCGAAGGCGACCTGCAATTCGGCCTCGTGGCCCTCCAGGCGGACCACCGTGGCCTGGCCCATCAGCCCGTTGATACGCCCCACGCGCAGGCTGTCACCCACTGCAACGCGGTGGATTTCCTGCATGTGGGTGAAGCGACGATCAGCCAGCACGACGCGGTCGGCCGCGATGAAATCGGCCTCTTCGAGCAACAACAGGTTCATGGCTGGGTCGCTGGCGGCTGGTCGTTGTGGTCGTCTGCGCCAGCCTCGTCGACATGGCCGCGCTTGCGGATCAGGCCGCCGCACAGCACGCCGATCTCGAACAACAGCCACATCGGCACGGCGAGCAGGGTCTGCGAGAAGATGTCTGGCGGAGTCAGGACCATGCCAACCACGAAGCAGCCGATGATCACGTACGGGCGAATCTTCTTCAGGTACTTGACGTCGACTACGCCAATCCACACCAGCAGCACCACCGCCACCGGGATTTCGAAGGCCACGCCGAAGGCGAAGAACAAGGTCATGACGAAATCGAGGTAACTGGCGATGTCGGTCATCATCGACACCCCTTCCGGCGTGGCGCTGGCGAAGAAGCCGAAGATCAGCGGGAACACCAGGAAGTAGGCGAAGGCCATCCCGGCATAGAACAGCAGGATGCTGGAAATCAGCAGCGGAATAGCGATGCGCTTCTCGTGGCGATACAGGCCCGGCGCGATGAAGCCCCAGATCTGCTGGAGAATGAACGGAATCGCTAGGAACAGCGCGACGATCATGGTCAGCTTGAACGGCGTGAGGAACGGCGAGGCCACGTCGGTGGCGATCATCGTTGCATTGGCCGGCAAGTGATCGCGCAGCGGCGCCGAGACCAGGGTGTAGATCTGTTGGGCGAACGAGAACAGCCCGGCGAAGATCAGGAAGACAACGACAACGCAGCGCAGCAGGCGCGTACGCAATTCGGTCAGGTGCGAAACCAGCGGCATTGGCTGATCGTGTTCCGGTCTATCGCTCATTGGACTCGTGGCGTCTGGGGTGGCTCAGGGGGGGTAGCAGAGCTGGCGGGCGTGCTGGCATCGGCTGGAGTGGCCGCGTGGGCGCCGGCTGGCGCTGCGCCTTGCTCTGGCGCAGCGGCTGCAGGGGTGCTGGCGGCGGCCGGCGTTTCGGCTGGCTTGGCGGGTTCGGCCAGCGGATTGAGGATGCGCCGTGCCTCCTGTTCCATCGACAGGATGTGCTCGTTGTGCAGCTGGCGGCGGATGTCGTCGGCACCGATTTCGCGCTCGACCTCCATCTTGATGCTGTTGAAGCTGCGCTTGAGCCGCCCGATCCACAGCCCCGCAGTGCGCGCGGCGCCCGGCAGACGCTCGGGGCCGAGCACCACCAGGGCGACCAGGCCGACGAGCAGCAGCTCGCTGAAGCTGATGCCAAACATGGGTCAGTCTTTCCGCTGTGGCTCTTGGACCGGCTGGGCCTGGCCTTCGATGGTGGTGTGCGTCTGGTTCAGCGGCGCGGTGTTGTGCGGCTGCTGGGTGGGTGGCACGGGCTGCACCGGTGGTGGGGTCTGCTCGGTGGGCTTGTTCTCTTCGTCGCTCATGGCTTTGCGAAAGCCCTTGATCGACTCGCCCAGGTCACCGCCGAAGTTTTTCAGCTTCTTGGTGCCGAACACCAGGACCACGACGACCAGCAGGACGATCCAGTGTTTCCAGTCAAAAATACCCATGGTGTACTCCCTTGAATGATGTGTTGGCCGAGCCGACGCTGTCGCGGGGCGAGCCCGCTCCCACGGGTCAGCTTTGCCGGGCGGCTTTTTCGTCGTGGCCGGACAGGCCGAAGCGGCGGTCCAGTTCGTCCAGCACCGCTTGTGGGTGTTGGCCCAGCGCGCTGAGCATCACCAGGCTATGGAACCACAAGTCTGCGGTCTCGTAGATGACATCGCTGCAATCACCGCTGCGTTCGGCGTCTTTGGCCGCGATGATGGTTTCTACCGATTCTTCGCCGACTTTCTCAAGGATCTTGTTCAGGCCCTTGTGGTACAGGCTGGCCACATACGAGCTGTCCGGGGCCGCGCCTTTGCGGGCCTCCAGCACTTCGGCCAGACGAGTCAGGGTATCGCTCATGTCAGTGTCCTGCGCTGTAAATTGCATCGGGATCTTTCAGGACTGGGTCGACGGTGTTCCACTGGCCATTTTCATAGACCCGGTAGAAGCAGCTTTCGCGGCCGGTATGGCAGGCGATCTGGCCCAGTTGCTCGACCATCAGGATGATCACGTCGGCGTCGCAGTCCAGGCGCATTTCATGCAGTTTCTGCACGTGGCCAGACTCCTCACCTTTACGCCACAGCTTGCCACGCGAGCGCGACCAGTAGATGGCGCGCTGCTCGGCGGCGGTCAAGGCCAGCGATTCGCGGTTCATCCAGGCCATCATCAGCACGCGTCCGGTCTGGTGGTCCTGGGCGATCGCCGGTACCAGGCCATCGCTGTTCCACTTGATCTCGTCCAGCCAGTCTTTCATCGTCGACTCCAAAACCGGGCCCGCTCCTGTACCGGGCCTGTTGCGCTAGTGTGCCAGCCAGCGGCGCGGCTGGCTATCGGCGCACGATCAGGTAAAGGCCCGCCGCGAGCATCAGCCAGGCCGGCCAGGCAGCGGGGGCGCTGAGGCTGACCGCGCCGGCTGCCAGGGTCGCGCCGCCGCCGAGCAGGCCGGCGCCGAGCAGGCGCAGCGCCCAGTTGTCGGTTTGGCGACGGCGCTCGGGCAGTTGCGGGTTGTGCAGATGCGGCTGCGACAGGCGTTCGAGCAGGTCGCGGGTCATGTCGGCCAGGTGTGGCAGTTGCTCGGCCTGGCTGTACAGGTTGCCGAGCACGGCCTTGGGGCTCATGCGGTCACGCATCCAGCGCTCCAGATACGGCTTGGCCGTGCTCCACAGGTCCAGGTCGGGGTACAACTGGCGGCCCAGGCCTTCGATGTTGAGCAAGGTCTTTTGCAGCAGTACCAACTGCGGCTGGACTTCCATGTTGAAGCGCCGGGCGGTCTGGAACAGGCGCATCAGCACCTGGCCGAAGGAGATGTCCTTGAGCGGTTTTTCGAAGATCGGCTCGCACACGGTGCGAATCGCCGCTTCGAATTCGTTGACCTTGGTATGCGCTGGCACCCAGCCGGAGTCGATGTGCAGCTGCGCTACGCGGCGGTAATCGCGTTTGAAGAAGGCGATCAGGTTGCGCGCGAGGTAGTCCTGGTCTTCGGCGGTGAGGCTGCCGACGATGCCGCAGTCGATGGCGATGTACTGCGGGCTCCACGGCTTGACCGTGCTGACGAAGATGTTGCCTGGGTGCATGTCGGCATGGAAGAAGCTGTCGCGGAACACCTGGGTGAAGAACACCTCCACGCCACGCTCGGCCAGCAGTTTCATGTCGGTGCGCTGGTCGGCCAGGGTCACCATGTCGGTGACCGGCACCCCATAGATGCGTTCCATCACCAGCACTTTTGGCCGGCACAGGTCCCAATACACTTGCGGCACGTACATCAGCTCCGAGCCTTCGAAGTTGCGTCGCAGTTGGCTGGCGTTGGCCGCCTCACGCAGCAGGTCGAGCTCGTCGTAGATGGTTTTTTCGTAGTCGCCGACCACTTCCACCGGGTGCAGCAGGCGGGCATCGGCGGAGACCCGCTCGGCGCCCTTGGCGATCAGGAACAGCCAGGCGAGGTCTTGGGCGATCACCGGCTTCAAGCCTGGACGCACCACTTTGACCACCACCTCTTCACCGGTTTTCAGGCGCGCCGCATGTACCTGGGCCACGGATGCCGAAGCCAGCGGCTCGACGTCGAAGCGGCTGAACACTTCACCGACCTTGGCCCCGAGCTGCTCTTCGATCAGTGCTACGGCTTGCTTGGGGTCGAACGGCGGGACGCGGTCCTGCAGCAGCATCAACTCATCGGCGATGTCGATTGGCAGCAGGTCGCGGCGGGTCGACAGCAACTGGCCGAACTTGATGAAGATCGGCCCCAGATCCTGCAGGGCCAGGCGCAGGCGCGCGCCGCGGCTGAGCTCGGAGGCCTTGCGCGGCAGCCAGCGCCAAGGCATGAGCAGGCGCAGGCTGCGCAGCCACCAAGGCAGGGGCAGGTCGAACAGCAGGTCATCGAGGCGGTAGCGGATCACGACGCGCTGGATGCGCAACAGACGGCGGACGGCGAGCAGCTTCATGCGTTATCGCTGGTATCAAGGGATCGGGCAAGGCGGCGGATGCGCGCCTCGAGGCGTTCTATGTCGATTTTCACGGTATCGAGCTCGCTGAATGCAGCTTCGGCTTCGCGGCGGCCGACCAGGGTACGGGATTCTTCGGCGAGGTACTCGGACAGGTTCTGGCTGAACCGCGCAAGGCCCTGGCGGGTCCAGCGTGCGCGTAGGCGCAGGTGGCCGGCGAGCATGGCCGTGGGCACTGGGCCTAGCCAGCGCGACAGCTCGTACTCCCAGTCCAGCTCCAGGTCCTGCAGCACCGCAACCAGGTCGAGCAGTACGGCGCTGTCGCCATGGAGCTGGACTTGCGGGCTGTGCAGCACGGCGCTCTTGTCCTTGGCCAAGGCCAATTGCACCAGGCTGCCGGCAGGCGCGCGCAGGGTGCAGTCGGCTTCGCCTTCCCAGTGAGCGGCAAGCATCAGACCGTCTGCGTCGGGCAGGATGTACAGCTGCAAGGCCGGCTGCACGCAGTCGATGGCGATCACCTTGCCTTCCAGCGCAGCCAGGCGCGGCAGGGCCGTGCTGTCCATGCGCAGGATGCGGTTAAGGCCATGCTCGACGCTGGCAAGAAGGCCGGCCAACAGCATCAGGGTTTGATCCCCCGGTGTACGGCAACGATGCCGCTGGTCATGTTGTGGTAGGTGACGCGGTCGAAGCCGGCATCGACCATCATGGCCTTCAAGGTCTCTTGATCAGGGTGCATGCGGATCGACTCGGCCAGGTAGCGGTAGCTCTCCGAATCATTGGTGATCAGCTTGCCTGCCAGCGGCATGAAGGCGAACGAGTAGGCGTCGTAGGCCTTGGACATCAGCTTGTTGGTCGGCTTGGAGAATTCCAGCACCAGCAAGCGGCCACCTGGCTTGAGCACGCGCAGCATGGAGCGAATGGCTTCGTCCTTGTGGGTCACGTTGCGCAGGCCGAAGGCGATGGTCACGCAGTCGAAATGGTTGTCCGGGAATGGCAGCTTTTCTGCGTCGGCCTGGACGAACTCGATGTTGCCGGCAACGCCACGGTCGAGCAGGCGGTCACGGCCGACCTTGAGCATCGACTCGTTGATGTCGGCCAGCACCACTTGGCCGGTAGGGCCGACCAGGCGCGAGAACTTGGCTGCCAGGTCACCGGTGCCACCGGCGATGTCCAGCACCCGATTGCCACTGCGCACGCCGGAGAGCTCGATGGTGAAACGCTTCCACAGACGGTGCATGCCGCCGGAGAGAACGTCGTTCATCAGGTCGTATTTGGCGGCCACCGAGTGGAACACCTCGGCGACTTTCTTCGCCTTCTGGCTTTCTGGGACGTCCTTGAAGCCGAAATGAGTGGTGGGTTCGGCGTGTTCGCCTTTGCGCTGGTCGTTCATATCGCATCACCGGAAAAAATTACCGCCATTCTAGGGGCAACGGGCGGATTTGTCTTGGCGGGGTGTGCCGTGCGGCGGGGGCGGGCATAATGAGGGCATTGTCTTCATATTCAGGATTGCCCGCATGACCCAGATCAGCGTTGAACGCAAACACGCCCTCGGCCGCGATGCCGCCCGCGCCAAGGCCGAGGCGCTGGTGGACAAGCTGACCCGCGAATACGACCTCAAGGCCCAGTGGAATGGCGACCGGGTGGATGTGTCGCGCAGCGGCGCCAATGGCAGTGTGCACATTGGTGAGGACAGCATTCGCGTCGAGCTCAAACTGGGAATGATGCTGTCGATGATGAGCGGCACGATCAAGGGCGAGATCGAGCGGGCGCTGGATAAGGCGCTGGCCTGAGTCCGTGTATTGGGGCTGCCACGCAGCTCCAAATTCTGTCAGCCAACACCGCTTAGGGTGATGATTCTAATTTTTCTCCCTACCTTTGTGCTCAAGCCCTGAATCCATGGGCAGTTCCTCCATCCCCTATGAGCGTGAGGTGCAGAGCATGGCCAAAATCAATTTGAAGAAAAAAGACGACGCCCAGGGCACCCTGGGCGAGGTGCGTAGCTATGCGCGCCGAATCTGGCTGGCAGGCATTGGTGCGTACGCCCGTGTCGGACAGGAAGGCAGCGAGTACTTCAAAGAGCTGGTGAAGGCTGGCGAAAGCGTCGAGAAGCGTGGCAAGAAAACCCTCGACAAGAAGCTCGATGCCGCCAATCACCAGATCGACGAAGCCGGTGAAGAAGTCAGTCGCGTACGCGGCAAGGTCGAGGTTCAGCTCGACAAGATCGAAAAAGCTTTCGATGCACGTGTCGCTCGTGGCTTGAATCGCCTCGGCATTCCGTCTAAACATGACGTTGAGGCGTTGTCCATCAAGTTGGAACAACTGCACGAGTTGCTCGAGCGTGTCGCGCGCAAACCATAAGGAGAGCAGGATGGCTGGCAAGAAGAACACCGGAAAAGAAGGCAGCTCCTGGATCGGCGGAATCGAGAAGTACTCCCGCAAGATCTGGTTGGCTGGCCTGGGTATCTACTCCAAGGTCGATCAAGACGGCCCCAAGCTGTTCGATCAACTGGTCAAGGATGGCGAGAAAGCCGAGAAGCAGGCGAAGAAGACTGTCGACTCGGCCGCTGATGGCGCCAAGTCTGCCACCACTTCGCGGGTGTCGGATGTCAAAGAGCGTGCGCTGGGCAAGTGGAGCGAGCTTGAAGAGGCCTTCGACAAACGCCTGAACAGCGCCATCTCGCGCCTGGGTGTGCCGAGCCGCAACGAGATCAAGGCCCTGCATCAGCAGGTCGATACGCTGACCAAGCAGATCGAGAAGCTGACTGGCGCTTCGGTTACGCCGGTGTCCAAGACGGCGGCGAGCAAGACTGCCGCCAAGCCACTGGCCAAGGCTGCGGCGAAACCTGCTGCCAAGACCGCCGCGGCGAAACCTGTGGCCAAGCCTGCGGCGAAAACCGCGGCGGCCAAACCTGCTGTGGCGAAACCAGCAGCCAAGCCTGCTGCGGCGAAATCAGCAGCCAAGCCTGCTGCTGCCAAACCTGCTGCGGCGAAAAAGCCAGCAGCGAAGAAGGCAGCGCCTAAACCGGCAGCAGCCAAGCCAGCCGCTCCGGCAGCCAGCGCGGCACCCGCCGCCACTGCTGCACCCGCGCCAAGCGCAGCTACCGCTAGCAGCGCGCCGTCGGCACCGGTGAGCGCGGTCACTCAGGCCTGATACCGGGTCGTCCTTATCGCGGGGCAAGCCCGCTCCTACGTTAGTCCCAACTCATCCGGGGCTGCGTGGGAGCGGGCTTGCCCCGCGATGCTTTCAGGCGCTATGCCGCTGAGGCTCACCCCTCCAGATACTTCATCGCCAACTGCTCGGCGGCCTTGCGCGCCGGTGCCTGCAAGTGCGGCGCCACCAGCATCATCACCTGATACACCACTACCCCGACATCGCCCTCACGGCCCAGCACGCGCTGGTAATCCAGGGAGAACATCAAGGTCAAGGTGATCTGCTCCACCAGTTGCCCCAGCGCCTGGGTCTCGCTGGTTACCTGTCCTTGCGACTTGAGGCTGGCCAGCAGCGCCGCCAGCGTGCGCTTGATCGCATTGATCAGGCTGCGCATGCCGCGCGCCAGTTTGGGCAGGCGCCCGGTCAGGTTGGACAAGTCCTGAAACAGAAACCGGTACTGCGCCATGCGTTCGACGATCAGGTGCAGGAACAGCCAGTAGTCCTCGGCATCCAGGCGCACATCCAGCGGCGGGTCGAGCAGCGGCATCAATGCCTCTTCGAAGCGCTCGAACAGGCCATGGACCAACGGCTCCTTGCCGTGGAAGTGGTAGTACAGGTTGCCTGGGCTGATCCCCAGCTCGTTGGCAATTTCCAGGGTCGAGACATTCGGCTCGCCTTGCTGGTTGAACAACTGCAAGGCGCATTCAAGGATACGATCACGGGTCTTCATGCGTTCAGCGCGCCAATACGTAAGTGCCCGGTGCCGACTCCAGGGGTGGATAGGTGGTGTTGCCCAACTCGACGCGCGGCTCCTTGAGCGGCCCTGAACGCTGGCTGATCCATTCCAGCCACAGCGGCCACCAACTGCCTTCGCTGCGTGTGGCATCGTGGAACCAGGCCCGGGGATCGCTGGATAGCCTGGGGTTGTCCAGGTAGTAGGCCTTGGGGTTGCCAGGCGGATTGATAATGCTCTGGATGTGGCCGCTGTTGGCCAGTACGAAGCGCCGCTCGCCACCGAGTAGTTGCGCCGAGCGGTACACCGCATCCCACGGGGTGATGTGGTCGTTGCTGCCGGCGACGTGAAAGCTGTCCAGCCCGACCTGCTTGAGGTTGATCGGCGTGCCGCACACCTCCAGCCCGTCGGGGTGGGTCAACGGGTTGTGTTTGAAAAAATCCAGCAGGTCGCCATGCAGGGCGGCGGGCAGGCGGGTGTTGTCGGCGTTCCAGTAGAGGATGTCGAAAGCCGGTGGCGTCTTGCCGAGCAGGTAGTTGTTGACCCAATAGTTCCAGATCAGGTCGTTGGGCCGCATCCAGGCGAAAATTCGCGCCACCTCGCCGCCATCGAGCACGCCGCGTTGATAGGAGCGACGCTTGGCCGCCTCGACTGTCTGTTCATCGGCGAACAGGCTGGCGGGGCTGTCGAACTGGCTGTCGAGCAAGCTGACCAGGTAGGTGGCGCTGCGCACCTTGCGCAGCTGCTTCTTGGCCTGCAGGTGGCCTTGCAGCGCGGCCATGGTCAGGCCGCCGGCACAGGCGCCCATCAGGTTGGGATCGCGATTGCCGCTGATGCTGCGGCAGGCGTTGAGTGCTTCTTCCAGCGCCTGCACGTAGCTCGACAGGCCCCACTCGCGGTGGCGCGGGTCGGGGTTGCGCCAGCTGACCATGAACACCTGTAGGCCATTCTTGAGCATGTGCTGGACGAAGCTGTTGCTAGGGCTGAGGTCGAAGATGTAGTACTTATTTATTTGTGGTGGCACCACCAGCAGCGGCCGGGCGTACTGCTTTTCGCTCATCGGCTTGTACTGGATCAACTCCAGCAGGTCGTTGCGAAACACCACCGCACCTGGGGTGGTGGCGACATTGCCGCCGACCTCGAAGGCGCGTTCGTCGACTTGCCGCGGCAGGCCGTCGTTATGGCGCAGGTCATCGAGCAGATGGCTCAACCCGCGCACCAGGCTCTGCCCGCCAGTGTTGAGCAGCTCCTTGACCGCTAACGGATTGAGCAGCGAGTTACTCGGGGCCAGGGCATCGTTGATCAGGCTGAACAGAAAATGCGCGCGGGCGCGGTCGTCATCGGACAGCGAGCTTTCCTCGATCCACAACCGGGTTTGTTTCTGCCAGGCCAGATAGGCCTGCAGGCCGCGCCGGTAGAAGGGGTTCTGGCTCCAGGTGGGGTCCTTGAAGCGACTGTCGCGCGGGTGCGGCTGGTAAGGGGTATCACCCAGCATGACCCGGCCCAGTTGGCCGCCCAGGGCTAGCAAGTGGCGGGCGGTGTGCAAGGGGTTGGTCAAGCCGTGGCGGCCGACGTGGCGCAATGTGCTGATCAGATCGCGGCCGCGCAGGCCAGTGATGGCGTTCTGCACGTTCATGATCGTGGCGGGGACCTGTGCGGTCCCTTTGGCCGGCTTTTCCTTCATGACAACACTCCCTCGTCGTTACGGTGTCGGTCGTGCCGGCCTCATCGCGGGGCAAGCCCGCTCCCACGCAGTCCGCGATGAAGCAGGTTAGCGTGGGAGCGGGCTTGCCCCGCGATAAGGCCGGCACTGACACAACCAAGCCAGTTGGCGCCTCCAAGCACAGCGCCCCACTCAACCACCGGAGGCGGGACGGGGATGCATGACCGCACGCTGACGCTCTTGCTGGAGGAACTTCATGATGATCGGGGCCACGGCCTCGGCCCGGGTGATCAGAAACAAGTGGCCGTCGTCGATTATGTGTAGCTGGGCATTGGGAATTCGCCAGGCCAACAGGCGCATGTTGATCAACGGGATCAGCGGATCGTCGTCGCCGGCCAGCACCAGGGTCGGCTGGCTGATCTTGTGCAGCCAGTGAATGCTGGTCCAGCCGAGCCCGGCGAACAGCTGCCAGTAGTAGCCCAGCTTGCCGCCCGAGCGAACCTTGGCCGCGTGGTGCATGGCCAGGTCCGGGTCGCGGCGAAAACCACCGCCATAAATCATTGGCGCGATGCGGATCACATGGGACGGCTGCACGTAGCGCCGCGGGCTGGCCATCATCCACAGCACCTTGGGCTTGCCCGGCACCATCACCGCCCCGGCCGCGGTGGCAGCCAGCACCAGTTTCTTGCAGCGCTCGGGGTAATCGTAGGCAAACTGCTGGGCCAGCGCCCCGCCCCAGGACACGCCGATGACGTTGACCTGACCGTAGTCCAGGTAATCGAGCATCCGCGCGGTCAGCCTGGCCAACCCAGGAAAGCGATAGGGGTGGCGCGGGGTGGAGGAGCCGCCGACGCCGGGCACGTCGAAGGCAATGACTTCCAGGTCCGGATCAAGCGCCTCGATGAACGGGAACACCAGCTCCAGGTTGGCGCCGATGCCGTTGAAGATCAGCAGCGGCGTCAGGTGCGGTTTGCCTGGGCGGACCGCGGTGCGGATGGACTGGTTGTCCAGCTCGACGGTCCTGTAAACATAGGGTTGCGACATGCGCGACACTCGGTAAGGGGTCAATCGCCGTGGCGCCCAGCAGCGGCCACGGCGTCCTGCTCAACGCTCGTGAACGTAGGTGCCCGGCGCTGCTTCGCCAGCGGCGTAGGCGCGGTTGCCCAGGCGCGTCGGGGCCTTTTTCAATTCACCCGCGCGCTCGCCCAGCCAGCTCTGCCAGTGCAGCCACCAGGAGTCGGCGTGCTTGCTCGCGTTCTCTTGCCAGACCAGCGGCTCGTTGGACCGGTCTTCACCGGTCAGGAAGCGCGCCTTGGGGTTGCCTGGTGGGTTGAGAATGCTCTGGATGTGCCCGCTGTTGGACAGCACGAACTCGATCTTGCCGCCGAACAGGTGCGCCGAGCGGTAGCACGACTGCCAGGGCGTGATGTGGTCGGCGGTGCCGGCGACGCTGTAGATGTCGCACTTGACCTGTTTGAGGTCGATGGCCGTGCCGCACACCTCCAAGGCCTCGGAGCGGGTCAGCGGGTTGTTCTTGAACATCTCGATCAGGTCGCCATGGAAGGCGGCCGGCAAGCGCGTGGTGTCGTTGTTCCAGAACAGGATGTCGAATACCGGCGGCTCGTTGCCGAGCAGGTAATTGTTGACCCAGTAGTTCCAGATCAGGTCGTTGGGGCGCATCCAGGCGAACACCTTGGCCATGTCGCTGCCTTCGAGCACGCCGGCCTGATAGGAGTGGCGCTTGGCCGCTTCCAGGGTCTGCTCGTCGACGAACAGCGCGACCTGGGTGTCGACCGTGGTGTCGAGCACGCTGACCAGCAGGGTCAGGGCATTGACCTTGTTCTCGCCAAGGGCTGCGTAGTGGCCGACCAGCGCGGTGCAGGTGATGCCACCGGAGCAGGCGCCGAGCATGTTCAGGTCCTTGGCGCCGGTAATCGCCAGCACCGCGTCGACCGCTTCCTTGAGCGCATCGATGTAGGTCGACAGGCCCCACTCGCGCTGGGCCTTGGTCGGGTTGCGCCAGCTGATGATGAAGGTTTGCTGCTGCGAGCGCAGGCAGAAGCGCGCCAGGCTCTTCTCCGGGCTAAGGTCGAAGACGTAGAACTTGTTGATCTGCGGCGGCACCACCAAAAGCGGGCGGGCGTGCACCTGCTCGGTGATCGGGCGGTACTGGATCAGCTCCAGCACATCGTTGCGATAGACCACTGCACCTTCGCTGGTGCCGAGGTTCTTGCCGACCTCGAAGGCGTCCATGTTGACCTGGCTGGGCATGCCGCCGTTGTTGACCATGTCCTTGGCCAGGTTGGACAGGCCATCGAGCAGGCTCTTGCCGCCGGTCTCGAAGAAGCGCTTGACCGCTTGCGGGTTGGACAGGGTGTTGGTCGGTGCCATGGCCTCGGTGATCAGGTTGATGACGAACTGGCCGCGGCTGATGTCCTGGGGCGACAGATCGCTCTCGCTGATCCAGTCGTTGAGCTCCTTGCGCCAGGCCAGGTAGGTTTGCAGGTAGCGCCGATAGAGCGGGTTGTGGCTCCAGGCGGGGTCGTTGAAGCGACGGTCGTCGCCCTCGGGGTGCAGGCTGGATTTGCCCAGCAGCACGTTCTTCAGTTCCAGGCCGAAATGCGCAATATGTTTGGCACTGTGCAGCGGCTGGCGCACGGCCTGACGCAGAACGGTGCGGGCCGAACTCAGCAGATCCTTGCGGCGAATCCCGATCACCGGGTTCAGGCCTAGGGTGTTCTCCGAGGCTTGCCGCTGCAACTCATCGTTGTTCTTGTTACTCATCTACGACGCTCCGTTGTCCTGAGACGAGTACCGGTTGGCTGTGGCGGGTACACAGACGACTGCCCGGTACTGCTTGCTCGGGTGACCAGTGATAAGGAACAGCGGTGCTGCGACCGGATGCGTGTCGGTGATGAGCTGCGGGTTTTTCTGCGTGTGAAGACAGCCTGCTTTCGCTCGCGACCTCTACAACAACCGGCCCGGCCCTGCTTGCCCGAGAAGCAATGCAGGGAACTTGCCAGCTCCATTGGTTACCCGACTTTCATGTAATGCGCAAGACAGCCTTTGCTTGGCGCTCGTGCAGCCATTCAAGCAGACCAAATTAGAAAATGCGCTCTAATCCTTGAGAGCCCTGAGCTAGAGCATCAGTTTGACCACCGATTCGGACGGGTCGCGTGATTTTCCGGCCTTGCTCAGTTCATCGAGATACTCCGCCCACAGCTGCGCTTGGCGCAGGCACAGTTGCTCAAGGTACTCCCAGGTGAACAATCCGCTGTCATGGCCGTCGTCGAAGGTCAATTTCAGTGCATATTGACCGGCCGGTTCCAGGCCGGTGAGGCCGACGTTGATCTTGCCAAATTGCAGGATGGGATTGCCGTGGCCCTGGACCTCGGCGGAGGGCGAGTGCACGCGCAAGAACTCGGCGGGCAGGTGATAGACCTCATCTGGACCATAGGTCAGGCTCAGGGTTTTCGAGGCTTTGTGCAGGTTGATTGCGGTGGGCAGGCGGGCCATGGGCGGAATCTCTCGGGGCTGTATGCTGCAAGCTTCGGGCTTGGAGAGATTAGATTCAAGCGGGGCTGATTCGCTGGAGCGTTCAGAAGGCGTGGGAGCGGGCTTGCCCCGCGATAGCTGGCGTTGCTGCCGACACTATCGCGGGGCAAGCCCGCTCCCACGCTGCGCTACCCAGGCATGCGTGGGAGCGGGCTTGCCCCACGATGAGGCCGGCACTGACAACACACAATCTCAGCCCGAGCCCCTCGCACGCATTCTTGTGTAGCGCAACGTGGGAGCGGGCTTGCCCCGCGATGAGGCCGGCACCGACCCTATAAAATCTCAGCCCGGGCGCCCTTCGTGCTGCTTGCGATACGCCCCCGGCTGCACCCCCACCGCCTTGGCAAACGCTCGGGTAAATGCCGCCACCGACTGATACCCCACCTGCGCCCCGACCTGTTCCACGGTATTGCCCGCACGCAGCAACTGCCCGGCGTGGCGCATACGCAAAGCCAGCAAAACCTGCCCCGGCGACTGCCCAGCCAGCTCGTTGAAGCGCTTGAAAAACGCCGAGCGCGAAAGCCCGGTACAGGCTGCCATGCTTTCCAGCGTCCAGGCCTGCCCAGGTCGTTCGATCAACTGCTCCAGCAACGCTGCGAACGCCGGCTGGCGCGCCAGGGCGACCAGCCCGCCAAGCGAATCACCCGCCTGCACCTGCTGGCGCAGCACGTACAGAAACAGTAAGTGGGTCAAGCGCTCCAGCACCGTCTGTGAGGGCGCGGGCAGGCGCCGACATTCCTCCAGGATCAACTCGAACAGCGCCCGCGCGGCATGCCCGGCAGGCTCCTGCGCGCGGAGCAAGATCCACTGCGCCAAGCCCTCGACGATCAGTGACGACAAACCCGACTGGAAATGAAAGAAGCCACAGACCAGGCCGACGCCGTCGTCAGCCCCCTCGTCTAGCGGCTGCATCAGTTGGCGCGGCAGGGCACAGGCAGTGTCCGGGTCTTGATCGCTGGATAGTCGGTATCCCAGGTCGCGCAATAAAAACACCGCATCGCCGCTCTCCAGGCGCACGGCCTGGGGCTGGCCGTCGATGTGCAGCCAGCAATGGCCTTGCACCACCAGGTGGAAACTGGCGCGCCCCATGCCTTGGGTGCTGGCGTGCCAACCCCCGCAATAGCGGCCAATGTGAAACAGGCTGGCATCGAGCTCCAGGCCTTCTAATAACCAATCGATAAGGTGGCTGGACGAAATCATCTAATGCAAAGACTCAGGAGCAAGGAAAGGCGACTGATGAATATGGAGGCCAATTCTTATAACCAACAGACTGTAGCGACACCCACCCAAGGAGACTACTCCATGTCCTCGCGCATTACCCTACATACCCTGCAGAGCGCCCCGCCCGCGGCGCGTCCGTTCTTGGAAAATGCCCAGAAAAATTCCGGTTTCATTCCTAATCTGCTGGGCATTCTGGCCAATGCCCCGGCGGCGCTGGAAACCTATGTCACCGTTTCGGCGCTCAACGGCAAGGCTGAACTGTCATTGGCCGAACGCGAAGTGGTGCAATTGATCGCTGCGACCCAGCACGGCTGCGATTTCTGCGTAGCTGGGCACACGGCCGTTGCGCTGAACAAGGCCAAGCTGCCAGCGGCAGTAGTCGACGCGCTGCGTGCCCGTGGTGAGCTGCCCGATGCCAGCTACGAGACGCTGGCCGAATTCGCCCGCCAGGTCATTGCCACCCGCGGCAATGTCAGCGAAGCGAGCTATGGCGCCTTTCGTGAAGCCGGTTTTACCGAGGGCAACGCCTTGGAGGTGATTCTCGGCATCAGCCTGGCGACCCTGTGCAACTTTGCTAATGTGTTCGCCCAGACGCCGCTCAATGACGAGCTGAGCAAGTACCGCTGGCAGCCTGTGTGATCGTGCATGGGGTGCCGGCGCTGCCGGCTTTATCGAAGGAGAAGGGACATGCTTGATAGCGCATTTGCTCACTGGCTGGAGACCAATGCCGAGGGCATCGATCAGGGCCAGAGCGACCCGCAACAGGTGCTGGCGCAGATCGCCCAGGCGCAGGTGTTGCGAATTGGTGTCAGCCAGGCGGCCGGTGGCCTGGGCGGGCAGGTCAGTGATGCGGTCGAGGCCATTGCCGCGATCGCCAGCCATTCGCTGGCAGCAGCGTTCGTCTGCTGGGGGCAACGAGCATTCATTGAGTACTTGTTGCAAAGCCCTAACCAGGCATTGCGTGAGCGGCTGCTGGCGCAGTTGTTGAGTGGCGAGCTGGCCGGTGCCACAGGCCTTTCCAATGCCATGAAGTACCTGTCCGGTATTGAAGCGCTGCAAGTGCGGGCTCAGCCTGAAGGCGAGGGCTGGGCCTTGAATGGGCGCCTGCATTGGGTGACCAACTTGCGCAAGAGCGGTTTTGTGGTGGCTGCTGCAATCGAGGACGATGCCGGTGGTCCACCGTTGGTCCTAGCCATTCCCTCGAGCCAAGCCGGCCTTGAACGTTCCGATGACCTCCAGCTGATGGGTTTGCAGTCGAGCAACACTGCCGCGCTGACATTCCGGCAGGTCCAATTGAGTCGCGACTGGCTGCTGCACGACAACGCCTGCGAGTTTCTGCCCAAGGTGCGTCCGGCCTTTCTGGCTTTGCAGTGCGGTATGTCGATTGGCCTGGCGCGGCGTGCCCTGGATGAGGTCGCGACGCACCTGCAAGGGCGCGGCGCGTTCCTCGAAGAGGCACGCCTGGTGCTCAAGCAACGCCTGGAAAACACCGTCGGTCAATTGCAGCAAGGCCTGCTCGATGGGCGCTTTGTGAGCCAACCAGCGGCACTGTTCAAGTTGCGCATCATCCTTGCTGAAAGTGCTGCCGATGCGCTGCAATTGGAGCTGCAAGCCAGCGGTGGCAAGGCCTATCTGACCGCCTACGGGCAAGGCTTCGCCCGCCGCTGGCGTGAGTCGGCGTTCGTCCCGATCGTCACTCCAAGCCTGGTGCAGTTGCGCGCCGAACTTCAGCGCCAGGCGGCTGCGGCATGAGCCAGGCATTGCTCGAAGCACGCGACATCTGCCTGGGCTATCCGCGAGACGGCGGCTGGCAGGCAGTGCTGGAGCAGTTTGACCTGCAACTGGCAGCGGGCGAGGTGGTCAGCATTCTCGGCCCCAGCGGGGTTGGTAAGTCGAGCCTGTTGCGGGTATTGGCCGGGCTGCAGCAGGCCCAGGGCGGTAGCGTCAGCTTGCGTGGCGAACCCTTGCAAGGCCCGCATCCGCGCCTGGCGGTGGCCTTTCAAGACCCAAGCCTGTTGCCTTGGCTGAGCTTGGAAAGCAACGTTGCCTTCGGCCTGGACTTCGCTCGCCAGCCGAAACTCACCGCTGCCGAGCGCCGCTCACGCATCGAGCACGCCATCGCCGCAGTGGGCTTGAGCCATGCGCGCACCCAGCACCCGGCGCAGTTATCCGGCGGCATGGCCCAGCGCACTGCACTGGCCCGCTGCCTGGCCCGTCAGCCCGAAGTGCTGCTGCTGGACGAGCCGTTCGGCGCGTTGGATGAGGTAACCCGCGCCGACATGCGGCACCTGCTGCTGCAACTGATCGCCACCCACAACACGGCGGCCGTGCTGATCACCCATGACATCGACGAAGCGCTGCTGCTGTCCGACCGGGTCCTGCTACTGGGCAACCACCCAGCGCATATCCTCGGCCAGTGGCACATCGACCTGGCACAACCGCGCGGGCAGCGGGTCGAGGAGCTGGGCGCACTGCGTATCGAAATTCTGAAAACCCTACGGCGGGCAAGCCGCACAGTCGAACCCTCTTCTTCCCCCTTGCCCTCGGAGGCTGTCCATGTGCATGGATGACTGCTGTTCTGCCACTTCCCGTCGCGACTTCATCAAGCTCAGCGCCATGCTCAGCGCCGCTGGCGCGCTACCGCTGCTGGCCAGCTTGCAGGCGCGGGCGGCTGCTGAGCCAGACGCGCCGGTGCGTATTGGCTACTTGCCCATTACCGACGCCACGCCGCTGCTGGTGGCGCACAACAATGGCCTGTTCGAGGCCGAAGGTATCAAGGCTGAGCGACCGGTGTTGCTGCGCAGTTGGGCGCAGGTGATCGAGGCGTTCATTTCCGGCCAGGTCAACGTCATTCACCTGCTTTCGCCGATGACTGTGTGGGCACGCTACGCCAGCAAGGTGCCGGCCAAGGTGGTGGCCTGGAACCATGTCGGTGGTTCGGGCCTGACTGTGGCGCCGGAGATTACCCAGATCCAGCAACTGGCCGGCAAGACCGTGGCCATTCCGTTCTGGTATTCGATCCACAACGTAGTGGTGCAGCAGCTGTTGCGCAATAACGGCCTGAGCCCGGTTTCCAAACCTGCCAATGCCACGCTGGCGGCCAACGAAGTCAACCTGTTGGTGCTGCCACCCTCGGACATGCCGCCAGCGCTGGCCAGCAAGCGTATCGCCGGCTATATCGTGGCCGAGCCGTTCAACGCCCTGGCCGAAAACCTCAAGGTCGGCCGCGTGCAACGGTTTACTGGCGATATCTGGCGCAATCACGCCTGCTGCGTGGTGTTCATGCACGAGCACGACCTGAACAATCGCCCAGCATGGTCGCAGAAGGTGGTCAACGCCATCGTCAAGGCGCAGCTGTGGACCCGCGAACACCGCGCCGAAGCCGCCGCGCTGTTGTCCAAGGCGGGTCCGAACAAGTACACCCCGCATGAGCCGGCGGTGCTGAGCAAAGTCCTGGCGCCGTCTGCGGACGAACGTGCCGGCTACATCACCAGTGGCGCCATCCAGCACCAGCAGTGGGATGAGCGGCGGATCGACTTCCAGCCCTATCCGTTCCCTAGTTACACCGAGGAGCTGGTCAAGCGCCTGCAGAACACCTTGATCGAAGGCGACCACGCTTTCCTTGCAGGCTTGGACCCTGCGCACACCGCCCGCGACCTGGTCGATGATCGTTTCGTGCGCAACGCCATCGCTGCGGTGGGCGGCCCCTCGGTGTTCGGCATCGCCGACAGCTTCGAGCGTAGCGAGGAGTTCGTGGTCTGATGCGCAAACACGTCACACATGGCGCTTTGGGAATGGCTGGGTTACTGGGCTTGTTGCTGCTGTGGTGGGCGGGGGTGCGCCTGTTCGGCGCGGCCGATGGCCTGTCGGCACGCTTCTCGCCCGAGGCGACCTTGGCCAGCCTGGTGCAGCTACTGGGGCAGGGCGAGGTTTATGGGCATATCTGGGTCAGCCTCAAGCGCATAGTGATCGGCCTGCTGCTGGCGCTGTCGATCGGGGTGCCGCTGGGCTTGCTGGTGGGCAGTTACCGACAGCTGGAGGCGGCGACTACCCCGGCGTTTCAGTTCTTGCGGATGATCTCGCCGCTGTCGTGGATGCCGGTGGTGGTGATGCTGATGGGCGTGGGCGACCAGCCGATCTACTTCCTGCTGGCGTTTGCCGCGCTGTGGCCGATTCTGCTCAACACTGCCGCTGGGGTGCGCCAGCTGGATCCGCGCTGGTTGCAGTTGTCGCGCAGTTTGAGTGCCACCCGCTGGGAGACCTTGTGCAAGGTGATCCTGCCCGGGGTGATCGGCCATGTGCTGACCGGGGTGCGGTTGGCCATCGGCATCCTGTGGATCGTGCTGGTGCCGTGCGAAATGCTGGGAGTCAGTGCGGGGCTGGGCTATTTCATCCTCGATACCCGCGATCGGCTGGCCTATTCGGAGCTGATGGCCATGGTGCTGTTGATCGGGGTCTTGGGATTCTTGCTCGATGCCTTGGCGCGTGGCCTGCATCGGCGCTGGGTGCACGGTTGAGGGTTGATATCGTTTTCGCTGGTCTCTTCGCGGGCAAGCCCGCGAAGAGGGCACATCAATGCACGGTCTTGCGCTGCCTGACACACGCTTGCGCCTGCTCTGCCAACTGATCCAGCCGCTCATCGCGCGACTGCTCGGCCTCGATCATCGCGTCTTCGCCTTGCTGCTTGAGCAAGTACGCATGAATCTGGCGCACCTCCAGTGTCTGGTAGATCGGCGCAATATCCAGCCTGCCGACCAACGCCCCACTGGCCTGGCCAGTACTGCTCATCAATACCTGCGGTCCGCTGGCCGCCACTACCTGCATGCCCATCTGCTCGAACCACGGCACACAACCTGCGAACGCATTGAGCTCGACGCACGTGTAACGTGATTGCAGGTCAGCCAGCAAACCGCGGGCAATTCCCTGGCGGCGATGGCTGGGCAGTACCGCCAGAAACGCCAGCACGCAGGCTTGCGGGTTGTCCTGGGCGGGCAGGGCGAGGGCGAAGCCGAGCAGTTGGTCTGGCGCCTCGGCATCCAGGGCGAGCAGTAGCTGCACCGCCAGGCCGCGGGTGCCGTCCATCGCTTGCAGGTACTGGTGCACTTCCAGGCCGACGCCGTATTGATACAGCGGGTACAGCGGATTGTCCTTGCTGATGGCGACACTGCTCAGCTCACCGACGTGATCGATCACCAGTTGGCGGATCTGATTCTGGAAGGATTCGGGCGGCACGCTGTCGAGGCGGCGGAGGATGAACATCGCGGGTAAGGCTCCGGCTGGCAGAAACACCCCGTGCCAGGTGTGGCACGGGGTGAACATTCTACCCGGTTTTACCGAAACGGCCTCGTTCCTCGAGCGCGGCGAGCATCAGGTCAAGGTTCTGCACCGCAGCGCCCGAGGCGCCCTTGCCGAGGTTGTCGAACACCGCAGTGAGCACGACCTGACCGTGTTCAGGGTTGGCGAACAAGGCCAGGCGCAGATCGTTGGTATCGTTCAGCGCTTCGGGGTCGAGCGCAGCGGCAGGGCCGTGTTGGTGCAGGGGCATCACCTGCACGTGACGGGCGCCCTGGTAGTGCTGCTCCAGGCAGGCTTGCAGGTGCTCGGCGCTGACCTTGCCGGGAAGCAGGCGCAGCTGCACGGCAATGCTCAGCACGATGCCCTGGCGATAGTCGCCATAACCCGGCAGGAATACCGGGCGCGCGCTGAGCCCTGCGTGCTGCTCGATCTCCGGGACGTGCTTGTGGGCCAGCTCCAGGCCGTACAGTTGCAGGGTCGGCAGCTTGCCCTCGCGGTGCTGCTCGTGACGCTCTACTGCCGCGCGACCACCGCCTGAATAGCCTGAGATGGCCTGGACCGTGAACGGATAGTCGGCAGGCAGCAGCCCGGCCTGGATCAACGGCCGCAGCAGGGCGATCGCGCCGGTTGGGTAGCAACCGGGGTTGCTTACGCGCTTGGACTTGGCGATACGTTCAGGTTGTTGCGCATCCAGTTCGGGCAGGCCGTAGACCCAGCCTGGCGTGGTGCGGTGCGCGGAGCTTGCATCGATAACCCGCACCTGCGGATTTTCTATTGCGCCAACCGCTTCGATGGCGGCGGCGTCGGGCAGGCACAGCAGGGCAATGTCGGCGCTGTTGATCGCTTGGCTGCGCCGTTGCCGGTCTTTGCGCTCGGCCTCGGGCAAGGTCAGCAGGCGCAGGTCGTTGCGCCCTTGCAGGCGGGCATGGATTTGCAGGCCGGTGGTGCCTTGGTCACCGTCGATGAAAACCAGAGGTTGGGTCATGTTCAGAATCCGTGGGAAAGGGCGATGGGCGTATCCTCGCTTGTGGCTGGACGAAAGAAAATTTGAATATCATGATGCTGATATTCATTAATCCTGAACGACAACCATGCGTGAAATCAGCCTCGACCGTCTACGCACCCTGGTGGTAATTGCCGACCTCGGCTCATTTGCCGAAGCCGCCCGCCAGCTCAACCTGGCGCCGCCGACCATCAGCCTGCATGTCGCCGAACTGGAGACGCGCGTCGGTGCGCCGTTGCTCACGCGCACCCGTGGTCAGGTGCGGCCGACGGCAGTCGGTGAGACCTTGCTGGAGCGCGCCCGGCGCCTGCTGGCCGATGCCGACCTGGCGCTGGATGAGGTACGTCGACAGGTCGAGGGCCTGACCGGGCGGGTGCGCCTGGGCGCTTCGACCGGGGCCATTGCCCATTTGCTGCCGCAGGCACTGCAGGTGTTGCGGGTCGAGCATCCTGGAATCGATGTGCAGGTACAGGTGCTGACCTCTGGGGCGTCCTTGGCACGGTTGCGCGAGGGCAGCCTGGATATCGGTCTAGTGGCCTTGCCCCAGCTCGCCGGCCGTGGCGTGCGGATCACACCCTGGCGACGCGACCCGATCATGGCCTACGTACCCAGCGACTGGCACCCGCCTGCACGGGTTACACCGGCGTGGCTGGCGCAGCGGGCGTTGATTCTCAATGACAGCGGTACCCAGCTGTCGCGGGTTACCTCGGAGTGGTTTGCCGCGGCCGGCTTGTACCCAGAGGCGCGGATCGAGCTGAATTTCAACGATGCGATCAAGAGCCTGGTGGCGGCGGGGTATGGGGCGACCCTGTTGCCGCAGGAAGGGGAGGCCGCCGAGTTGGATCGGCGGGTAACGCGCAGGCCAGTGCGGCCGGGGTTGTGGCGCCAGCTTGGGATAGCCTGCCGCGAGGGTGAGGTGGAGCGCGCCACGGGGTATGTGTTGCAGGCTTTGCAGCGGCTGCGCCAGTAAGATTCTGGCCTGCTTGGGGGATTTTCTCGCCACCACCACCCTGGTGCGCCACGGTGCCGGGCTGATGCAGGCGTATCGCTTCACCGTGCAGGCGGCGCTCGACAGCGGCGAGTTGCAGGAGGTGCTAGCTGAGTTCGGCGGCACCTGGCGACCGTTCATGCTGATCTACCCGCATGCCCGCCATATGCCTTCGCGGCTGCGCGTGTTCATCGATTATCTGCTTGCCCAGGACCACGGCTAGTCTTTCTTGCACAGCTGATAGCCCAGGCCATGCACGGTATGCAACAGCGGGCTGTCGAAGCCCTTGTCGATCACCCCCCTGAGAATGTGGATATTGCTGCGCAGATTCTCACGCTGGGTAGCCTCGCGTCCCCAGATGCGTGCTTCCAGTTCGGTGCGTTTCACCACCCCCGGGCTTTTCTGCATCAGCAGTTCCAGCAGCTTGCGGCTGGTCGGCTTGAGCTTCAAGACGCTGTCGCCACGGGTCACTTCCAGGGTATCGAGGTCAAAGCGCAAATCGGCCACCACCAGCACGCGGCTGTTGCGGGTCTGGCGCCGGGCCACCACCGCTTGAATGCGCGCCAGCACCTCAGACATGGCGAAGGGCTTGACGATGTAATCGTCGGCGCCGACTTTGAAACCGGTGAGGCGGTCGTCCAATTCGTCGCGGGCACTGAGCATGACGATCGCCACGTCCGACCTTGAATGCTGGCGCAGGCTCTGGCAGATCTGGTTGCCGTCGATGCCAGGCAGCATGATGTCCAACAAGATGGCGTCATAGCGCCTGGAAGCGGCCAGGTGCAGCCCGGTCAGACCATCCAGTGCGCCCTCGACGCTGTGGCCCCTGAGTTGGAGAAACTCGACCAGGTTGTCATGAATGTCGCGGTGGTCCTCGATAACCAGAATTCTCATAGCGTTTTTTCTTCTTTTATCCGGGCACGCCGCTGATCGATGTACTGGGGCATCGGCTAGATATAGGCCTTGGCAAAACAATGGCGGCACTCTAGGCAGCGGCGTGTTGGAGGACGGTGAAGCAAATGTGAAAAAAGTGCTGGCAGCGGCACTGCCGTCTGGCCGAAGGCCATTGCTGGCAAGCGCTGCACGACTATGCTTTTCGCTGTGCCTGAGGGGCCGCAGCGCGCCCCAGGTCGTCAGCAGTACGCCAGTAGTCCCGGTTTTTCCCCAGGAGACCTCTCCATGAAATCCATGACACTGTTTGTGATTGCATCTGTTCTGAGTGTTGCCGCGGTTGCCCAGGATGGCCCAGCGGAGAACTGCGACGCCAAGATCAAGGACCTTGAATCCATCCACTCCGCCGACGGCGCGGCGCTGCATGGCGGCAAGGTCGATGAGTTTCGCGCCCTGCTCAAACAGGCCAAGGAAGCCCAGATGGCTGGCGACATGCAGAAGTGCCAGGCCTCGGCCGACCGCGCCAAGACCATCTACAACACCGCGCGCGGCAAGTAGCGCTAATGCCGCTGCAGCGTCGCTTGCATTTCGGCGGCGCTGCAGTCTCCTGTAAGCTGGCCGTTTGCCGACTCCCACGAGACTGCGCATGAACCTGGCCAAGCCCATCCTCGACAGCCTGCTCACCGGTGTTGCCGTGCCGTTTACCCGCCCCGGCTCACGCAGCGGTATCGACAAACAGCCTCGGCAGGGCCGGTTGAAAGTGACCTTGCTCGGTATCGAAGGCGATGAGCAAGGCGACTTACGGGTGCATGGCGGGGTCGAAAAAGCCATTCATCATTACCCCCGCGATCATTATCCAGACTGGCTGGCCGAACTGGGTGAGCATGCCTTGTTGAAGCAGCCGGGGGCGTTTGGCGAAAACTTCAGCAGCGTCGGTTGGCGCGAGGCGGATGTCTGTCTGGGTGATCGCATCCGCGTAGGCACGGCCTTGTTGGAAATCTCCCAGGGGCGCATGCCGTGCTGGAAACTCAATGATCGATTCGACGTCGCGCAGATGGCCTTGCGGGTGCAGCAGAGTGGGCGTACTGGCTGGTATTACCGGGTGTTGGAGGAGGGCGAGGTCGAGGCGGGCGATGAGCTGCACTTGGTCGAACGACCCTATGCCGACTGGTCGGTCGCGCGGCTATCGGCGGTGTTGTTCGACAAGCGCCTGGAGACCGAGCTGCTCAGCCAATGCCTGGCATTGCCGCTGGTGCCGTCCTGGCGCAAGACCTTGCAGCGGCGCCTGGAACAGCGACAGGTCGAAGACTGGGGCTCGCGCCTGGAGGGCCAGCCGCGTGACTGAACAGCTGTGCACGCTCATCGCAAAAGGAATGCCCCATGGCTTATGAAATTGACGACCGCCTGGTGATTGGCGTGGCCTCGAGCGCGGTTTTCGACCTCAGTGCCTGCGATGCGGTGTTTCGCCACGAAGGCGAGGCGCAGTATCGCCTGTACCAGCAGCAGAACATGCACGTGCCGCTGGCGCGCGGCATTGCCTATCCGTTCATCAAGCGCCTGTTGGCGCTCAATGACCTGTGCGCCGACCCGCAAGACCCGCTGGTAGAGGTGGTGCTTTTGTCGCAGAACGACCCCGACACCGGGCTGCGGGTCATGAAGACCATCGAGCATTACGGCTTGAACATGACCCGCGCCATCTTCATGCAGGGGCGTTCGCCTTACGAGTACATTCCGGCGTTGAACATTGCCTTGTTCCTGTCCGCCGACAAGCAGCATGTGGACGCCGCGATCCAGGCCGGCTATCCGGCCGGGCAGGTGCTCGATTCGCAGTTCGATGACGATGAAAGCGATGACGGCCTGCGCATCGCTTTCGACTTCGATGGCGTGCTGGCTGGCGATGAATCAGAAGCGGTGATGCAGCGCGATGGCCTGCTGGGCTTTCATGCCCATGAAGTGACCAACGTCACCCAGCCGCATAATCCAGGGCCGCTCAAGGAGTTTTTCGTGCGCATTGCGCGGATCCAGGCGGCCGAGGAGCAGTACAAGCTGGAGCACCCCGGTTACGCCAATCGTATGCGCGTGTCGATCGTCACCGCGCGCAACGCGCCGTCGCACGAGCGTGCGCTCAATACCCTCAAGAGCTGGGGCGTGATGGCCAACGATGCGTTCTTCCTCGGCGGCATCGAGAAGCGCCGGGTGTTGCAGGTGCTCAAGCCGCATATCTTTTTCGACGACCAGTCGGGTCATCTGAGCGGCACACGCACTGTAGTGCCTTCGGTCCATGTGCCGTTCGGGGTGACCAACCAGCCGCTCGCGGCCTCAGAACCAGCGGTCGTTGCGCTTGCGGCCGCGGGTCAGGGCCGGCAGGATCAGGCCCAGTAGCAGGCCGGCGCCGGCAATGCTGCCGCCGTAGACCATGTAGCGCATCATCACTTGCTTGTTCTCGTCACCCAGGCGCGCCTGGGTGTCGCGCAGGCTCGACTGGGCCTGGTCGAGCTGCTCGTTGAGGCCTTTGTTGCGCTTTTCCAGCTCATCGATCAGCGCCTTGCGCGAATCCAAGGTTTCTTGCATACCCTGCACGCGGGCTTTCCAGCTGTCATCGATGGTCTTGAGCTGTTCGGACAGCTGCGCCACTTCGCTATCGAGCTGTGGCAAGCGCTCGGCCTGGCCAGGAACGGCTTGCAGGTCGCTGTTGAGAATCCACACCAGATCGCCGCTCTGGCCGCGCACCTGGCTGTACTCGCCCTGGCTGCCGATCAAGGTGACCTTTTGCCCTGCCTTGAGGGTGCCGACGATGCGATGGCCGTTGGTCGGGCCACTGCGCACGTAGGTGCTCAGGCTGTCGCTGACCCAGCGCGCATCACTGCTCGGTTGTTCGGCATGCACAGGGGCGGCGAGGGCGATCAGGGCAGCGATCAGGCTGCCACGCAGGGCAGGGAGGGTTTGGCGGGAGTCAGGCATGTTGGTCTTCGCTGAAACTGGACAGAAGCAGGCCCGGTGAATGGACCCATGAACCGGTCGGTGAATTGACCGTCAGCGAAAGACCTTTTTTTTCAAGGCAGGTTCACTGCTCAGCGTAGGAAATGTCAGCAGAGTGTTGCGGAATCGTACAAACACGGCGGGCCAGCCTCATCGCGGGACAGGTCGCAGCGATGAGGCCAGTGGAGGGGCTAAAACGATCAGGTCACAACCTGATAGCACGGCACATAAGCCGCGCCACCCGGCAACTTCATCCGGTGCTGATCAACGAACGCCTGCAACAGCCGTCCGAGCGGATCGAGCACCGCACTGTCACCGCGAATCTGATAGGGCCCATGCTCCTCGATCAGGCGGATGCCGTTGTCCTTGACGTTACCGGCGACGATCCCGGAGAACGCCCGGCGCAAGTTGGCCGCCAGCTCATGCGCCGGTAGCTCACGGCGCAGGGCCAGGTTGGCCATGTTCTCGTGGGTAGGATCGAAGGGACGCTGGAAGCCTTCTTCGATCTTCAACAGCCAGTTGAAGTGGAATGCATCGTTACGCTCACGGCGGAACTGCTTGACCGCCTTGAGCCCCTCGACCATCTGCCGGGCGACTTCGGCCGGGTCATCGATGATGATCTGGTAGTGCTGCTGGGCCGCTTCGCCCAGGGTCGCGCCGACAAAGGCGTGCAACTGTTGCAGATAGGCCTCAGCACTGCGTGGGCCGGTCAGCACGACCGGGAATGGCAAGTCGTGGTTGTCCGGGTGCATGAGAATGCCCAGCAGGTAGAGGAACTCTTCTGCCGTACCGGCGCCGCCGGGGAAGATGATGATGCCGTGGCCAACCCGCACGAAGGCTTCCAGACGCTTCTCGATATCGGGCAGGATCACCAGCTCGTTGACGATCGGGTTGGGCGCTTCGGCGGCAATGATGCCCGGCTCGGTCAGGCCCAGGTAGCGGCTGCCATGCATGCGCTGCTTGGCGTGGGCAATGGTGGCGCCCTTCATCGGCCCCTTCATCACGCCCGGACCGCAGCCGGTGCAGACGTCCAGCTTGCGCAGGCCCAGCTCGTGGCCGACCTTCTTGGTGTACTGGTATTCCTCGGTGCTGATCGAGTGACCGCCCCAGCACACGACCATCTTCGGCTCCACGCCCGGGCGCAGGGTGCGGGCGTTGCGCAGCAGGTGGAAGACGTAGTCGGTGATGCCCTGGGAGCTCTCCAGGTCGATGCGCTGGCTGGCCAGCTCGCTTTCGGTGTAGACGATATCGCGCAGGGCGCTGAACAGCATTTCGCGGGTGCTGGCGATCATCTCGCCATCGACGAAGGCATCGGCTGGGGCGTTGAGCAGCTCCAGGCGTACTCCGCGATCTTGCTGATGGATACGGACTTCGAAGTCTTTGTAGGCTTCAAGGATGGTCTTGGCGTTGTCGACATGCGCGCCGGTGTTGAGGATTGCCAGGGCGCATTGACGGAACAGGGTGTAGAGACTGCCGGTACCGACTTCACTCAGTTGCTGGACTTCACGTTGCGACAGCGTTTCGAGGCTGCCTTTGGGGCTGACGGATGCATTGATTACATTGCGTTGGGGCATCTAAGTCTTTCCTGTGCATGTAAAACTCCTACTTAGCCAACACCATACCGACAATTTTGCGCCGCAACGAGAGGGGCAGGGAAAAACCTGCCCCCGTTGATCATCCCAACAGCCGTTGGACACCGAGGGTGATGGCCAGGCCACCGACCACCAGCCACAGGTTGAGGATCGCCCCAGTTGCCAGCGCGCGCGGGCCGGCCTGGCGGATCTGGCTGAGGCGGGTCTCCATTCCCAGGGCGGTCATGGCCATGGTCAGGGCGAAGGTGTCGAGCTGGTTGATCGCGCTGACCGCGCCGCTTGGCAGGATCTGCAGCGAATTGACCAGCACCAGGGCGAGGAAGCCAAAGGCAAACCATGGGACAGGGATCTTGCCATTGCCTTCGGCCTGGCCTGGGTGTTTCGCCCGGCTGATCCACACGCCCACCACCAGCAACACCGGTACCAGCAGCATTACCCGAGTCATCTTGACGATGGTCGCGACATGGGTCACTTCAGGGCTGACATTGCTGGCAGCGCCCACCACCTGTGCCACCTCATGCAGGGTGCCACCGAAAAACAGCCCCGCGCCGAGCGTATCGAGTTGCACCCAGCCGCTGTTGATCAGTAGCGGGTAAAGCAGCATCGACAGGGTGCCGAACAGCACCACGCTGCCGACCGCCATGGCGCTCTTGTGCGGCTTGGAACGCAGCGCCGATTCGAACGCGAGCACGGCCGCAGCGCCACAGATGGCACTGCCGGCGGCGGTGAGCAAGGCCGTATCGCGATCGAGCTTGAACAGCTTCATCCCCACCCCAAGGCCAATCAGCAGGGTGCTGGAGACGATCAGCAGCGACACCGTCAGCCCCGACCAACCGACCTGAACAATCTCCTGCAAACTCACGCGCAGGCCGAACCATGCCACGGCGATACGCAGCAGGCCGCGTGCGGAAAAATTGATGCCGGCCGCCCAACTGGGCGGCACTCCCTGGCGCAGTGCGTTGCCGTACAGGGCGCCAGCGATGATGCCGACGATCAGCGGGCTGATGCCCAGGTTGGCAAAAAAGGGCAGGGCGGCCAGTTGGGTAACTGCCAGAGCGAACAAGGCGACAAACAAAATGCCATTGAGCCGCCCGCGGGTATCGTGGGTAGGCGCAAGGCTGGGGGTGGCTGGGACCGTGGCCATGGTGTGTCCTCCGATCGAGGTATTGCTGAGATGGCCTTAGGTTAATTCGGTTATAAGCTTATAAAAAATCGTCATTGGGGATGGCAAGTATCCGCTAAGCTGATATTTTCAAAGGATGACCCCAGATCAGCTGATAACCTTCGCCACTGTTGCCGAGCATGGCAACATCAGTCATGCAGCACTCGCCCTGCATTTGTCGCAGCCTGCCGTATCCGGCCAGCTCAAGCTGTTGCAGGAGGAGTTTGGCGAGCCGCTGTACCAGCGTGCCGGACGCGGTGTACGCCTGACCGCAGCGGGCGAGCAACTGCTCGGCCATGCCCAACGGCTGCGCGAAACCTTCCACCAGGCCCAGGCGCTGCGAGATGCACTGCGCGGCCTGGAGCGCGGTACCCTGCGCATTGGCGCCAGCACCACCCCGGCCAGCTATCTGTTGCCTTATCTGATCGCCGATTTCCGCCAGCGCTATCCAGACGTCGTGGTCACCACGGAAAACGGCAACACCGCCGAGATCGTCGCAGCGCTGGGCTCACTGGACATCGCCTTGATCGAGGGACCACCGGGGCAGGAGCTGCCATTGGGCACGCGTGTCACTGCCTGGCGCGAGGACGAGATCGTCGCCATCGTGCCCAGTGATCATCCGCTGGCCGCAGCTGGCCAAGCGCAGACCTTGCAGGCGCTTGGTAACTACCCGCTGGTGCTGCGCGAAAGCGGCTCCGGCGTACGCCAACTGGTCGAGCGGGCTTTTGCCCGCTGCGGTGTGGCGATGCGCGTGGGGCTGGAGATTGCCGGGGTGGAAGGGGTCAAGGAGGCGGTGCGCGCGGGGATGGGGGTAGGCTTTGTCTCGGCGATGTCGATCCGCCATGAAGATGGTGCGCTGCGTCAGTTGCGCATTGCTCCTGAGCCCCTGACGCGACGGTTCTCGATACTGATGCCGCATGCCGCAACGCCGTCGCGGGTGGCAGCACGCTTCTTCCAATTGTGCGCTGAGCAGTGACTGGGCTAGCCTGCGCTGATAACTCGTGCAGGACGGCTATGCTTTTCCCATGACCAGCCCCTCCCTACGCCAACCCTGCCCGCCAGGCGCCTGCATCTGTGGTCGCGAACGCCTGGAGCAATGCCCTGCCAACGCGCAGCGTATTCTGCTGCTCACTCGCCAGGAAGAAAAACGCCTGCTCGAACGCTTGGAAAACCTCAAGGACCTGGACGACCTGCACCGCTTGCAACTGCGCATGTACGATCAGCTGGGCATTCGCCTGAGCATTGTCCCTGGTCACAACGAAGTGCGCACCATGCGCGGTATCGTCATCGAACTGGCCGAGCAACCCGGCCTGTGCCGCAAGACCCGCCAGGCCATCCCCGCAGCGATTCGGCGGGGGCTGGAGCGTAATCCTGAAGTCGCTTACCGGCTGCTCGACGTTCACGACCTGCTGCGTGATGCCTAGCGCATCGCCGCTAATTTGATGCCAAACCCGACCAGGCATGCCCCGGCCAACCGCTCGAGCAGGTTCGACACCTTGGGGCTGGCGCGCATGCGCTCGGCCAGGTGATGGGTCAACAGCACGGCGACCAGGCCATAGAGCAAGGTCAGCGCCGCTACCGTCACTGCCATGAAGGCGAAGGTCACGACGCCTTGGTGGCGCACCGGGTCGATGAACAGCGGGAAGAACGCCATGTAGAACATGATCGCCTTGGGATTGAGCAAGGTGATCAGCATGGTCTGGCGCAGGTAGCGACCGTTGTCCATGCGGCTTTCCCGTGGTGCACCGCCTGGTTTGCTGAAGACCATGCGCAAGCCCAGCCAGGCCAGGTAGGCGGCGCCTGCCCACTGCACCACGTGGAAGGCTGCAGGGTAGGTTGCCAGCAGGGTCGCGACGCCGGCCACCGCCAGCCACATCAACACCTGGTCACCGAGAATCACTCCGAAAGTCGCCGCCAGGCCACCCTTGATGCCGCCTTTGCCGGTGGCGGTGATCAAGGCGAAGTTACCCGGCCCAGGGATGGCCAGGAGGATGAGGAACGCGATCACGAATGCGCCGTAGTCGGTCACGCCAAGCATGCTGATGACTCCAGGGTGGGCTGGGTAAGGTAGGACAACGATATATGCCATCATCGACGGCGTTTGCAAAGGCACAGTGTAGGGCTGAGGTGACTAATTTTTCTGAAGCTTCCTACGTTTAGTGAAGAGCCGCCCTGCGCCGGGTGCGTAGCGGCCTTCATCATTCAAGGAGACAGGCAATGACTTCCGTATTCGACCGCGACGACATCGTGTTCCAGGTAGTGGTCAACCACGAAGAGCAGTATTCGATCTGGCCCGACTACAAGGCGATCCCCGCCGGCTGGCGCGCCGCTGGCAAGAGCGGACTGAAAAAGGACTGCCTGGCCTACATCGATGAAGTCTGGACTGACATGCGTCCGTTGAGCCTGCGCCAGAAGATGGCAGAAGCCGTGGCCCAGTGAGACGTTATCGGTGACTGCAGTGAATCTGTTGTGCCTGCCTTACTCCGGTGCCAGCGCCATGGTTTACAACCGCTGGCGGCGCAAGCTGCCGGCCTGGTTGCAGGTGCGTCCGGTTGAGCTGCCTGGGCGCGGTGCGCGCATGGGCGAAGCCTTGCACACCGACATGCAGGCCCTGGCCAGGCAGCTTGCCAGCGAGCAGCGCCTGGCCGCCAGCACGCCCTACGCGTTGCTTGGCCATAGCTTGGGCGCGCTGCTGGCCTTCGAGCTTGCCCATGAGTTGCAGGCACTGGGCTGTGCGCCGCCGCTGGCGTTGTTTGCCTGCGGCACTGCGGCGCCGACCCGGCGCGAGGACTACGACGGCAAGAACTGGCGTGTTGCGAAAAGCGACGACGAGTTGATCGCCGAGCTGCGCGAGCTGCAAGGAACCCCGGAAGAGGTCTTGGCCAATGCTGAACTGATGAGCCTGACCCTGCCCATTCTGCGCGCCGACTTCCTGCTGTGTGGTCACTATGCCTACCGTCAGCGGCCAGCGTTGCGCTGCCCGCTGCATGTTTTGGGCGGTGCAGATGACCGGGCCAGTGAAGAGCAACTGTTGGCCTGGGGCCAGGAAACGCTGGCTGAGTTTTCCTTGCAGACCTTCCCTGGCGGACACTTCTTCATTCATGAGCACGAGGATCGAGTCCTGGCCGTGTTGGCCCAAGCGCTCGAATCGCATCGCCTGAGCGCTTGATTGACGGCGTCTCTTGCATGGGCGAGGCTTGAGCTTTTCCCGGGCAAGAGGCTGACAATGCTGATCGATCCGCACAAGGCCACGCTGTTGGTGGTCGACATCCAGGAAAAGCTCATCGGCGCCATGAGCGATCCACAGGGCACGCGCGCCCGGGCACGCTGGCTGCTCGCGGCGAGCGCTGAGCTGGGGCTGCCGACAGTAATTTCCGAGCAGTACCCCAAAGGCCTCGGGCCGACCTTGGCTGAGCTCAAGGCTGCCTCGCCTGGCGCCCAGATCGTCGAGAAAAACCACTTCTCCTGTGTGGCCGCGCAATGCTTGCCGGCCAGTCTGCTTGAGCGTGAGCAGGTGATCGTCTGTGGAATGGAAACCCATGTCTGCGTGCTGCAGACCGTGCTGGGCCTACGTGCGCTGGGCAAGCAGGTATTCGTGGTCGAGGACGCCTGCGACAGCCGCACCCCGGCCAATAAAGCCGCAGGCCTTGCGCGCATGCGCGATGCTGGCGCCCAGCTGGTCACTGGCGAAATGGTGCTGTTCGAGCTGATGGGCAGTGCCAGCCATCCGCTGTTCCGCCACATCAGCAAGACCTACCTGGTCGGTGAGCAGCCCTGAACGCGCGTATTGCAATGGCAGGGCTGATGGTGCTGGCGCTGCTCCAGGGTTGTGCCGGGCGGCGCGAGGAACAACAGGCTGCTGACCCTGCCCAGGTACGTGCCCAGTTGATGCGCCTGCTGCCTGCCCAGGTCAAGGACCGCCAGGGCTGGGCGCAGGACATCCAAACCGCCTTTCAAGCCCAGCACATCAGCGCAAGCAAGAGCAATCTCTGCGCAGTCTTGGCGGTGACCGAGCAGGAGTCGACCTTCAGCGCTGACCCGCAAGTGCCCAATCTTGGCCGGATCGCACGCCAGGAGATCGATCGACGGGCAGCCCGCCTGCACATTCCCCGGCTGCTGGTCGATGGCGCGTTGAATACCCCCTCTGCCAACGGCAAGACCTACCAGCAACGCCTGCTCGCCGTGCGCAGTGAAAAGCAACTGAGTGCGCTGTTCGATGATTTCATCGCCGGACTGCCGCTTGGGCGCACCTTGCTCGATGGCCTCAACCCAGTGCACACCGGCGGGCCGATGCAGGTCAGCATCGCGTTTGCCGAACGCCATGCCAAGGACTACCCGTATAGCTATGCCGGGACGATTCGCCAGGAAGTGTTCAGTCGGCGCGGCGGCATGTATTTCGGCATCGCTCATCTGTTGGGCTATCCGGCCAACTACCAGCGCCAGCTGTATCGCTTCGCCGACTTCAATGCCGGTTGGTATGCCAGCCGCGACGCGGCGTTCCAGGCAGCCTTGAGCCAGGTGACGGGGATCACATTGGCGCTGGATGGCGACTTGATCGCCCCGGGGGCCATCATGCCCGGCAGCACCGAGCAGGCAGCGCGCAAACTGGGGCGCCAGCTTGGCCTGCGCAATACCCAGATTCGCAGCCAGTTGGAGGAGAGCGACAGCCTTGAATTTGAACAAACCGAGCTGTATCGCGGGGTGTTTGCCATGGCCGATGCCAAGGCGGGCAAGCAAGTGCCACGGGCGGTGTTGCCGGGGATCGAGCTCAAGAGCCCGAAGATAACCCGCAAGCTGACCACGGCGTGGTTTGCAGGGCGGGTGGATGAGCGCTATGAGCGCTGTATGAGGCGATAGCTCGGCGGCGCGCCATTGGCCTCTGGGCTTTTGCGGCGCCGCCGAAGAGGCTCTTGAGGGCCTCTGAACATCTATCAGCCTTGGCTCAATGCCCCGACCACCTGCTCGACACTGGCTTTGAGCCCGGCCAGGGTATCTTGCGCATCGCTATCGACCACCAGCAGCTTGGCACCAGCGGCTTTGATCACCTCGGCCACAGCCGGATCAGGTTGGCGGTGGTGCAGCACCAGCGCCACGTCCTGGCCCTTGAGGTTATCGGCCAAGGCCTTGAGCGCCGCCTCGTCCCACTTGTCCTCGGCCGGCAGCGGCTGATCGACCACATCCAGGTTCAGCCCGCTGGCCAGATAGCCCAGGCGTTCCGACAAACTGACCACGCTGAGATTGTCAGCTTCGGCCAAGCGGCTCTGGCTGCTTGAAATCAGTTCCAGCATCTGCCGCTTGAGGGTGGCGAGGTTGGCCTGGATCTTGTCCTTGTCCGCGGGCGACAGGCGCTCCAGGTCATTGGCCATGACATCGGCCATGCGCCCCAGGTTGGTCGGGTTGAGCCATGGATAACCGGCAAAGGCATCGTCACCCTGTACCGCGATGCCGGGTAGTGCACCATCGACCGGGCGTGCTGCATCGATCTCGACGATGCGGATGTTGCTGCGCCGGGCCATCGGATACAGCGGGTCATCGCGCCAGATCGAGCGCAGGCCAATCACCGCATCGGCCTGCTGCGCGGCTTTGTGCAGGCTTGCCCCGCCACGCCCGCTGAAGTACGAAGGCTGGCGGGTCGCCGGTAGGTTGGCCGGTGCGGCGCGCTTGAGCTGCACCGAGGTGCCGTCGAGCAGGCTGGCGGCCAGGCTGTGGGTCACCGGCAAGGTGGTCAGCACGCTGGTGGTGGCGCTGCTTGGCGCGCGCGCGGCAGGTTGCGCCGCCAGTGCCAGGCCAGGCAGGCCAGTTAGGGCGAGGGCCAGGGTCAGATGCTTGAGGTTCAGGGTCATGCCGGGTTTCCTTGCAGGCGGGGGACGAGTGCGCGGGCCAGCGCGGCGAGGGCGAAGCAGACACCGGCGACCAGGATGATCGCAGCGCCCGACGGCACCGGCAGGTCGAAGACGATCGGCAGCAGGATGCCGCACAAGGTGCTCAAGGTCGCGATCACTACCGAGATGAAGAAAAAGCCCTTGAGCGACTGGCTCACCAGGCGTGCGGCAGCGGCGGGGATCACCAGCAGCGCGCCGACCAGGATGGCGCCAATGACCTTCACCGAGGCCACGGTGACCAGGGTCACCAGTAACACGAACAGGTAGTCCAGGGTCTTTACCGCAACCCCACGCACCGCCGCCAGCTGCGGGTTGAAGCTGGCCAGCATGATCCGGTTGTACAGCGGCAGGGCCAAGGCCAGCACCAGGATCGCAACGATCCCCAGCACCACCAGGTCCTGGGCGCTGACCGTCAGCACCGAGCCGAACAGCACGTTTTCCAGAATGTGCACGTTGATTTTGCCCGCCAGCATCAACAGCAGGCTTGCACCAAGCGCCAGCGACACCGACAAGAACACCCCGATCAGGGTGTCCGGCGACAGCCCGGTGCGGTTACGCAGGAAGTTGAGCAGGATGCCGAACAACAGGCAGTAGCCGAACAGGCTGCCATAGGGGCCGGTGTAGGGCTCGCCGAGCAGGATGCCGATGGCCACCCCGGTCAAGGCGGCGTGGCCGACTGCTTCGGAGAAGAAGGCAAAACGCTTGACCACCACCAGGGTGCCCAGGCCGCCCAGCACCGGGCCGATCATCAGGCCGGCGATCAGGGCATTGATCACGAAACCGTAGGCCAGCGCCTCCGGTAAGTAGCCAGCGCTGGCCCATTCCTGGACCAGTTGGCGGAAGGCTTCAAAGCTCATCAGGCGAGGCTCTCGCTGCGGGGGTGAACGGAGAACAGCCCGAGCAGGCGTTCTGGGGTCAGGGCCTGTGCCGGCGGGGCGTCGAACAGCACCTTGCGGTTCAGTCCGGTGACCCGATCGGCCAGGCGCAGCACCGCTTCCAGGTCGTGCTCGATCCATAGCACGGTGGTGCCGGCCTGGCGCCAGCTGTGCAGCAGCTGCTCGAACACCTGGATGCCGGCCTCGTCCAAGGCCGACATCGGCTCGTCCAGCACCAGCAATTGCGGCTCAGGGATCAACCCTTGGGCCAGCAGCACGCGCTGGCGCTCGCCGCCAGAGAGCGCGCCCATGCGCCGTTTGCGCTTGTCGAGCATGCCGACCCGCGCCAGGGCTGCGTCGATGGCCGGTTGCACACGCCGCGACAAGCCGAGGAAGGCCGGGCGGCGCTGGCACATGGCGGCCATGAAGTCGTCCACGGTCATCGGCAGGCCCCGATCGAACTCCAATGCCTGGGGCACGTAGCCGATCACTTCTTGTTCGCTTGGCCAATGCAAGGTCAGCTGCCCTTGATGGGGCATTTGCCCGAGCAAGGTCTTGATCAACGAGCTTTTGCCGCCACCATTGGGCCCGACGATGGCGTGCACGCTGCCTGGTGCGACGTTGAACGCGACCTGCTCAAGAATGCGCGTGCGGCCCAGGGTCAGGTCGATGCCGGCAAACTCGATGCGCGGTCCGCTGGCGACGGTGAGGTTGGCCGCCGCCGTCATGCGCGGTTCTCCTGGATGGCCTTGACCACGGTATCGAGGTTGCGCTTCATCTCCACCTCGTATTTTTCCTTGGTGTATTCGCCGTAGGAAATGTGCGTCAGCGGGTACAGGTGCACGCCGGATTCACGCTGGATGGTTTCGACGTAGGCGGAGGGGAAGTCCATCTCCGAGAAGATCACCTTGACGTCCAGTGCCTTGAGCTGGTCGATGGTCTTCTTCAGCTGCGCAGGGCTGGGTTCGATACCATGGGCCGGCTCGACCACGGCAGTGACTTCCAGGCCAAAGTCGCGCACCAGGTAGTCATAGGCGGCGTGGATGGTGGCCACGCGAAACTCGGCATTGGGCGCCTCGGTCACCTTGGCCAGGGCGTCGGCGCGCAGCTTGCGCAGGCGCTTGGCATAGGCGCGGGCGTTCTGCGTGTAGAACTTGGCGTTGTCCGGGTCGATCTTACCCAGCTCGCGGGCGATGTTGTTGACCTGGGCGATGGTGGCGCTGATCGACAGGAAGGTGTGCGGATTGACCACCTTGCCGGCGCCGCGTGCAGCGATGCCGGTGGCGGCCAGCAACGGCACGTTGGCGTTCGATTCGATGGTCTTGATCTGCGGTTTTTCGCTGGCGGCGATCATCCGGTCGGCAAAGTCATCGTGGCCGACGCCATTGAGCACGATCACGTCCAGGGTGCCGATGCGCTTGATGTCCTCGGCGCGCGGCTCGTAGGCGTGTGGATTGAACCCGGCCGGAATCAGCGGCACCACCTCGGCCTTGTCGCCGACGATGTTGCTCACGTAGCTGTAGTAAGGGTGCAGGGTAATGCCGATTCGCAGGGGTTGGCCGTTCTCGGCCTGGGCCAGGGCCGGCAGGGCGCAGGCCAGGAGCAGGGCGAAGACGCGGCGAACGAAGACGGAGCGCAGCATGGGGGAGTCCTTGGATTCAGTGACGGTGTTGGCGGGTGACCCCGGCGTCGTAGTGGCTGACGATTTGCTGCCAGCCGGCGGCGATCAGTGCTTCATGGCCCAGATCGTCCGGTACCAGCGCTGCGCTGTCGCGGCGCAGCCAGACGTCGGCCTGGCCATCGGCGTTAGCCGGCAGAATCAGCAGGAAGCTGCCGGCCACCTGGGCGTCCTGGCTGCTTCCCAGGTAAGCGCCTGCGGCAAGCCACTGCCACTGATGACGGCCACGGCTGTCGCTGCTGGCATCGTTGACGAAGGGCGGCAGACCTTCTTCGGCGAGCGCGGCGACCGCTGGCGCTGCAGCGTTTTCTTCCCGCAGCATCTGAATCTCGTCAAACGCTACCCATAGGTCGGTGAATACACCTTGTTCGGCGGCATTCAGGTCGCGGCGGGCATCGATCTGGTGGCTGGCGATGCTGACCTCGTCCTCGCGTTCGCCGCGCAGCCCGACCACTGTGGCCGCCAGCAGCATGATCAACAGTGCGCTCAGCAGTACATACAGCGTTTCGTGCCCGGCACCGGCCGGGCGGATGACCTGGGCGCGGCTCATGGCTCGCCTATATCGGCATAGTCGACTTCAACCACATGGCCTGGGCCGGCATCGAACAGCACATAGAACTCGCCATCCGGGCGCTTGAAGGTCAGGGTCGAGTCATCGCCCAGTTTGCTGCCGACCAGCACCTGCTCGTCATAGCCGATGACATCCAGGGTCACACCCGGTGCGCCGCTACCATCGGAGAAACCGCCGGTGCATTTGATCTGGTCGCTGCCGACCGGCTCGCATTCGCACATAGGGTTGTGCGCCAGGGCAGGAGCGGCAGCGACGAGCAGCAGGGGCAGGGCCAGCCTGCGCATCAGGTGTTTCATTTCTTGCCTCCTTGTTTTTCGAGCCAGGCCACAGTGGCCGGCGATGCTTTGGCCAGCGCCACCGGCGCCTGGTGCATGCTGCCGTCCCAGCCTTCGATGGTGATCCAGATCTGCGCATCAGGTTTGGTGCGCGGGGGCACCGGCAGTGAGGTCGCCATGCGGTACGGAGCGCCAAAGAAGATGGTGCCCGCAGCGCGCAGGCTGCGCGGCTTGCCTATGCGCAGGTAAACCGCCTTGACGTCTTTGAGGCAGGCTTTGCACAGCGCTGCGTTGAACAGTTTGAAATAGCCTGCCGGACCGTCCGCCCTCGGCGCTTCATCGCGCATTTCGGCCAGATCCAGGGTGTACGGGCCGACCTGGATGGCGCTTTGCTGATTGGCCCCCAGGCCGCTGTCGCCCCGGAACATCGCGGCATCGGCAAAGTACTTGGGCATAAAGCCCAGCGGAATCAGGATCAGCAGGATGTTCAGGTGAAAGCGCCACTTCAGCCAGAATTGCTTCAACGGGCTTGCGGGCAGGGCTTGGGCCTTGCTCATGGCTGGACCTCCACAGGGGTTTCAACGCGTGCTTTGCGTGAGGCAGGTGCACGTTCGCTGCGCTTGAGGGCGGCGGCGGTCGCCTGGGCGGTGCGCTTGGTCCAGATCAGCAGGCCGCTGAGGACCATCAGGGTCAGGACCAGGCCAAAGAAGAACCAGACCAGCTTGATGGCCAGGCCGCCAAAGTCGCCGGTGTGCAGCGGGCGCATCGATTCGGTGACGAACTCCAGGGTCGAGCGGTCCTCTAGCAGGAACTTACTGTCGACGGTGCGCGTGTAGGGGTTGACTGCGGCGGTCTGGTACATCAGCGGATACCAGCCGCGTCCGCCCATGCTGACATGGCTATAGGACGTCGCGGGCATCATCACAAAGCTGATGTCCAGGCCTGGGATAGCGGTGGTTGCAATGCGCGCAGCCTCATCCAGGTCGATGCGTGGCGCCGGGCTGCCATCAGCGGTCTGCGGCACATCTTCGCGGGAAATCACTGGCACCACCGGCTCGGTGGAAATGGTGATGTGATTGTCAGACAGGATCGCCTGGATCAGGAACCAGATACCGGTAATAGAAATGACCGCAATGAACCAGATTGACCAGACCCCCGCCAGGCGGTGCACATCACCCCAAAAGATGCGCGAACCGTGGCCGGTGCGCAGCGGCTTGAAAAAGCCTTTCCAGAACTTCTTGTAGACCACCAAGCCCGTTACCAAGGATGCCAGCATCGGCAGCCCGAGCAGCGATACCAAGTACCAGCCCCAGCTAAAGCCGTTGGTGAAGGGCACCAGCCACCAGCCATGCAACGCGCGAGTGAACGCCTCGAAGTTGAAGTCGGGCACCTTGCCCTGGATAGCACCGGTATAAGGGTTCACATACAGCGTCGGTGTGGTGCCGTCAGGATTGGTGACGTTGGCGGTCAGGGCAAAGTGCGAGCCGTCAGGCTGCACCAGCCTGCGCACGGCCATCTCCGGCTCGGCCTTGTGCATGGCGTCGAGGATCTGCTGGAAGCTCAAGCGCTGGGCATCGTCGCTAGGCTTGCTGGCGCGCACGTCCGGGTTGGCCAGCCAGACGATCTCCTGGCTGACCACCGCGAGCATGCCGGTGAAGCAGACGATCAGGACAAAGAACCAGATCGGCAGGGCGAGCCAACTGTGCACCAGAAACCACAGCTTGGACTTGGACTTCTTAGTTTTGGTTGATTGGGCCATCGGTCATCTTCTGAAAATGAGGGTCGAGCGCATGCTCAACCTGTAAGGCTGCATTATTAAGGACGAATGAGAATCAAAATCCTGCCTTTTTAAATGCAAGCAAATGTTTCAGAAAGCGCAAGCCGGCATGCGCGTTGAGGCGACATGCCGGCTCGAGGCCCAGCGTCAGAGCGGTTCAGGCACCGGTCAGGGCGGCTAGCGGCTGGGCATTGCCGTGCCGGGCCAGATCCTTGTACAGCGCCTGGCCGATTTCTGCGGCCCGTGCCGGCAATACCGAGAGCAGGGTGTCGCTCAGGCCGTGGGTGGTCTCGCAGAAACCTTGCAGGTAGACCGACGCTTGCAGGTCTGGGCTTGCCAGCAGGCGGTAGTTGCGGTCGGCGCTGAAGTCATCCAGATAGCCTTCAAGCGGCGCCAGCAACTCGCGGTGCGAGCGACGCTCGTAGCCGGTGGCGAGGATGACTGCATCATAGCGGTGGGTCTGCTGATGGCCGGTAGCCAGGTCACGCAAGGTCAGCTCGATGCCATCGCGCGTCGCCACGACCGCTTCGACATTGCGTCGGCATAGCACGTTATGCCGGAACTGGTGGGAAACCTTCTGCCGATAGAGGATGCCGTAGATGCGATCGATCAGATCCAGGTCGACCACCGAGTAGTTGGTGTTGTGGTATTCGCCGATCAGTTTGCTGCGTTGCTCGGCCGGTTCGTTATAGACCAGGTCGGTGTAGTCGGGGGCGAAAATCTCGTTGACGAACGGGCTGTCATCGGCGGGCTTCAATGCGGTGGCGCGCAGGATCATGTCGACCTTGACCGAGGGGTAGCTGTCATTGAGGTCGATGAAGGCTTCGGCGGCGCTCTGCCCGGAGCCGATCACTGCAATGCGCATTGCCTTGCCCTCGGTGCAAGGCAGTTTGGCCAGGCTGCTGAGGTACTTGGAGTGGTGAAAGACCCGCGGGTCGTCCTTGAACGCGGTGAACTTGTCGGGGATCTTCGGCGTGCCGCCGCTGCCGATCACCACCGCGCGGGTGCGGCGGCTATGCTCGCGGCCATTGGCGTCACGCGACACCAGGCGCAGGTGTTCGACCCGCCCGCCGGTCACTTCAGGCTCGATACGCAACACCTGTTCGCCGTACACCGCTTGGGCCGCAAAGTGCTCGGCTGCCCAGCGCAGGTAGTCGTTGTACTCAAGGCGGCAGGGGTAGAAAGTGCCCAGATTGATGAAATCGGCCAGACGCTGCTTCTGGTGCAGGTAGTTGACGAAGCTGTAGGGGCTGGTGGGGTTGCGCAGCGAGACCAGGTCCTTGAGGAAGGAAATCTGCAGCTCGCTTTGGGTGGCAAGGGTGTCACCGTGCCAGCGGTAATCGTGTTGCTTGTCGATAAACAGCGCATCGAGCGCGTGGCCTTGGCTTTGGGCAAGCTCTTCCAGGGCGATGGCCAGCGCCAGGTTGGAAGGGCCGAAACCCACGCCGATCAGGTCTTTGATTGTTTCTGGGGTCTGGCTCATGGCTGCGATTCCCTAAAGTTCGAATGTGGACGCCTGCCGGGGTCCGGCTCCTGCGCCTGATACACAGTGGGAACGAGCCAGCTTTCAGGGAATTTACCGACCCCTGTTGCCTGGCTGGGCTTGCGCCCTCAAGAACTGCACCGCCCGGCCGATAAGTGAGTCAACGCAAGGACCACCTCAAGGCAGGTTAAGAACATGGTTGGAATTACTGCAGTTACCATCAACAGTAATGCTTCGCTTGAGGCCGCGGCGAAAACCGCTCAGCTGAGCGAGGCCGAGCAGGGTGAGAAAGCGGGCGCAACCGCCCAGGCAGACCTGGGCAAAGTCGCAGGGGGCGGCCAGGCGCCGGCAGCAGGCGCCAGTGAAGAGAGCAGTGAGCCTGCGCACATCAAGCAGTTGCGCGAAATGATCAAGCAGCTGCAAAAGCAGATGGCCGAGGAACAGAAGCAACTGGCTGATCTGATGGCGCAGAAGACGGACGACACCGTCAAGTTGGCGGCAGTGACCGCCAAGCAGGCCAGTATCGCCACGCTCAATGGCCAGATCATGGCCGCTACCGCGCAGTTGCTCGAAGCACTGAGCAAGACCGGCGGCAGCAGCGCGGGCGGTATGGTCAATACTCAGGCGTGACAGCCGATTCGGGCCGCCGGGCGGCCCGTGTGCACCTGTTGCGCGACAGGCTCAGTCCGCCGCCACGCGGTTGCGCCGCTCAGCCTTGTACTGCATGGCCACCGCAGGTGCCGGTTTGGCGGCGCCGGTCTCCAGCCACTGACGCATGCGGCTGGCATCGGCAAAGTGGGTGTACTTGCCGAATGCATCGAGAATCACCATCGCGACCGGCCGGTTGTCCATCTTGGTCAGCAGCACCAGGCAATGCCCGGCTTCATTGGTAAAGCCGGTCTTGGTCAGCTTGATATCCCAATTGCTCTTGTTGACCAGGTGGTCGGTGTTACGAAAGCCCAGGGTGTAGTTGGGCTTGCGGAACGCCACGGTTTTTTCGCGGGTGGTCGACAGCTCGCTCAACTGTGGGTACTTGCGCGAAGCCATCAGCAACTTGGCCAGATCCCGTGCAGTGGAGACGTTCAAGGTCGACAGGCCGGTGGGCTCGACATACCGGGTGTGGCTCATGCCCAAGCTGCGGGCCTTGGCGTTCATGGCCTTGATGAACGCGTTGTAGCCGCCTGGGTAATGGTTGGCCAGGCTGTTGGCGGCGCGATTTTCCGACGACATCAAGGTGATCAGCAAGGTCTCGCGGCGATCGAGCTGGCTGCCCAAGCGAACGCGGGAATAGACGCCCTTCATCTCCGGGTTGTTGGCGATGGTCATGCTGAGCATTTCGTCCATGGGCTGCTTGGCATCGAGCACCACCATCGCGGTCATCAGCTTGGTGACCGAAGCGATGGGGACCACGCGATCAGCGTGGCTCGAGTACAACTCCTTATTGGTGTTCAGGTCGATCAGCAGGGCGCTGCCAGAGGCCAGGTGCAGTTTCGAAGGGTCGCGTTGAACCTGGGCCGGGGGTTGTGCAGCAGCGGTCGACGGAAGGGTCGCAGTTCCTGTGAGCAACAGCAGCAGGCTGAGGATGGACAGGGAAGTTTTCACGTTGAGGCTCACTAAAAGTTGGTATGTCGTTGGCTGTGCAAGGGTTTCCCCCAAAAAACCGTTGCATTGTGGAGTATGGTCGAAGTGCTGTCGATTGCTCGCTCAGGGCCGGCGATGAAATGAAAAAAGCTTCATGCTGGATCGGTTCTTCAGATGCCGTTCGTCGTCTGAGCTTGTGCTCGGAGGGTGTTGGTATTGGCCTCATCGCGGGGCAAGCCCGCTCCTGCAAGCGTGCGCTGAACCTATGCCTGGCTCCGCGATCAACTGAGGCGCGCCGGTGGCGCTGTCTGCTAGGCTGCGTAATCGATTCAGTGACGGTCAAGGAGTAACCCTGGCGATGACCCCTAGCAAAGACACCGTGCTGTGCATTTCCCTAGCCGGTCGCCCCGGCACCTTTGGCGTGCGCTTTCACAATCACCTCTACCAGCAGTTGGGGCTGGATTACTACTACAAGGCCATGACCACCCAAGATCTGCCTGCTGCGGTGGCGGGGATCCGCGCCCTGGGGATCCGCGGCTGTGGGGTGTCGATGCCGTACAAGGAAGCGTGCATGGCCTTGGTCGACGAGATCGATCCATCGGCGCAGGCCATCGAATCGGTCAACACCCTGGTCAACAGCAACGGCCATTTGAAGGCCTACAACACCGACTATCTGGCGGTGCGCCAGTTGCTTGAGCAGCATCAAGTGGACCCGGCGACAGCATTTGCCTTGCGTGGCAGTGGTGGAATGGCCAAGGCCGTGGCCAGCGCCTTGCGCGATGCCGGTTTTCGCGAAGGGATCATCGTCGCCCGCAATGAGCAAGCTGGGCGGCAGTTGGCGGATGTCTGCGGTTATCGCTGGCAGGCCGAGCTGGGTGACCTGGCGCCGCCCATGTTGGTCAACGTGACGCCAATCGGCATGGCGGGTGGGGCTGAGGCCGAGCAATTGGCGTTTGCTGAAACGGCCATTGCCGCAGCCGAGCGGGTATTCGATGTGGTCGCGATGCCTGCGCTCACGCCACTGGTTCGCAAGGCGCAAGCGCTAGGTAAGCCGGTGATTACCGGGCTTGAGGTGATCGCTTTGCAGGCGCTGGAGCAGTTCGTGCTGTACACCGGTGTCAGGCCGACAGCTGAGCAGGTCGAATCTGCCATCGCATACGCGCGCGCTACCTGAATACTCGAACTGCCCGGTATGGGGCCGCTTCGCGGCCCTTCGCGGGCAAGCCCGCTCCCACAGGTACAGCGCCGTTCTCTAGATTGGCGCTGTACCTGTCAGAGCGGGCTTGTCGGGACGCCGAACCGCCGCGAAGCGGCCCCAACACTATTAGTGGATTAGTGGGCGATATCAGAGCGTGCGTCTATCACCATCAAGCTTCTGATCCACCAGCCACTTGCCATGGGCCAGAGACGCATGCTGGGCGTTGTTCAGATCAGACAGCAAGGCCATTTTCAGCGGAAGCGCCAAGCGCCTGCTGGTGTGACCCTCAGGGTCGGTGATCAGGCATCCAGCGGCATAGGGCAGGGGTGACCCAGGGTGGGCCATGACGCTGGCAGTGATGGTGTGGTCGCGGTATTCACAGTGAAGGGTTTGCATCGTCCTTACCTCGCTGTGGTGTGGAAGCGGTTACTTCCATATACCACAGCAAGGGGCCGGTAGTTCCCGGCCCGACGAGCGCGCCCAGGCGGGCGGCTTGCTTACAGCTCGGTTGGCTGGATCACTTCGACCCAGTAGCCATCCGGGTCCTTGATGAACGCCAGGTGGTTCATGCGGCCATCGGCCAGGCGTTTCTGGAACGGCACGTCGAGTGCTTCGAAGCGCGCGCAGGCGGCTACGACGTCTGGCACCGAGATGCAGATATGGCCGAAACCACGTGGATCGCTGTTGCCGTTGTGGTACGCGAACTCAGGATCGTTTTCGGTGCCGTGGTTGTGGGTCAACTCCAGTACGCCTGGGATCGACTTCATCCACTGGTGGCGGGCCGCGTCATCGGCAGGGATCTGCGCCGGGTCGACCAGGGCCAGGAAGTACAGGCTGAACTGCGCTTCGGGGAAGTCGCGCTTGTCTACCAAGCGAAAACCCAGCACGCGGGTGTAGAAGTCCAGCGACTTCTCGATGTCCTTGACCCGCAGCATGGTGTGGTTGAAGACGAATTGAGCGGTGGCGGTGTCCGGCTGAGCGGTAACGCCAGGCAGGGTGTTCAGATCGTTCAGGCTCATGGGGGCTCCAGAGACGGGGCCGGGCCCTAGGCTTTGTATCCTGGGACGCCAGCGGTAAAGACAGGCCGGTCATGATACGGGACTGAAGCGATTGCGCAAAATGAAAGCGCCCTGCATGAGGGCAGGGCGCTTGAATTAGAGGCCCGCGTGTGCGGGCGCAGATGGGGTCGCTAATCCTTTAGCTGGTTCGATGGTGCGGCAGGCGCTGTGAAAAAAGTGTGAAGTGTATGTGCACGTTTCATGGGCGCAGCCAACTTTCTACCGTGTTCGCGCCATATTCCTCTTTCCAGGCTTTAAGGCCCCGGTGATTGCCACCTTTGGTCTCGATCAATTCTCCGGTGTGCGGGTTCTCGTAGACTTTCACTACCCGGGGTCGACGCTGCTGTTTGGGCGCCGCACCCGGGGCCTTGGAAGCCACCTTGCTGGCGGCTTTAGGGTCGAGGATGGCAACGATATCGCGCAGGCCCTTGTCATAGCTTTTCATCAGCCCGAGTAGTTTCTGCTCGAATTCGATTTCGCGTTTGAGGCCGGCATCCTTTTTCAGCGCTTCCAGTTGGGCAATCTGTTCCTGGAGGGCTTTTTCGGCAGCACGAAACTCTGCAAGTCTGGACACTGTCATCACTCCTGTAATTCAACTGTGGCAAGGGCGTGACGAACATTGAAGACGCGTTAAACGCCGGCCACGTGGGTGGGTACAGCTGTTCGCTGTGGTCGAGTGTAGTAGTCGCTGGCTAGTGGGTAAACCGTAAACTTTCAATCCATTGATCTGGAACTAATTTAGTTTTTCGAACGGCAATTTACAAAGTCCACGGGTGCCATCCGCCAGTTGTTTAGACCATGGTCCAATTACCCGCGCCAGAGGCTTTGGGTGAACATTCAAGATGCTGGTCGATATGTCTTCGGCTGTGCTGCAGTACCGCGGCCATTGACGGCGGCGGATTGTTTTCGCCTTTCTTTCTGGATGTTCCCTCGCATGTTTGCCCCCCTCCCACTCGCCCCCGGGCGTCGTGTTGCCGGCCTGTTCTTGCTGTGTGCCGGTGTCAATGCCCAGGCCGCCGGTTTTGTTGAAGACGCCACGGCCAAGCTTGAAGCACGCAATGTCTATTTCAACCGGGATTTTCGTGACGGCCACAGCAGTTCCAGCCAAGGCGCGTCCAAGCGCGAAGAGTGGGCCCAAGGCTTTATTCTCAATGTGCAGTCTGGGTATACCCAAGGGCCGATCGGTTTTGGTGTAGATGCGCTGGGCATGCTTGGCTTCAAGCTCGATTCAAGCCCGGCCGACAGTAACAGTGGTTTGCTGCCTTCCAGCGGGCATGATCCACGCCGCTCTGCCGACCAATACGCAAAGCTCGGTGTGGCCGGCAAGGTGAAAGTTTCCAACACTGTACTCAAGTACGGTTCGATGATGCCGGACTTGCCGCTGCTCAAGTACAACGACGGCCGTTTGCTGCCGACCCTGTTCCATGGTGCGATGCTTACCTCCGAAGAAGTGCATGACCTCAAGTTCACCCTGGCGCGCTTGAACCAGTACACCGCGCGTGACTCCACCGATCGCCAGGACATTCGCGTTCATTGCAAGAACAAGCGCTATGCCTGCGATATCGAAGCCGATCACTTTGACCTGGCGGGCCTGGACTATCGCTTCAACGACCGCCTGAGCGCGCAATACCAGGTGGCCAAGCTTGAAAACATCTACCGCCAGCACTTCCTCGGGGTGGTTGCCAGCCAGCCGCTGGCGATGGGTAGCCTGTCGGCCGACTTGCGCCTGATCAAGAGTGACGACATTGGGAACGCTCGCGCCGGCGAGATCGATCATCGTGCCTTCAGCGGCATGCTCGGCTACAGCCTGGGTGGCCACAAAGTCAGTGTAGGCTGGCAGCGCATGTTTGGCGAAAGCGCCATGCCTTACCTCGATGGCAGTAACCCGTACCTGGTCAACTACGCCCAGGTCAACGACTTCGCTGCCGCTCAGGAGCGCTCCTGGCAGCTGCGCTATGACTACGACTTCAAGGCAATGGGCGTGCCGGGCCTGACCTTCTTCACCCGCTACATCAACGGCGACCATATCAAGGTCCCGGGCAGTCGCGACGAGGGCAAGGAATGGGAGCGCGACACCGAGCTCAAGTACCAAGTACAGAGCGGGACTTTCAAGGACGTCAGCGTGCGCCTGCGTAATTCCACCTACCGTAGCAACTACGAGAAGTGGGCACGCGACATGGACGAGACCCGGGTCATCGTCAGCTACAACTTCTCGATCCTGTAAGTCGCTTTGCCAAAGCCCTGTGGCCAGCGCGACAATGGCCGCAGGTTCCCAGACGGGCAGAGCGATGAAGCAGCTGTTACTGATCGGCATCGGGCCTGGCGATCCACGCCAGATCACCTACGAGGCCGTGGATGCACTCAAGCGTGCCACGGTGTTCTTCGTGCTCGACAAGGGCACCGACAAAGACGACTTGCTGCACCTGCGCAAGGCCATCCTTGAGCGTTACCGGCCGCAGGGCGGCTACCGCCTGGTGCAGGTCGAAGACCCGCTGCGCGATGGCCAGGCGGCCGATTACGTCGGCGCCGTGCGCGACTGGCACCAGCAGCGCGCGGCACTGTATGCGCGTTTGCTCGACGAGCAGTTGCAGCCCGGTGATGTCGGCGCCTTCCTGCTTTGGGGGGAGCCTGGCTTGTATGACAGCACCCTGCGCATCCTTGACCTGGTGCGTGAGCAGGGTGTGCTGCTCGAGCTGCAGGTGATCCCAGGCATCAGCAGTGTCCAGGCTCTTGCCGCGCGCCACCAGATCCCCCTCAATCGCATTGGCGAGCCACTGACGGTGTTGCCTGGTCGGCGCCTGGTCGAACAGGGGCGAATCGACAATGTGGTGGTGATGCTCGATGGCCAGTGCGCGTTCGCCGGATTGGACGATCCACAGCTGCACATTTACTGGGGCGCGTATTTAGGGACGGCGGACGAGATGCTGATCGCCGGGCCGCTGCAGGAGGTCAAGGCGAGGATCGTGCAGGTGCGAGCGCAGGCTCGCCGGCGCAAGGGGTGGATCATGGATACCTACTTGTTGCGTCGGATAATCTAGAGGGATTTTGCCTGTTGCGGCCTGATCGCGAGTAACTGCGCGGCTACACAGTCATCACCCAGATCGCACGCTTAGGGTGCGCCGAGAATCCCTACCACCTTGTCGCGTAGCTGATCGATGCTAAAAGGCTTACCGATCATGTGCATGCCCTCAGGCACGTTGAAGCTGTCGGCATAGCCGCTGGCAAACAACACCGGCAGCAACGGGCGGATTTCCCGCGCTTTGCCCGCCAGCTCTTCGCCGCGCATGTCCGGCAAGCCAACGTCGGTCATCAGCAGGTCCAGGGGCTGGTCGGGGTTCTCGAGAATCCGCAGGGCAGCGGTGGCGGTATCCGCTTCGATGGCCGTATAGCCCAGCTCGTCGAGCACTTCGACCATCAGCATGCGAACGATGTCGTCGTCTTCGACTACCAGAAGGTGCATTGATCGGGATCCTGTACAAAAGAAGTGTCTCTACTCTGTGCCCAGAGCAGTGGCAGAAGTTCCCCAGCATAACGTTGCTGGTAATTCGATGGAACGATTGACGCACGCTGTTCTCAAATACTGGCTAAATGCCCCTGCCAGATGCGGCAAAGCTGGTTAGACTTTGCGCTTGAACCAGTCAGCGCAGCAGCGGGCACCACGCTACCAAGGGTGTTTCCGCCACATGTATTCAACGGACTTTTTTCGCTCGGGCGTTTTCAGATGATTCAAGCAGCCTCGATGGACCAGCAAAGCTTTCGCAAGCTGTTGAGCCGCAACATCGGCTTGCCTTTGGGGGTGGGCCTGTTAGGCGCCGTGGCTTTCGTCGCGGTGATCAACTACCTGCTCTCGGCCATGCAGTGGGTCGAGCACACCGACCGGGTGATCGGCAATGCCAATGAAACGGTCAAGCTGTCGATCGATATGGAAACCGGCATGCGCGGTTTTCTGATCACCGGTGATGAACGCTTCCTCGATCCTTATGAGGTGGCTAAACCGCGGATCTTCAGCAGCCTGGAAAGCCTGCGCGACATGGTCGCGGACAACCCGACCCAGGTTGAGCGGGTCAATCGGCTGATCGCCCTGCAAAGAGCCTGGAATGATTTTGGCCATGAAATGATTGTCCTGCGTCGCACCCAGGGCGACTACCAACTGGCCCTTGGTAATGGTCGCGGCAAGCGTATCACCGACGAAATTCGTAAAGAATTCGACGCCTTGGTTGCAGCTGAACAGCAGCTGCGCCAGGCGCGTAACGAAACGGTCAACACTGTCACCGTGACCGCCATAAGCGCGTTCGTGCTGTTCATCGTTGCCTTGAGCGGCTTGTTGGCCTACCTGGGCCGTCGTGATCTGTTGGCGCTGTCTGATAGCTATACCGAGAACCTGCAAGCCCAGCAGCGCTCGGCTGAGCGCCTGGAACACCAGGCCTGGTTGCGCAACGGCCAGACGCAGCTGGCCGAACAGGTGCTGGGCCAGCTGACCCTGCCCATGCTCGGGGAAAACATCCTGCGCTTCTTCGCCACTTATCTGGGCAGTGTGGTAGGCGCTCTGTATGTGCGTAACGAGCATGGCCAACTGCTGCGGGTGGCCAGTTATGGCCTTAACGCCGAAGAGCAGGCCCGCACCCAGAACCTCGGCTCGCATGACGGCCTGCTGGGTGAAGCTGTACGCCAGGCGCGCATCGTGCGCCTGGAGCAACTGCCCGAAGACTATTTCCATCTCAGTTCAGGGCTTGGCAGCGGCTTGCCGCGCAGCGCGCTGCTGATGCCCAGCCGCGATGATGGGCAGATCAACGGCGTGCTCGAACTGGGCTTCCTGCGTCCGCTCAGCGAGCGCGACCTGGAGATGCTGGAGCGGGTCGCGGAAAACGTCGGCATGTCGATCGAGAGCGCCCGCTATCGCCAGCGCCTGCAAGAAGTGCTGGCCGAGACGCAGCAGCTCAATGAAGAGTTGCAGGTCCAGCAGGAGGAACTCAAGACCGCCAACGAAGAATTGGAAGAACAATCGCGAGTGCTCAAGGAGTCCCAGGCGCATCTGGAAACCCAGCAAGCCGAGCTTGAACAGACCAACGAGCAACTGTCCGAGCGCACCGACGCCCTGGATCGCAAGAACAGCGAGCTCAACCAGGCCCAGCAAGAGCTGCAAGCGCGCGCCGAAGACCTGCAGCGCTCGAGCAAGTACAAGTCCGAGTTCCTCGCCAACATGTCGCATGAGCTGCGCACGCCGCTCAACAGCTCGCTGATCCTGGCCAAGCTGTTGGCTGAGAATGGCGAAGGCAACCTCAGCGAGGAGCAGGTCAAGTTTGCCGATTCGATCTATTCGGCCGGCAACGACCTGCTCAACCTGATCAATGACATCCTCGACATCGCCAAGGTCGAGGCCGGCAAACTCGAAGTGCGCCCCGAGACCACTCAGGTCGAGCGTCTGGTCGAGGGCCTGCGCGGCATGTTCCAGCCGCTGGCAGCCGACAAGGGCCTGGACTTCCAGGTGCAACTCGAGCATCCGTTGCCGGCGACCCTGTTCACCGACCGCCAGCGCCTGGAGCAGATTCTCAAGAACCTGCTGTCCAACGCCATCAAGTTCACCGAGCGCGGCCAAGTCAGCATGACCATCAGCCAGCAGGCCGGACTAGGCATTGTGTTCGCCGTACGCGACAGCGGCATTGGCATTGCTGCCGATCAACAGCAAGCGATCTTCGGCGCCTTCCACCAGGTCGACGGCACCAGCAACCGCCGCTATGGCGGCACGGGCCTGGGCCTGTCGATCTCGCGCGACTTGGCGCACCTGCTCGGTGGCCAGATCAGTGTCGACAGTAGCCCCGGCCAAGGCAGCGTGTTCAGCCTGATCCTGCCCGAGCGCTATGAATCGGCCGCTGAGCAGGTCGAAGTGCAAACCCTGCGTCCGGCCGTGGATCAACTGCCGCCGGTGCCACAGGTGGCGGCGCCGGCGCCGGTGGCTCGGCATAGCTTTACCGACGATCGTGAGCTTGCGCCCTTTAGCAATCGCTGCATCCTGGTGATCGAAGACGAGCCGAATTTTGCCCGCATCCTGTTCGACCTGGCTCATGAGCTGGGCTACAGCTGCCTGGCCGCCCAGGGTGCCGACGAAGGCTTCCAGCTCGCCGCGCAGTACTTGCCGGACGCGATCCTGCTGGACATGCGCCTGCCCGATCACTCCGGGCTTACCGTGCTGCAGCGTCTCAAGGAACAAGCCAGCACCCGCCACATCCCGGTGCACATCATTTCGGTCGAAGACCGCATCGAAGCGGCCATGCACATGGGCGCAGTCGGCTATGCGGTCAAGCCCACCAGCCGCGAGCAGCTCAAGGAAGTCTTCGCCCGCCTGGAAGCCAAGCTGACCCAGAAACTCAAGCACATCCTGCTGGTCGAAGACGACGACCTGCAACGCGAGAGCATTGCCCGCCTGATCGGCGACGACGATATCGAGATCACCGCCGTGGCCATGGCCCAGGACGCCCTGGAGCTGCTGCGCGAGAACATCTATGACTGCATGATCATCGACCTGAAGCTGCCAGACATGCTTGGCAACGAGCTGCTCAAGCGCATGACCGCCGAAGATATCCGCAGCTTCCCGCCAGTGATCGTCTACACCGGGCGCAACCTCACCCGGGAAGAAGAGACCGACCTGCTCAAGTACTCGCGCTCGATCATCATCAAAGGCGCACGCTCGCCTGAGCGTCTGCTCGATGAGGTCACGCTGTTCTTGCACAAGGTCGAATCGCAGCTGTCCAACGAGCGCCAGCGCATGCTCAAGACCGCGCGTAGCCGCGACAAGGTGTTCGAGGGGCGCAAGATCCTCCTGGTCGATGACGATGTGCGTAATATCTTCGCCCTCACCAGTGCCCTGGAGCACAAGGGCGCCATCGTCGAGATTGGCCGCAACGGGCGCGAAGCGCTCGAGCAATTGGACAAACACGACGACATCGACCTGGTGCTGATGGATGTGATGATGCCGGAGATGGACGGCTACGAGGCGACCCGGCTGATCCGCCAGCAACCGCGCTGGCGCAAACTGCCGATCATCGCCGTGACCGCCAAGGCGATGAAGGACGACCAGCAGCGCTGCCTGCAAGCAGGCGCCAATGACTACCTGGCCAAACCGATCGATCTGGACCGACTGTTCTCCCTGATCCGCGTCTGGCTGCCGCAACTGGAGCGAATTTGACTAGCGAGCGCAACACCGACATCGAGATCCGGCTGCTGATCGAGGCGATCTACCTCAAGTACAGCTACGATTTTCGCAATTACTCCGGCGCTTCGATCAAGCGTCGGATCCTTCACGCCCTGCGCCAGTTCGACTGTCGCACGGTGTCGGCGCTGCAAGAACGGGTGCTGCACGACCCCGGCATGTTCATGCAGTTGCTGCAGTTCCTGACCATTCCGGTCAGCGAGATGTTTCGCGACCCCGGCCACTTCCTCGCCTTGCGCCAGGAAGTGGTGCCGCTGCTGCGCACCTGGCCCTCGATCAAGATCTGGATCGCCGGCTGCAGCACGGGCGAGGAGGTCTACTCCATGGCCATTCTGCTGCGCGAAGAAGGGCTGCTGGAGCGCACCATCCTCTACGCCACCGACATCAACCCGCACTCGCTGGAAAGGGCCAAGCAGGGCATCTACTCGATGCAGAGCATGCACGGCTACGAAGAGAACTACCGCAAGGCGGGCGGGCGGCGCGACTTCAATGAGTACTACACCGCCGCCTACGGCAACGCCATCATGGACAGCAGTCTGCGCGACAATGTCACCTTCGCTGACCACAGCCTTGCTACCGACAGCGTATTTTCCGAAACCCAGCTGGTGTCGTGCCGCAATGTGCTGATCTATTTCAACAAGGATCTGCAGGATCGCGCCTTGGGCCTGTTCCACGAATCTTTGTGCCACCGCGGCTTTTTGCTGCTCGGAAGCAAGGAGTCGGTAGACTTCTCCGCCTACAGCGACCGTTTCGAGGCGTTGGTCAAGCCCGAACGGATCTTTCGCAAATCATGAACGGCGTCGATGCGGTAGTCATCGGCGCCTCGGCCGGCGGTGTCGCTGCGCTGTTCAAAGTGCTTGGCGGGTTGCCACAGGGCTTTGCCATCCCGGTGCTGTGCGTGCTGCACCTGCCCGACGATCGCCACAGCCAGTTGGCCGAAGTGCTGCAGCGCAAGATTGGCCGTCCGGTGCGTGAGGCGCTGGACAAGGCGACGATCGAGCCGGGGCTGATCTATGTCGCAGGACCCGGTTATCACCTGTCGGTGGAGGGCGATTTGAGCCTGTCGCTGAGCCAGGAGGCGCCGGTGCATTTCTCCCGCCCGGCGATCGATTTTCTGTTCACCTCCGCGGCTGATGCCTACCGCGCGGGGCTACTTGGCGTGCTGCTGACCGGTGCCAACGAAGACGGCGCCCAGGGCCTTGCCTACATCAAACAATGCGGAGGCCGGACGGTGGTCCAGGACCCTGAAGACGCACAGGTCGCGCTGATGCCGGAGGCCGCGCTGGCCCTGCACAGCCCAGACCATATACTTTCTCTGAGCGGTATCGGGCAGTTGCTCGCTACCCTGGAAGATCGCGCATGCTAAGCCAAATCATCGCCAAACTGCTGATCGTCGACGACCTGCCGGAAAACCTCCTGGCCCTCGACGCCCTGATCCACGGCGAGGATCGTGAGGTGCATCAGGCGCAATCGGCCGAGCAGGCCTTGTCGCTGCTGCTCGAGCATGAGTTCGCCCTGGCCATTCTCGATGTGCAGATGCCGGGCATGAATGGCTTCGAACTGGCCGAACTGATGCGTGGCACGGAAAAGACCAAGAACATCCCCATCGTCTTCGTCAGCGCCGCCGGGCGCGAAATGAATTACGCCTTCAAAGGCTACGAAAGCGGCGCGGTGGACTTTTTGCACAAGCCGCTCGATACCCTGGCGGTGAAGAGCAAGGTCTCGGTGTTCGTCGACCTGTATCGCCAGCGCAAAGTCCTCGATCGTCAATTGCAGGCGTTGGAGCGTAGCCGCCAGGAGCAAGAGCTGCTGCTCAGCCAGCTGCAGGTGGCCCGCGGCGAGCTGGAGCACGCGGTGCGTATGCGCGATGACTTCATGTCGATCGTCTCGCACGAAGTGCGCACCCCGCTCAACGGCCTGATCCTCGAAGCCCAACTGCGCAAAATGCACCTGGCGCGAGGCAATCTGGCGGCGTTCAGCGAGGACAAGCTGCAGGCCATGGTCGAGCGCGACGAGCGGCAGATCAACAGCCTGATCCGTCTGGTCGAAGACATGCTCGACGTCTCGCGCATCCGCACCGGCAAGTTGTCGCTGCGGCCCAAACCGTTCGATCTCGCCCAGCTGGTGCGCGGCCTGCTGGAGAATTTCGTCGCCCAGGCTAGCGCGCTGGACACGCGCATCGAGCTGGAACAGTGCGAGGCCCTGGCTGGCGAGTGGGATGAATTTCGGATTGAACAAGTGCTGGCCAACCTGTTGTCCAATGCCTTGCGCTACGGGCAACGACGACCGGTCAAGGTGCGGGTGTTCGCCCAGGACGGCATGGCCTGGGTGCAAGTCCAGGACCAGGGGATTGGCATCAACGCCGCCAACCAGCAGCGGATATTCCAGCAGTTCGAGCGGGTGGCAACCCAGCAGGCCAGCGGCGGCCTGGGCCTGGGGCTGTATATTTCCGAACAGATCGTCCAGGCCCATGGCGGGCGCATTCAGGTCGACAGCGAGGAGGGCAAGGGCTCGACATTCAGCGTGCTGCTGCCGCTGCCGGCGCTGTCGCAACAAACCGACCAGGCGCAGGCAACCTCTGCGTAAGCCTGGGGTCAGATGGCCAACTTATTGAATTTCAAGGCGTTGTCATGAGCGAAGATGCACAAGACGTGGTACTGGTGGTCGAGGATGAACCGGCGATTCGGATGATCCTGCGTGATTACCTGTCCGGTGAGGGTTACCACGTGCTGGTGGCCGAGGATGGCCAGCAGGCGTTTGACATTCTGGCGAGAAAACCGCACCTGGATCTGATCGTCACCGACTTTCGCTTGCCGGGCGGCATTTCTGGGGTGCAGATCGCCGAGCCTGCCGTGAAACTGCGACCGGATCTGAAGGTGATCTTCATCAGCGGTTATCCGGCGGAGATCCTCGAATCCGGCAGCCCGATCGCGCGCAAGGCACCGATTCTGGCCAAGCCGTTTGATCTGGATACCCTGCACGAGCAGATCCAGATGCTGCTGCGCTGATCTTTCAAGGCTTCATCGCACGGGCAGGCCACTGCCGCCTTGCCCGCGATCAAGGCCCTATGGGCGAGCCGTCACTGCTGGTAATCGCGCCCCTCGCGATCGAGCTGACGGATCAGTGCATCCCAATGGCGCTGAATGCCTTCTCCAAACCCATCGGAAAAGCGTTTGGATTGCTCGTGCACCTTGGCAATCGCCGCCGCTGATGCGTGCAGCAACTGGGCATTGCCGCCCGCTTGCGCCGCCACCTGGATGTTGCAGGCACGTTCCAGCCCATGCAGTTCACGGAACGCGTGCTCGACGCTGATGCCGCCGGTCAGCAGGCCATGATTGCGCAGGATGAGAATGTTGCTCTGACCCAGATTGGCCACCAGGCGTTGCTGCTCATCCAGATCCAGCGCCACGCCTTCGTAGTCGTGATAGACCACGCGGCTGTAATAGGCCAAGCCATGCTGGGAAATCGGCAGCAAGCCGTGGCGCTGAGCCGACACCGCCGCACCATCGCGGGTATGGGTGTGCAGCACCGCTTTCAGATCCGGGCGAGCGCGGTGGATAGCACTGTGGATGACATAGCCGGCTTGGTTGATGCCCAGCCCCAGCGGATCATCGATGATGCTGCCATCGACGTCGACCTTGACCAGGTTGGAGGCGGTGATTTCGTCGAACAACAGGCCAAAGGCGTTGATCAAGAAGTGCTCGTCCGGCCCTGGCACGCGGGCCGAGAAGTGCGTGTAGATATGGTCGGTCCAGCGAAACAGCGCCGCCAGGCGATAGGCGGCGGCCAGCTTGACCCGCACCTCCCACTCCTGGTGGCTGACTCGCTGGCGCACCGAGCGGGTGGCGTCGGTGACGAAAGACAATGAACTCATGGCAATCTCCGCTAGAGGGGGGTTATGCACCGGCCGGTGCCAGCGCTGCACGACCAACCTGGCCGAGGACTACGTCGTCTTGTGGGGTGTGGATGCGGCTGCACAGCACGTCACGATAATGCCGCTCCAGCGGGTTACGCCGCGACAGCCCGGGGTTGCCAGCGGCTTCGATGGCCAGTTCGACAGCATTGATGGCGTTGCTGCTGACCAGGTGCTTGATCTGCCCGGCATGCCGCGCATCGACCTGCCCGGTCGCGGCAGCGTCGAGCAGGTTGCAGTTGGCGAACAGCAGGGTGTCGATACGCCCGAGCACCTCCTGAAAACGCCCTAGGCTTGCCAGCGGCGCGCCGAGGTTGCTGGGTGTGCGCGATAGCAGGAACTGCACCAGCCAGTCGCGTGCGGCCTGGGCCACGCCGTCGTAAAGCGCCGGCAGCAACACCGACATCCACAACTGGCCTTCGCCATCGAGCTCTGGGCGTGGCGCGCTGGCTGGGCTGACGTTGACCGCATGATCCAGTGGGATCAGTACATCGTCGAAGCGCACTTCATGGCTGCAGGTGGCGCGCATGCCCAAGTGGTCCCAGTCATCGATGATGCTGATACCGGGGCTGTCCTTGTGCACCAAAAAGCCGCCGATCAGTGGATCGCTGTCATCACTGCGCGCCCACACCAGGTACCAGGTCAGGCCGTGGCTGCCGGTGGAGTAGATCTTGCGCCCAGACAATCGCCAGCCATCAGCGGTGCGCCGCGCCACGGTCGCAGGCAGGCCACCGCGCGTCGGCGTGCCCAGATCTGGCTCGACCCGAAAGGCGTTGATCAGCGCGCCGTTGTCCACGGCATCGCGAGCCACCCGCAGGCGCAGGTGCTCAGGCCAGCGGCCTTGCTCTTGCAAGCGAACGTGTTGCAGATACTGCATCGCCAGGATCAGCGCAGTTGACGGGTCGCCCTTGCCGACGGCGGCGACCACCCGCCGCGCGGTAGGCAAGTCCGCGCCGCCGCCGCCCAGGGCACTGGGTACGGTCAGCCCGAGCAGGCGGTATTGGTGCAGCAGGGCGAAATTGTCGTGAGGGAACTGACCACTGCGGTCATAGCGCTCGGCGTTGGCAGCCAGGGCTTGAGTAAGCTCGGCCAGGGCGCGATCGGAAGGTGGGTGACTCATGGGTATTCATCCCTGGAACACGGTAGATTTGTTAAGACCGTATTCGTCTGGATGAGAGCTGTAAAAGTCTTTTTGGTTCTATGCTAATTATTTGTTTTAAGAATTTAATTCATCCTACTTTATGCGTTTATTTCATTAGTTTGCTTGAGTGAAGCCTTGATCCGCAGCCCAGGGTACAGCGAGGCCTAGCTGCGCAACCGCGCTCCAGCAATTTCGCCAAACAGCTCCACCGGCTCCTGCAAATTGCCCAGGTAGCGCGGATGGAACAGCCACAGATCCACCTGCGGCTTGAAATCACTGACGTTTACCACCTCCAGTTGATCCCTGTGACGACTGGCCAGCAGCAGCGGTTCAGGCACCAGCCCCAGGCCCTGGCCACTGGCGACCAGGCCTAACTGCAAGTCCGTGCCAAAGGTCTCCAGGTTGATCGACAGCGACAAACCCTGCTCGCTGAGCGCCCGTTGCAGACCTGCGCGGAACCCGCAACCATCAGGGTTGAGCACCCAGCCTCGGGTATAGCAGTCCTTGAGCTTGTAGTTGCGTTTGCTGGCACTGCCCTTGGCTGCGACCACGCGCAGCGGCATGCGCCCGATCGACTGGCTGGCGATGCCTTCGGGGAAGATCTTGCCGGGCGGGAACAGTGCGGCTGCCGCATCGAGCTCGCCGTTTTCCATGCGCGTGATCAAGCTGCTGCCCCAGCCGCTGCTGACTTGGGTGCGCAACACCGGATAGACCTCGCGAATCTTCGCCAGGGCATCGAGCAAGACCACATCGCCCAAGGTTTGCGGTACGCCCAGGCGCAGGGTGCCGGAGGGCGCGCCATCATTGGCCACCAGCTCACGCAGGGCATCGATTTCACGCAGGATCGCCTTGCACTGCTCATACACCCGCAAGCCCATCGGCGTGGGTTTGAGGGGCTTGGTATTGCGGTCGAGCAGCGTGGCGCCCAGGTCTTGCTCGAAGTTCTGCAGGCGCCGCGTGATGGCCGGCTGGGTCAGTTGCAGGGCTTCGGCGGCAAGGTTGGTCGACTGGCAACGGATAACCGCCACGAAGGCGTCCATGTCATCGATTTTCATATTCGTCGCTCACATATTGAGGCGGGAAGACATACCTCTCAAGAATAATCTGCCTAGGCTCGGTTGTCACAGTTGACGTTCATCCGCAGGGCCCTTTCCATGGGCAAGCCCGCTTCCACAAAGGACAGCGTGGTTCGTGCGGTGAGGCGCGAGCGGGCCCCGCGATGCGCTACCAGCACCGCGATCAGCGCAAGGCACCCGCCAGAAACGGCGCCGTGCGGCTGTGCCGATGCTTGGCCACCGTCTCAGGCCTGCCGCTCACCACCACCTTGCCCCCCGCAGCCCCAGCTCCTGGGCCGATATCGATCACCCAGTCGCTCTGCGCCACCACCCGCATATCATGCTCGACCACCACCACCGTGTGCCCGGCATCGACCAGGCGGTTGAGTTGCACCAGCAGGCGATCGACATCTTGCGGATGCAGGCCATTGGTAGGTTCATCCAGCACATACAAGGTCGCGCCGCGTGCCGTGCGCTGCAACTCGGTGGCCAGCTTGATCCGTTGTGCCTCGCCGCCAGACAGCTCGGTAGCAGGCTGCCCCAGGCGCAGATAACCCAGGCCGATGTCCTGCAACACCTGCAAGCTGCGGCGGATACCGGGCTGTTCGGCGAATACCTCGAGGGCTTGGTCAACGGTCATCTGCAGCACCTGGGCGATGTTCATGTCCTGCCAGGTCACCGCCAGGGTTTCGGGGTTATAGCGTGCACCGTGGCAAGTGGGGCAGGGGGCGTAGACGCTGGGCATGAACAGCAACTCGACGCTGACAAAGCCTTCTCCCTCGCAGGTTTCGCAGCGACCTTTGGCGACATTGAACGAAAAGCGCCCGGCATCGAAACCTTGCGCCTTGGCCTGCTCGGTGGCCGCGAACAGCTTGCGCACGTGATCGAACAACCCGGTGTAGGTCGCCAGGTTGGAGCGCGGGGTGCGGCCGATCGGTTTCTGGTCAACCTTGACCAGGCGCTTGATCTGCTCCATCCCGGCCACGATCTGGCCAGTGCTGGTCGGCTGCGGTTCATCTTCCAGGCTCTGTTCTTCAGCTTCCTCAGGCTGCTGCGGCTGGCCCAGGTGGGCGCCGACCAGTTCCAGCAGGGCCTGGCTGACCAGGCTCGATTTGCCCGATCCGGAGATGCCGGTGACGGCGCTGAAACAGCCCAGTGGAAACTGTGCGCTGAGCGCATCGAGGTTGTTGCGGGTGATGCCTTCCAGGCGTAGCCAGGCGTGTGCCTGGCGAGGCTGATGTTGGCTGCTGGCCTGCTCTGCGAACAGGTAGGCGCGGGTGCGCGATGCCTGCACCTGGCGCAAGCCTTCGGGTGGCCCACTGTAGAGAATCTGCCCGCCATGCTCGCCAGCAGCCGGGCCGACATCGACCAGCCAGTCGGCCCGGCGCATGGTGTCCAGGTCATGCTCGACGACGAACACCGAGTTGCCGCTGGACTTGAGCCGCTGCAAGGCGGCATAGAGCGCTTGGCTATCGGCCGGATGCAGGCCGGCGGAAGGTTCGTCGAGCACGTAGATCACGCCGAACAGCTGCGAATTGAGCTGGGTGGCCAGGCGCAGGCGTTGCAGCTCACCGGAGGACAGCGTCGGCGTGCTGCGTTCCAGCGCCAGGTAACCCAGGCCCAAGTCGATGAGGGTGTCGATGCGCTCTAGCAACTCAGCGGCGATGCGTTGCGCGGCCAGGCGCTTTTCCAGCGACAGGTTGGGTGTGTGGCGCACATCCGGGCCGCCGCTGTGCGCAGGCTCACCCTTGGCCGCGCGTTGTTGGCGGGCGGCGCGGGTTTGTTGGTGGGTGAGCGTTTCTGAGGTTTGTTCAGGCTGCTGCAAGTAGTCGGCTGCGGCAACGTGCCTGAGCACCTTGGCCAGCTCTTGCAGCGGCATCTGTGACAGCTCGGCGATATCCAGGCCGGCGAAGGTCACGGTCAGTGCCTCGCGCTTGAGGCGTTTGCCTGCGCACAGCGGGCAGGGGCTGGGGCGCATGAACTGAGAGACACGCTTGCGCATCTGCGCGCTTTGCGACTGCATGAAAGTGTGCAGCACGTAGCGCCGGGCGCCACTGAAGGTGCCCTGGTAGCTGGGTTCTAGCTTGCGCTTGAGTGCAGCGCGGGTTTGCGCTGGGGTCAGGCCGGCATAAACCGGTACGGTCGGCGTTTCTTCCGTGAACAGAATCCAGTCGCGCTGCTCCTGGGGCAGATCGCGCCAGGGGATATCCACGTCGTAGCCCAGGGTCACCAGGATGTCGCGCAGGTTCTGCCCTTGCCAGGCCATCGGCCAGGCTGCGACTGCGCGTTCACGTATGGTCAGCGAAGGGTCCGGGACCATGCTCGTTTCGGTCACCTCGTAGACCCGGCCCAGGCCGTGACATTCGGGGCAGGCACCCTGCGGGGTGTTGGGTGAAAAGTCCTCGGCGTAGAGCATCGGTTGCTCGGCCGGATAGCTGCCGGCACGCGAGTAGAGCATGCGGATCGAGCTTGAAAGGGTGGTGACACTGCCCACCGAGGAGCGGGCGCTGGGCGTGCCGCGTTGCTGCTGCAAGGCCACCGCGGGCGGCAGGCCTTCGATGGCGTCGACATCCGGTACGCCAACCTGGTCGATCAGGCGCCTGGCGTACGGCGCGACGGACTCGAAGTAGCGGCGCTGGGCTTCGGCGTAGAGCGTCGAGAAGGCCAGCGAGGATTTGCCCGAGCCGGACACCCCGGTGAACACCACCAGCGCGTCGCGGGGGATGTCGACGTCTACGTTCTGCAGATTGTGCTCGCGGGCGCCACGCACCCTGACGAAGCCGGAATGTTGCGGCATGCGGCAGTCCTGTTGCGTAAAGATTCTACCTTAGCGTGTTTGCCGAGATCTTGGGACTACAGCCCTCAGCATGACCCTGTAGGAGCTGGCCTGCCTGCGATGGGCCGCAAAGCGGCCCCCTAAATCGCAAGCCAATAGATTTTCTACAGGCTACAAGTACTATTGATCACTGCTGCTGATCCCAACCAAGGTGTAGGCTGAACCTCACATCACCGCAGACTTCGCGTAAAAGCCAGGAGCCCCTATGTCAGTAGAAAAAGTAGCTATCGTAACCGCCGGCGGCAGCGGCATGGGCGCCGCTGCCGCCAAGCGCCTGGCCGCCGATGGCTTCAAGGTCGCCATCCTGTCTTCGTCCGGCAAAGGTGAAGCGCTGGCCCAGGAGCTGGGCGGCATTGGCGTCACCGGCAGCAACCAGTCCAACGCAGACCTGCAGCGTCTGGTCGACGCGGTCATGGAAAAATGGGGCCGGATCGATGTGTTGGTCAACAGCGCCGGTCACGGCCCGCGTGCACCGATCCTGGAGATCAGCGACGAAGACTGGCACCAGGGCATGGAAACCTACCTGCTCAATGTCATTCGCCCGAGCCGCTTGGTCACGCCGATCATGCAGGCCCAGAAAGGCGGGGTAATCATCAATATTTCCACCGCCTGGGCGTTCGAGCCGAGCGAGTTGTTCCCTACTTCGGCGGTGTTCCGTTCAGGCTTGGCAGCCTTCAGCAAAATCTTCGCCGACAACTTTGCCGGCGATAACGTGCGCATCAACAATGTATTGCCCGGCTGGATCGACAGCCTGCCGGCCACTGAGCAGCGGCGCGACAGTGTTCCGCTCAAGCGCTATGGCACCAGCGAGGAAATCGCTGCCACCATCGCCTTCCTGGCCAGCGAAGGGGCGGCCTACATCACCGGGCAGAACATCCGCGTCGATGGCGGGGTGACCCGCAGCGTTTGATGACCAGGCGCGCCCCACGCCGTGCGATCGGCGGCCGGGCGCGCCCATTGGGGAGCGCTGTCAAAGCGCTGGGTTACTGGACGTTGTTCAGCTTGATCACATCACCGGAAACCTTGGTGGTGTAGCCATTCAGGACCCAGGCCCAGAACCACTTTTCCTGCACTTGGGTATTGATCAGCGCATCGCCGCCCTTGGCCTTGATCGCCGCGTCCTGTGCACGGACAAAGCGGCTGTTCTGACGGATCGGGATAAGGCCGAACAGCATCAGGCCGGTGGCGCTGGCTTCACTGTGACCCAGCACGGTGTACTGGCTGCTGTCATAGTGGGCCGATTTGATCGGGGCACCGGTGCAACCTGCCAGAACCAGGCCGAATGCGCATGCGGCTACAACTTTACTGAGGTACTTCACTGAACAGCTCCAGGGGCCAAAGGCCGGGATCCAATTCCCGGGGGGCGACACTCTAGCCGGCCGATCAACCACTGGTAAAGCGGGGCGTTTTGCCCGCAAGGCGTGGCCGAGCGTGTCTAGGGCGTGCCGGTGCGACCATGCAGGCGAAAACCGGGTCGCTCGCTGAGCCGCTCATAATAGGCCTCGACTGATGGCAACGGCGGGTGGGCAAAAGGTGTTGCGAACCAGCGGTGGACCGACAAGCCGATGGGGATGTCGGCCAGTGAAAAGGCGTCGCCGGCCACGTAAGCCCCTGTTGCTTCGAGCTGCTGGTCGAGTATCTGCATGTAGTTGGACCATTGCGCCAAGCCAGCGGCAAGCGCCTGGCCATCCTGATGCGCAGGCGATTGCCTGACCAATGACATGAAGGCATAGCTCCAGGAACGGTTCAGATCGGAGGCCTGCCAATCGATCCATTGATCCACGCGTGCCCTGGCCCTGGCTTCGGCCGGATAGAGCGCGCTCTGGCCATCACGTGTGGCCAGGTAGCGGATGATGCTGTTCGATTCCCACAGGGTGAAGTCGCCATCCTGGATAACCGGAACCATGGCATTGGGGTTCAGCGCCAGAAACTCAGGCAGCGCTGTCGGTTTGAAGCCCGCGCCCCAGTCCTCTCGTTCAAAGCCGATGTTCATTTCCGCGCAGGCCCATAGCACCTTGCGCACGTTGATCGAGGCCGCTCTGCCCAGTATCCGTAACATGTGGTCGTCCTTGTCTGGCGGGAAATCAATCGTCTATGACAGTCGTACAGCGGTCAACCCGTCACCGTCCCGGTTCATGAATTGGGCAACTCGAAGCCGGCGATAGCACGGCCAACGTTTACCGCCTGCGCCCGCAGCACCCGCATCAGGTGCAGCGCCGCTTGCGACGGTGGCTCGAAGCGCGAATAGACGAAGCTGATATCGAAGTAGATTTCCTCGGCCAGTGGCACCACCGTCAAGCCGCTGTCTTGCGCCACGAACTCATCGATGATGCTCAGGCCCATGCCTTGCTTGACCAACGCCACCGCCTCGACGGCGTTGGTGAACGATAGCAGCGAGTGCAGGTGCAAACCGTGGTGCTCGATCTGTTGCGCGAGCAGTTGGCCAAACGGCATGTCGGGCCTGAACAGCAGCAGTGGCTGCCCCTCAAGCTGTTGCAGCGACAGCACTGGTTGCTGCGCCAGCGGGTGGTCGCCAGCCATCACCACCACCATGCGCCCGCGCATGAATGCCTGCGAATGCAGATGGTCATGCACGACCGGCAAGGCGGCGATCGACAGGTCGACTTTCTTCGACAGGATCTGGTTGGGCATCTCGTTCATCAACGAGGTCTGCCACTCGATGTTCAGTGACGGCGACTCAAGCTTGAGCTGCGCCAGCGCCGTGGGGAGGACCACCGTCGACAATGACGCGCTGCACGACAGGCGCAGGTTGCGCTGTGAGCCAGAACCTAGTGACAGCGCGCACTCGTTGACCGCCAATGCTGCCTGATAGACCCGCTCGACCTCGCGAAACAGGATCTGTGCCTCGCCAGTGGGCACCAGTCGATTGTTGATTCGCTCGAACAAGCGGTAAGCCAGGCGGCCTTCGATGTAGCCGATCAACTTGCTCACCGCAGGCTGGGAGACATACAGCATTTTCGCCGCCGCGCTGATCGACCCGGTCAGCATTACCGCGCGAAACACCTCCATATGGCGCAGCTTGAACACCATCGTGCTGGACGCTGCAGCTTCTCTGCCGGGGAGCATGGTCATTACCTTTGGTTATGGTTTTCGCCATCTGTGTATGAGCGTTAGTACATCGCCGGCAGTATCGTTAGCCCAAGCCCGCCGCCGTGTCGGCGAACAATAACAAGATCTGCAAAACGCTGCAGTGGCCTTGCCGCGCTGAGCTACGCAGGCCCTTTAGGAGCGGGCTTGCCCGCGAATACGATTGTGGATTCACTGACCTATTCGCGGGCAAGTCCGCTCCTACAGGGGGCGCGTTAACTCAGCAATGGAGGGTCGTGCCAGGGGAGAGCCGCGTGAACATCTTTGACGAGCCCAAGATCGATTGCCATAACCATGTGTTTGATCCAGCGCGATTTCCTTATCACCCCGCGGCACCCTATGCCCCCTCCGGCCAGGAGGTCGCAACGTTCGAGCAATTTAGCCTGCTGATGGATGCCTACGGTGTGCGTCACGCCCTGCTGGTCGGGCCGAACAGTGGCTATCACACCGACAACCGCTGCCTGTTGCACGCGTTGGCAGCTGGCCATGGGCGCTTGCGCGGCGTGGCGGTGGTCGAGCCTGACATCGGCATCGATCAGCTGGCGGCGCTACAGCAGCAGGGCGTGGTCGGGGTGGCGTTCAATCCTGCGCTCTACGGGGTTGAGGTCATGCAGGGTGCACAAGCCTGTTTGGGCAAGCTTGCCGAGCTGGGCATGTTCGCCCAAGTGCAGGTTTGTGAAGACCAGTTGCTGCACCTGCAAGGGCTGCTTGAGCGCAACCCGGTACGTGTGCTGATCGACCATTGTGGCCGCCCGGATGTGCGCGCTGGACTGCAACAGTCGGGCTTTCAGGCGTTGCTCAAGCTGGCGAGCTGCGGGCGGGTCAGCGTCAAGTTGTCCGGTATGCAGAAATTCGCCGCCAGCGAGGATCTGCTTGGGCAGAGCAGGGCCTAGGTGCAGGCCTTGATCGCCGCCTTTGGGGCCGATGCCTGCGTCTGGGGTTCTGACTGGCCCTTCATTCGGCAACGTTCGCGGGTCGATTACGGCCCGCTGCTGAAACTGGCAGAGCAGCTGATGCCCGACCCGCAGCTGCGCCGCAAGATCATGTGGGACACCCCACGACGCTTGTTCGGTTTTACCTGACGCGCGCAAGCGGATGCTCCCCCAGGGAGTTGCCTGGGCATTGATGACATACCAATAACAAGAGACCCGACATCATGAACTCTGAGCAAAAGATCGGCTTGGCGGTGTTCGACACCCCAGCTCAGCAACATGCCAAGACCCGTACCCGTTTCATGATTCTGGCGCTGATCTGCGGCGGTACCATGATCAATTACCTGGACCGCAGCGTGATGGGCATCGCCGCGCCCAGCATCAGCGCCGACCTGGGCCTGAATGCGGCCATGAAGGGGCTGATTTTCTCGGCATTTTCCTGGACCTACGCCGAGATCGCCAACATGGTGACTTGGATCGCGGGGCCGGAATGCAGCTTTACCACAGGCTTTGTCTTCGATCTGAGCGGGGGCAGGGCGACTTATTGAGGCCGCTGTTTGCTTCACGGGACACTGCGGTTGTGCGTGCCATGCGACGCCAAGCGTGGCAGCAGGTAATCGAGCAGGGCCCTGACCTTAGGCAGGCTCTCGCGGCTCTTGAGCCATACCAGGTTCATCGGCAAGCCATCGGTGGCCAGCTGTGGCAGCACCTCGACCAGCGCACCTGAATCGAGGTGGCGCTGCGTGAGCCAGGTCGGCAGCTGGCCGATGCCATGCCCAGCCAGCACTGCCGCGACTTCCCCTTCACCATCGCCAACGGCAATGCGCGCCTGCACCGTTCGGCGCTCCATCTCGCCCGGCTGGCGCCCTTTGAAATACCAGGGGCTGACCAGCCCATCCGCCTGGCCGTAGCCCACGCAGTGGTGTGCATCCAGATCGCGCTCGCTGCGGGGGACGCCATGGCGCTCAAGGTAGGCGGGCGCTGCGCAAAAAATCAGCCGTTGCGCGCCGAAGTAGCGATGGCCGAGGTTCGCCGGCCACGCATCCGGCCCGCCGATGCGCACGACGATATCGATGCCTTCGTGAACCGGATCGACGAACCGGTCCGAGAACGAAATGTGCGGCTGCAGCAACGGGTGCAAGCCAATGAAATCGAGGATCAGCGGCAGCACGTGCATCCTGCCGTAGGAGGCTGGCAGGTCGATCCGCACTTTGCCGTGCGGCTCATTGCCCGCGCTGACCAGCGCGTGCTCGACCTCTTCCAAATCTGCCAGTACCGCAGTGCAGGTGCGATAGAACGCGGTGCCTGCTTCTGTCAGTGACAGCTTGCGGGTGGTGCGGTTGAACAGGCGCACGCCCAGTCTGCCTTCCAGACGCGCGACACTTTTACTGACCGCTGAACTGGTCAGGTTGAGCCGCTCTGCTGCTGCGGTAAAGCTGCCAAGGTCAGCAGTCGCGACGAATACGTCGATGCCCTTGAGCCGTTCAGACGAGTACATGCCACGCTCCAATTGATGAATCAAATTCCATTCACTTGAGAAATCTTTGCGCAGATAACCGAAGATTTCTTCAATAGGCTAACCCACACGCAGTATTACTCACTACCTGTGGAGACCTTTCGTGAGCCTGTTCAGCGCATTCCAACTCGGCGATACCGTACTTCGAAACCGCTTCGTCATGGCCCCGATGACCCGTTCGCGTTCACCGGGCGATGTCGCCAATGCACTAACCGCGCTGTACTACACCCAGCGCGCCAGCACCGGCTTGATCGTGTCCGAGGGCACGCCGATCTCGCGCGAGGGCCAGGGTTACTTGTTCAACCCAGGTATCTACACCCCTGAACAGATCGCCGGCTGGCGCCTGGTGACTGATTCGGTACACAGCGTTGGCGGCAAGATCTTCGCCCAGCTGTGGCACGTTGGGCGGGTGTCGCACACCTCGATCCAGGAAGGTGGCAAGGCACCGGTCAGTTCAACCAGCAAAGCGGCTGAGGGCGCGTTCGCCTTTGGCTATGCCGACAACGGCGAGCCAGGTTTCGTCTCGACCTCGCAACCCCAAGCGCTGTCGAGCGAAGCGGTCGGCCGGGTGGTGCGCGATTTTGCCCAGGCTGCGGCTAATGCGATTGAAGCGGGCTTTGACGGCGTCGAAATTCATGGCGCCAACGGTTACCTGCTGGAGCAGTTCCTCAACCCCAAGGTTAATGACCGCACTGATCAGTACGGCGCGCAGAACCTGGACAACCGCCTGCGTTTCGTCTTCGAAGTGGTCGACGCCGTGTGCCAGCGTATTGGCGCCGGGCGCGTGGGTATTCGTTTCTCGCCGTACGGGCAGTTGATGGACATGCCGCTGTACGATGAGATCGACCAGACCTACAGCGCGCTGTGTGCCGGCTTGGGCGAGCGCGGCATTGCCTATGTCCATGTGATGGACCAGACCCACTTCTTCCTGCGTGCCGAAACGGCCGTAGCGCGCGAAGATGCGCTCAAGGCGTTGCTGGTCAGTTGCCGCAAAGGCCTCAAGTCGACCCGCTTGATTCTGGCCGGTGACCTTACCCTGCAACGTGCGCAAGAGTTGGTGGCGTCGGGGCTGATCGACCTGGCTGGGTTTGGCCAGCCATTCATTGCCAATCCGGATCTGGTCGCACGGCTGGAAAATGGCTGGCCGCTGGCGGTGGCGAACAAGGACACCTACTACGGGGGTGGGGCAGAAGGCTACATCGACTATCCGCCCTATCTGGGCTAGGACGGCGTTTCAGGGGCCTACCGTTGTGCTGCTGGAGTGGTTGTCTGGGCTGGCCCCATCGCGGGGCAAGCCCGCTCCTACCCAGGCGGCGCCACACCGGTGGGAGCGGGCTTGTCCCGCGATAGGGCCACAGCAGGCGGCGTGTTCGTGTGTACTCAGGCAAAACGGGCCCAGGTTGGGACATCTGGGGCGACTTCACGCCAGAGCAACCTCTAGGGCACGAAGAAGGGCCACTCGCGGTCGCGGAGGCTGGCCGGCATCTGGCGATTCTGGGTACATGCGCCGCGTTCTTGGGTCAGCCAGCGGATGAGCGGATGGGCAAACCGCAGTGCTCAATGCTCAAATCACCCGCGCACTGTGCAACGCCTCCAGCGCCTCCCCGCGCAACCGTGCCAGGCGCTCGTCGCGGCGGTCGCGTGGGTAGTCGAGTTTGACCCGCAACTCGCGGCACACCGTACCTGGGCGATTGCCGATCACCAGCACCCGATCACTCAGGTACAGCGCCTCGTCCACATCATGGGTTACCACCAGCAAGGCAATCCGGTGCCGACGGGCCAGGTCCAGGAGCAAGTCTTGGAGCTTGAAGCGGGTAAAGGCATCGACTGCGCTGAACGGTTCATCCAGCAACAGCAACTGCGGTTGCCCGTACAGCCCGCGGGCGATCGCTACCCGTTGCGCCATGCCGCCTGACAAGGCCTTGGGCAGGGCAGCGGCAAAGCCATCCAGGCCGACCTCTTCGATCAGCCCCGCCACACGGGCGCGGTCATAGCCTTGGTCTTGGCTAAAGCCGATGTTTTCGGCCACGCTCAGCCAGGGCATCAATCGCGGCTCCTGGAAGACGAAACCGATCTGCTCGGGCCGGCTGTGCAGTACGCCGGTAAAGTCCTGATCGAGTTGTGCCACCAATCTGAGGAGGGTGCTCTTGCCGCAGCCGCTAGGGCCGAGCAGGCTGACGATTTCACCCGGTTGCAGTTGTAGCTGGACTTGCCCCAGCACTTGGGTCGCACCGAACGCTTTGCCTTCCACCTGCAGGTCAAGCAGTGGTTCAACGGGCGGGGCTGGCTCGGCAATGCGCAGAGGTTGGTTCATGCTTCAGACTCCTGTATCCGTACCGTCGAACGTGTCGCGCCAGGTCAGCCAACGCTGTTCCAGGCTGGCCAGCAGGCCATCGCTGAGCTTGCCCAGCAGCGCCAGGACAATGATCGCCGCCAGTACCAGATCTGGTCGTGAGGTTTCCCGGCCATCGCTGAGCAGGTAGCCAAGGCCACGGGTCGCGGCAATCAGCTCGGCGGCAACCAGGAACATCCAGCTCAGGCTCAGTGCGCTGCGCAAACCGGTGAATACGCCCGGTAGGGCGGCCGGCAGCAAAATACGTCGGGCCAGCCGCAACGGGCTGAAGCCATACATGCGCCCAACCTCAACCAGCTTGCGATCGATATTGCGGATCGCTGCCACGCCATTGAGGTACACCGGAAAAAACGCGCCAATGGCAATCAATGTGACTTTCGAGGTTTCGCCAATCCCCAGCCACAGCAGCAACAGCGGCACCCAGGCCAGGCTGGGAATCGCTCTCAGGCTGGCAAAGGTGGGCTCAAGCCAGGCCTCGGCCTCGCGGCTAAGGCCAACCCAGGCGGCAAACAGTAGCCCAAGTGCCGCACCGATGGCGAAGCCGGCCAATACCCGAGACAGGCTGGCACCGATGTGTTTCCACAACGCACCATCGGCCAGGTGCAGCAGGGTCTGGGCCACTTCGCTCGGAGCCGGCATCTGGTAGGCGGCGATCCAACCAAGGCGCACCACAGCTTCGAGCAGCAGGATGATCAGCACCGGCAGGGCCAGGCCCTTGGCTCGGCGCCGCCAACGGCTCGGTTGCACGGCAGGCGCAATTACCCCCGGCGCCAGGGTCTTGCTGGAGGTGCTCATCACTGGATGCTGGCCTTGGCGAAGGATGGATCGATCAGTTGGTCGATCACCTGATTGACGTCGACACCACGCTTGACCAAGGCTTCGGACACCAGAATGGGGGCTGCTGCCTTGGAGGCGCTGATGTCCTGATCAGTCAGTTGCGGCGCGGAAAGGTCGGTCCGCGACAGCTGCAGTTTGGCCACATCCAGCGGCAACTTGGACTCATCGGCCAACAGCTTGGCGAACTCATCAGGGTGGGCGATGGCCCAGTGGCGCGCCTGTTCGTAGGCTTTGATCACTGTGGCGATAGTCTGCGGGTGTTGCTGGGCGAACGTGTCGGTGACGCTGACCACGCCATAGCTGTTGAAGTCTTTGTTGCGATAGAGCAGGCGCGAACCGGCTTGAAGTTCGCTGGCGGCCATGTGCGGGTCCAGGCCTGCCCAGGCGTCGACGTCGCCTTTTTCCAAAGCGGTGCGCCCGTCCGGGTGTTGTAGGTGCAGCAGTTCGACGTCGTCCTTCTCGATGCCGGCCTTGGCCAGGGCGCGCAGGGTGAACAGGTACGGATCAGTGCCCTTGGTGGCAGCGATCTTTTTACCTTTGAGCGCTTCGAGGTTTTGTAACGGCGAGTCTTTGCTGACTACCAGTGCAGTCCATTCGGCGCGGCTGTAGACGTACACCGACTTGATCGGGCTGCCGTTGGCGCGGGCCAGCACGGCCGAGAGGCTGGCCGACGAGCCGAAGTCGGCGCCGCCACTGTTGAGATACTCCAGCGAGCGGTTGCTGCCTTGGCTGAACACCCAGCTCACTTTCGAGTCGGGCAGGGCTTTTTCCAGCCAACCGAAATGCTTCAGGACCAGGCTCACGGGTGAGTAGTAGGCGTAGTCCAGGCGCACTTCCTTGGGGGCGGTTTCAGCCTGGGCGCTGGGGTTCAGCGCCAGCGCGAACAAGCCAGCGGCGGCCAGGGTCTTGAGGGCGTGGGGAAGGGACAGGGCGAGGGAGGGCAGGCGCATCGGCAAGATCCAAACAGTCGAAGAGGATCAACACCGATTGCACGGGGCATGCCATTCGGCCATCTCCCAGCTGGACGGGGCTCGGCGGCGGGGTAGGGAGCAACTGACTGTGGCGTGAGGCGCAGTCTGTTGATTCGCTGTTGCCTGGCCAACAGTGTGTGCGGCTGCATGCCTGCCGCCACGCGACTGTGCATTAGGTACTGTGAGGGCCCGCTGGCGGCCGGCGGATTCTGGTCCAGACTGGTTGAACTCCCCTGTCATTGATGACGTAGGCTCGCACATGATCGAGCGCCGCCCCGGGCGGTTGTGGTTGCTGCTGCTGTGTTGGGTGTTGACGCCCAAGCTGGCCCTGGCAGCCGACGACTGTCGACATCTGACCGCCACAGGCAATCCTGAATATCCCCCCTATCTGTGGCGTGACCCAGACAACCCAGAGCAGCTGATCGGCGCCAATGCCGACTTGCTCAAGCACATGGCCAAAACGCTTGGGCTTCAGGTGCAGGTGGTCTATAGCGGCCCCTGGTCACGAGCCCAGGAAGATGTGCGCACCGGCAGCATCGACATGATGGCCGGCTACTTCATCACCCAAGCCCGGCAACAGACCATGGACTTCATCAAGCCCGCGTTTCTCTCGACCCCCAGCGTGGTCTGGGTGCGCCAGGGTGAAGGCTTTGCCTATCACGGCTGGGCCGACCTCAAAGGGCGCAATGGCGGCACCTTGGTCAACAACAGCCATGGCCAGGCCTTCGACGACTACGCCAAGGCCAACCTCAACCTCGAAGCGGTGCCCAGCGCCAGCCAGGCGTTCCAGAAATTGGTGCACAAGCGCAACGACTACCTGATCTATGAGCACTATCCAGGCATGGCGCTGGCGCAGTCATTGGGCCTGGGCAAGCGGTTGCAGGTCCTGGACCCGGCGGTTTCCAGTGAGGGATTGTACCTGGCGCTGTCGCAGGCCTCGCCCTGCAACCAGCCACGGCTGCGCGAGCAGCTGGCGCAGAAGATGACAGAGATCGTCGCCAGCGACTTACCCCAGCAATGGCTGCAGCGAAATCTGCAATTGTGGCAGCGCCAGCAGCCGCCGCGAGTCGAGCCCCGGCACTGAACTCAACCGATCCCCGCTTGATTTCGCCGCAGGCACTCTGCTTCGGCATCGGCGCGCAAGTTGAAGGTTGGCTTGAGCCTCATTTTCTCAACGTTGTCGTAGAGGTCGAAGCCGGTGCACAGGCCCGAGTAGAAACGCACACCTCGCTCAAGGTATGGCTTTTCCATAGGCATAGCCGGAACTACAACGAAACGCGGTCGCATGTTAAGTGCCTCCCCAGGCAATTGAATTAACTATTAGCTTCGGACATGCAAGCTCGCAAGAAGGCTCATGCTGGGGCGACCGACGGTATTATTCTGTTTCGCTCTAAGCTTGAGCGGTTGGCAATGGTCGCCGAATGCCGTCGAGCAGCAACTGCACCGCGGCCAACCCTTGCTCAAGTCGCTCAGGTTGGTCAGCGCCATTGGCAATCCACAAGGCGGTTTCCGCCAAGGCGCCTTGAATCATCGATGCCAAGGCTTGGGGGGCGGTAGCGACGACGATGTGGTCGGCCATCAAGCCTTCGAGCAGCACCTGCAAAGAACCCACGCAGTGCAACTGTGCCGCTGGCGTGGGGGCGCCAAGCACGGCGCGCGCATCACGTAGCACGATGCGTTGTATTTCAGGTTCGCGGGCCATCTCAAGGTAGGCGCGACAACGGCTGCTGAACCCGGCCCAAGGGTCTTGGGCGTGGTCCGATATGGCTTGCAGGCGGGCGTCCATCTCGGCGTCGATGTGCCCGACCACTGCTTGGAACAAGCCCTTTTTATCGCCGAAATGATGATACAGCGCACCACGGGTCAGGCCGGCTTGGGCGGTGAGGTCATCCAGTGAGACCTCGCTATAACCCTGCTCGCTAAATACCCGGCGTGCGGTTTCGATGAGTAGGGCGCGGGTCTGTTCCATCTGCGCGCGGGTGCGTCTGACCATGCTGTCTCCTGGGTGAAAGGCTTTACATACGATCCGTATGATAATAGAGTTTTTAAACATACGGTGCGTATGTATAACTCGGCCTAGCGTTTCGGGCCTATCGATAAGGATCATCGGGCATGGCAAATCCATACCGCGAGTTGTTTCAAGTGCCGGGCGCCAAGGGCTTTACCCTGGCCGGGCTGTTGGCCCGTCTGCCATTGCCCATGACCGGCATCGGCATCATCACCATGCTGTCGCAACTGCGCGGCAGTTATGCGCTGGCTGGCGCGGTGTCGGCTACTTTTGTGCTGACCTATGCAGTACTCTCGCCACAGGTTTCACGCTTGGTTGATCAACACGGCCAGCGGCGGGTATTGCCGCTGGCCGCTGCGCTGAGCGTGCTGGGGATTTTGCTGCTGCTGGCTTGCAGCTATTGGCAGGCGCCGGTCTGGGCGCTGCTGGCCAGCGCGGCGTTGGCCGGCTGCATGCCGAGCATGTCGGCCATGGTGCGCGCGCGCTGGACGGCGCTGTATCGCGGCCAGGCCAATCTCCAGACGGCCTACGCGTTAGAGACGGTCCTCGATGAACTGACCTTCATCGCCGGCCCGCCGTTGTCGGTCGGTTTCAGTGTGGTGCTGTTTGCCCAAGCAGGGCCGCTGGTTGCCGCCCTGTTGTTGGCCATCGGCGTGTTCGCGCTGGTAGCCCAGGTGGGTACTGAGCCAGCGCTACAGCCAAGGGCGGCGACAGCACAGCGGCAAGCCTCGGTCTTGCGTCTTGGCGGTGTGCAGCTGTTGGCGCTGTTGATGGTCGCCATGGGGGTGATCGTAGGCACTGTCGACATCGTCAGTGTGGCCTTCGCCGAGCAGCAGGGCAGGCCGGCTGCGGCCAGCCTGGTGTTGTCGTGTTACGCCATGGGCTCGTGCGCGGCTGGGCTGGTGTTCGGTGCACTCAAGCTGCAATCGCCGTTGCCCAGATTGCTTTTGCTCGGTGGGTTGGCCACGGCGGTGACCACCTTGCCCTTGTTATGGGCGGGGAACATCGCGGGCCTGGCCGTGGCTGTACTGGTTGCAGGGGTGTTTTTTGCCCCGACCATGATCGTGGCGATGTCGCTGGTCGAACGCATCGTGCCTGACAGCCAACTGACCGAGGGCATGACCTGGTTGTTGGCGGGGCTGAATGTCGGCGTGGCGTTCGGCGCGGCGGGGGCGGGGCAGATGGTGGATCTGCGGGGCGCCAATGCCGGTTTTCAGCTGGCATTGGCGGCGGGCGCGGCGGTTTTACTGGTGGCGCTTTTAGGCTATCGGCAGATGCGAGGGCAGGTGGCGCGGTGCGCGTGACAGTGAGCGAAGGGGCGCAGTTATCTTGTGTGGCAATGCCGGCCTCATCGGGGCAAGCCCAGTCCTACAGAATCGTGTGCGCTACAACGGCTGTGATCGGCTCGGACACTGTGGGAGCGGGCTTGCCCGCGAAGAAGCCAGCGCGGTGGCTCAGCGGCTTTGCAGCAGCGCGCAGGTCTTGTCGAGTGCCATCTTGGCCCGCTCGAAGGCGCTGACGCCTTGTTCGAGCAACTGCCGGGTGGGGATCTCAAGGCTCAGCGCGATGGCCTCAGGCAGGGCGCTCAACAACCCGTGCAGGTCGCAATCGCCGTCGCCGGGGAAGCGCCGTTCATTACGTGCCTGGCGCAGGATCTCATCCATGTCATCCGGGCGTGGGCCGGCCACATCGCACAACTGCGCATAGCGAAAGCGATGCGGCTGTTGTGCTACGGCGCTTGCCAGCTGCGCCAGTGACGAGCCGGAGCGATCGAAGTGAAAGGCGTCGACCAGTACCCCGGCGTTGCTGCGCCCGGCGCGTTCGACAATTTGCAAGGCCTGGGCTAGATCGCGGGCGTCGGTCCAGGGCATGAACTCCAGGTGCGGGTAAATGCCAAAAGGCTTGGCCAGATCGCACAGCGCGGCGAAGTTCTCCGTCAGTCGCTGTTCATTGGCATCGTTGCCCGCGACCAGCAGTTCGCTCGCGCCAAACTCGGCGCCGACTTCGAGCAGGGCGCGAAAATCTGCCACTTGCGTGTCTGCCTTCAAGCGCAGGATTTCCACGTCCAACACCTTCACTCCGGTGTCGCTCAGGCGCTGGTGGGTCTGGCGGCGTAAGCCGGCATCGGCCATCAACGGGAAGTGCTGCTCCTGCGCGGTTGCCGGCTCCAGGCGCAAGCCTACGTGACTGTACCCGGCGCGGGCGGCGACCTCGACCATGTCAGGTGGGGACAGCTCCAGGACGGTCAGGGCAGCCAGGGAAAATACGCGATCGCTCATGCTCGACTCTCGTTCTCGGTTCGCAGAAATGCGCTTCGCCCGGGCCCTGCCAGGAGGTGCCAGGAGCGGTTGTCTTTTTAGTTAGAACTGAGTTCCAGTTTCAAATCAAGGGAAAAAACCCTTCGCCGGATAAACGCCGGGTTCGGCCGTTTTTTGCGTTCGGTAACCGCACTCATACTGCACTTAGCGGATTGACTTGCAGCCGTTTCGCCCAGCAAAAACGGGCTAATTGACACTGCGGGCGAAACTGGAATAGTTTTCCAGTCACTTCGAAAAACCCTCTGCCAGTCAATCCGCGGCGCCCTCTGCGCCAAGCAGGAGACCGTTATGCCAAGCGCTGTGAGTAACACCGAATCAACTTACGCAGGCTTGCTCGAGCGTGGCTTGGCGATCCTCGAAATGCTCGCCAGCAGCGCTCAAGGCATCGCCCTTAGCGACATCTCGGACACCTTGCATATACCCCGCAGCGCTACCCACCGGCTGTTGAACACCCTGTGCGAAAACGGCTACGTGCGTCAGCAACAGGAGCGTGGCACCTATGTGCTGACTTCCAAGCTGCAGGTGCTGGCGTTCACCCACCTGGGCGCCGATGGCACGGTCGATGCGGTGCAGCCGGTGCTCAATCGCCTGGCCGCCGAGGTGGGCGAGCTGGTGCGTCTATCGGTGGTGGACGAGGACTGCTTGACCTGGGTGGCCCGCGCCCAAGGCGCGCGCGCCGGGCTGCGCTATGACCCTGATATGGGCATGGAAGCCAAGCTCTCCTGCTCGGCCAGTGGCTACGCGTGGCTGGCGACCCTGGATAACCAGCGCGCGTTGGCACTGGTTGAGCAGCAGGGTTTTGGTCGAGCTGAACACTACGGTCCTAACGCGCCCCAGAGCGTAGAAACGCTGCTGCCGAGAATCGAATCGGCGCGTACCTTGGGCTATGCGCTGGCGATTCAGACTTTCGCCGATTGGATGGCGGCTATCGCCGTGCCGCTGTTGCATCCGCGCAGTGGCAAGGCGATTGGCGTGCTCAGCGTTGCCGGGCCGGTGTTTCGCCTTGGCGAAGCGCGGTTGCACCAGATCGCCCCGGCGTTGCTCGCGGCAGTCGCCGAAATCCAGCAGTTGATTCCTGGTTCGCCCGCCCTGATGAGCCCAGGGCTTGCGGCCATCAACGCCCAACAGGGGACTCAAGCGTGAAGCGTCTGGAGTGTGACTTGCTGGTGATCGGCTCGGGCGCCTCGGGCTTTGCCGCAGCGGTAACCGCTGCTCACCAGGGGCTTAAGGTCGTCGTGGTGGAAAAGCACGCAACGTTCGGCGGCGCCAGCGCCTGGTCGGGTGGCTGGCTGTGGGTGCCTGGCAACCCGTTGGCCAAGCGCGCCGGCATCGATGAAGACCCGCAGCAGCCGCGCACTTACCTCAAGCACGAATTGGGCGCGCGCTACGATGCTGAGCGAATCGATGCATTTCTCGACAATGCACCGCGCATGGTGGCGTTCTTCGAGCAGCACACCTGCGTGAAATGGCTCGATGGCAATGCCATTCCCGATATCCACGGCAACGTACCGGGTGCAGCGCTGCAGGGCCATCAAGTGATCGCAGCGCCTTATGACGCCAGGCAGATGGGTACGCTGATCCGCCGTATGCGCAAGACCCTGCGCGAGACATCATTCCTGGGTATGCCGATCATGGCCGGCGCCGACCTGGCGGCGTTTCTGAGCATGACCCGTTCGTTCAAAGCGTTCCTGCACGTGAGCAAACGCTTGATCAGGCACCTGCGCGATCTGGTCGTGCATGGCCGCGCCATGCACCTGGTCAACGGCGTAGCGCTGGTGGGGCGCCTGGCCAAGTCAGCGGTCGACCTGGGCGTGGAGCTGATCGAATCCGCGCCGGCGCGCCAACTGATTTTCGAACAAGGCCGGGTGCTGGGCGCGCTGGTCGACAGCCCGGACGGCCCTCTTCACATCCATGCCAGCAAGGGTGTGGTGCTGGCGGCGGGCGGCTTTGCCAACGACAAGGCACGGCGCCAGGCCCTGTTCCCGCGCACCTTTGCAGCGAACGATCATCTTGCCTTGCCGCCAGAAGAATGCTGCGGTGATGGCATCAGCCTGGGCGAGTCAGTCGGTGCGGTGCTAGAGCTCGATGTCGCCTCGCCAGCTGCGTGGGCGCCGGTTTCGCTGGTACGCCACGCCGATGGCAGCAGCGGACATTTCCCGCACATCATCGACCGGGCCAAACCCGGCCTGATCGGCGTGCTGTCCACCGGCAAGCGTTTCGTCAATGAGGCCGACGGCTACTACGACTACACCGCGGCCATGGTCGCCGCAGCTCCGGCGGATGAAGAGGTGGCCTCGTGGCTGATCTGCGATCACCGCTTCCAGCGCCGCTTCGGCCTGGGCTATTCCCGCCCGTTCCCGCTGCCGGTTGGGCCGGCTGTGCGCAGCGGCTATTTGCAGCGCGCAGACAGCATCGAAGCCCTGGCCAAGGCCTGTGGCATCGATCCGCCAGGGTTGCTAGAAACCGTGCGCGACTTCAACACCCATGCGCGCAAAGGTGAAGACCCGCAATTTGGCCGCGGTTCGACGCCGTACAACCGCAAGCAGGGTGATCCGCTGGTTACCGAGGGCAACCCCTGTGTGGCGCCTATCGAGCACCCTCCGTTCTACGCGGTAAAAGTGCGGCCCGGCAGCTTTGGTACCTTCGCGGGTCTAAAAACCAACGGCCATGCGCAAGTGCTGGACCGCACCTCAGCGCCCATCGCCGGCCTCTATGCCGTGGGCACCGACATGGCCAGTGTCATGGGCGGCTTCTATCCCTCCGGCGGGATCAACCTGGGGCCGGCGATGACCTTCGGTTATATCGCCGGGCGGCATGCTGCGGGGGTGCACGACAGCCAGTAGCAGTCTCGCACGTGCGCGTAGGCTATTGGCGCTGGCGCGACAAGCAATTAGAATCACTCGCATTCATGTTTCCAGCCCCTAGCGTGCCAACGAATGCCTGACTCTGCCGCGGCACCCCAAGCGTCCCTCAGCACCCTCTATCGCGACCACCGCAGCTGGCTGGAAAGCTGGCTGCGCAGGCGCTTGGGCGACAGCTGGGAGGCTGCCGACCTGGCTCAGGACACCTTCGTCCGGGTGCTGGCCGCCCAGCACACGCAAACCCTGCCGAGTCTACGTGAGCCGCGGGCCTATCTGCTGACCGTGGGCAAGCGGCTACTGGTCAATCATTACCAGCGCCGTAGTCTTGAGCGAGCTTACCTGGAAGCGCTGGCCAACCTGCCGCAGGCGCTAGCGCCGTCGCCGGAACAGCGCTGGTTGCTGCTGGAGACCTTGCACGCGCTGGATGAACTGCTCGATGGCCTGCCACGCGCGGTGCGCCAGGCGTTTCTTTGGTCGCAACTCGAAGGTGTCGACTACAGCACCATCGGCGAGCGTCTGGGCGTCTCCGAACGTACCGTCAAACGCTACATGGCCAAGGCCTACGCGCATTGCCTGCTGGTGGACCTGTGAGCGCCCAGGTCGATGCTCAGGCGCGCCAACTGGCTCGTGAAGCCGCGCACTGGCTGACCCTGTGCGATGCCGGCGAGCTGGACGCCGAGCGGGCTGCGGCGCTGGCGCAATGGCGTGGCCGCAGTACTGCACATGAGGCGCTTTGGCAAAAAGCTGCGGCGCTGCGCCAGCGTTTTGCCGCAGTGCCTGCGCCGCTGGCGGTGGCCTGCCTTGACCGCCCACAGCTGGATCGACGCAAGCTGCTCGGCCAGGCGTTGGCCCTGGGCGCGCTGGCGCCGTTGGCCTGGCTCGGCTACCAGCAGTTGCCCATGCAGCGCTGGCGCGCCGACCTGCGCACGGCCACTGGCGAACGGCGCACCTTGCAGTTGGCCGATGGCAGTCGGCTGCAGCTCAATACTGCCAGTGCGGTCAACCTCGAGGTCATCGAAGGGCTTGCCCGCGTGCAACTGCTGGAGGGCGAAATCGCCCTCGACAGCGTTGGCCCTGTGCAGGTGAGCCTGCCGCAAGGCTTGGCAGTGGCCACTCGCGCGAGCTTCTGTGTAAGGCTGCAAGCACAGGGCTGCCTGGTGTCGGTTAGCCAGGGGCACGTCAGCTTGCAGCCGCTGCGCGGCGCGCCGGTGCAACTTCACAGCGGGCAGCAGGCGTTGTTGTCGAGCAGCGGGGTAGGCCCGACGCGAGCTTTCGATGCGCTGTTGCCGGGTTGGCGCCAAGGCCTGTTGATCGTCGACAACCAGCCGTTAGGCGACTTTTTGCGGGAGCTGGACCGCTACCGACCCGGCCTGCTGCGGTGGGACCCGCTGCTCGAGCGCCTGGCGGTGACCGGCACCTTCCAACTGGACGACAGCGAACGCATCCTCGCCCTGCTGGCCGCTAGCCTGCCGCTCGAGGTGCATTACCGCAGCCGTTATTGGGTGTCGCTGACGCCGCGCAAAAAAATTGCCTGACGCCTGTCCCCTTTTTCCGACTCGCTTGTCATCAGTGGCATCACTCCCCCAACAAGAGCGCTTCGGATGTCCCTCAAGCCCATGCTTCGCCCTTTGAACGCGCAACTGCTGCGCGCCGGTCTCGTGTTCGTCCTCGGCTTGCCTGGCGCAGGCTGGGCAGAGGATGCGCCGCGGCGTAGTTATCAGATTGCGGCGGGCAGCCTGAGCAATGCCTTGACCCGCTTTGCCGGCCAGGCCGGGGTCAGTTTGTCGGTGGACCCGGCGCTGGTAGCCGGGCGCAGCAGCGCCGGGTTGCAGGGCGAGTTTGCCGTGGAGGAGGGCTTCAATGCACTGCTGCGCGGCTCGGGCCTGATGCTTGTCGCGGCGGGTGCGGGCAGCTATACCCTGGCCCGCCAAGCGCTGCAGGATGACCCTGCGCATGTGCTGCCCAGCACCACCATCAATGGCCAGGGCCTGGGTGCTGGCGACGATGCCTATGCCGGCGGGCAGGTCTCACGGCGCGGCAAGCTAGGCATGTTGGGCGAGCGTGATTTCATGGAAACCCCGTTCAGCATGACCTCGTACACCAGCGAGGTGCTGCAGAACCAGCAGGCCAGGACCCTGGCCGACGCTGTGGCCAACGACCCCTCGGTGCGCACCACCAACCCCTCTGGTGGGCGCTTCGAGCAATTCTCGGTGCGTGGATTCAGCCTGTACAACAGTGACGTTGCCTACGGTGGCCTGTATGGCGTGCTGCCGACCTATTCGATCGACATGGAGATGGTCGAGCGGGTCGATATTCTCAAAGGCCCCGGCGCCTTGCTTGGTGGCCTGGCGCCCAATGGCAGTGTCGGCGGTGGGGTCAACATCGAACCCAAGCGCGCCGGCGACGCGCCGCTGACCGAGTTCACCGCGCTGTACGCCTCGACTGGCCAAGGGGGCGGCCATATTGACATCGGCCGCCGCTTCGGCCCAGAGCAGCGCTTTGGCCTGCGTTTCAACGGCGTGCGCCAGGCGGGCGATACCGAGTGGGATCATCAGTCCGTCGAGCGCGAGGCGTCGGTGCTCGGTTTCGATGTTCGCGGGGAGCGAGCCCGGCTGTCGTTGGATGTTGGCCATCAGCAGCGCGATGTCGACGGCACGATGGAACGCGTCAGCTTGAATGCAGGGGTGAAGGTGCCGGATGCCGAGGACGTGCACAGTAACTTCGCCCAGCCATGGACCTATTCGCGGGCCAAGGACACCTTCGGCGCCTTGCGGGGCGAGTTCGATGTCAACGACAACTTCATGCTCTACGGCGCGCTGGGGGCGCGCAAGGGCGACTATGACTTTTTGCGCCACGCCGTGCAGTTGGTCAACGATGCCGGGCGCTTCACCGTTAGCCCCAGGACCTTCCAGCGCGAAGAGGAGGTGGTCACCGGCACTGTCGGTGTGCGCAGCTGGTTCAACACGGGGGCCGTGGGCCATACCGTGAACCTCAGCCTCAATCGCTTCGACATGACCTTCGACAACAGCGGGGCTCGCTACCGCAATGGCGTGAGCAATCTGTTCGACCCGGTGACCCTGCCCGCGCCGGGCACGCCGACCCGCGCCGATAATCCGACACACACCGAGACTGTGCTTTCCAGCCTGGCCTTGGCCGATACCTTGAGCTTTGCCGATGACAGCGTGCTGCTAACCCTCGGCGCCCGCCTGCAACGGGTGGAGGTGAACAGCTCCGAGCCTGGCGAACAAGACCAGGTCTACGATGAGCGCGCCACCTCGCCGGCGCTGGGGTTGGTCTGGCGCACCAGCGAGCAACTGTCGCTGTACCTCAACTATATGGAAGGCCTGACCCAAGGCCAGCAGGCACCGGAGACGGCAGCCAACTACGGCAAGGTATTTGCGCCTTATCGCAGCAAGCAGGTCGAGCTCGGCGCCAAGTACGACCTGGGCAGCTTCGGCGCTACGCTCAGCCTGTTTCGCATCGACAAGCCGTCCTACTACACCGACAGCCAGAACAACCTGCGCGCCGACGGCGAGCAGCGCAACCAGGGCCTGGAGCTCAATGTGTTCGGTGAGCCGCTAGCCGGGGTGCGGCTGTTGGGCGGCGCGATGTTGCTCGACGCCAAACAGACCCGCACCGCTGAGGGCCGCTTCGACGGCAATCGCGCCATTGGTGCGCCCGTGGTCAATGCCAACCTGGGCGTTGAGTGGGATTTGCCCTACGTCCAAGGCCTGACCCTCAGTGCGCGGGCGATCCACACCAGCAGCCAGTACCTGGATGCGGCCAACCAGCAGAAAGCCGAGGCCTGGCAGCGCTACGACCTGGGCGCGCGCTATGCGCTCAAGTTGGGCGACAAGGATGTGACCCTGCGCGCCAGCGTCGAAAACGTGTTGGACAAGGCCTACTGGGCCTCGGCCAACGTTCCGGAGGGCACCGCCACCGGCCTGACCCTGTCCACGCCCAGGACCTGGCTGGTATCGGCCACCGTCGGCTTCTGAGTCAGCCAGCGCATGGGTTAAGTGTTTCAGACTGTAGCTCGATGGAATCGCGGCACAGCGTTGCAGTCTCACTGCTAACGCTTGCGGCGATCATGCCCAACGCCATTCCAGCCATGGAGAAGACTGATGAAAACCCTGTTGATGACTGCATTGCTCGCCAGCGCAGGCCTGGCCCAGGCGGCACAAACCGTAGAACTCAAGCTCGCCGGAGCCGATGGCCCGGGTAAGTCGATTGGCACCGTGAGCATCGAGCAGAGCAAGTATGGCGCGGTGCTTACCCCCGACCTCAAGGACCTGCCGCCAGGCGTGCATGGCTTTCACCTGCATCAAAACGCCTCCTGCGCGCCGGCAGAAGAAAATGGCAAGGCGGTTGCCGCAGGTGCAGCGGGCGGCCACTGGGATCCAGACGCAACCAATGCGCACAAGGGGCCGTACGATGACAGCGGCCATCGCGGTGACCTGCCGGCGCTGTATGTCGGCGCCGATGGCAAGGCCACCTACCCGGTGCTGGCGCCGCGACTGAAGCTTGCCGATTTCAAGGGCCATGCGCTGATGGTGCATGCCGGCGGCGACAACCATAGTGACCATCCGGAAAAACTCGGTGGAGGTGGCGCACGGGTTGCCTGCGGTGTCGTCGAGTAAAGGCAAGGGGCCGCATTAGCGGCCCGTTTTTTTTCAGGCTTGTAGCACGCGGAAGCCGTGGGTGCCATCGCGCTCCAGTTGCGCGATCAGGCCGAACTCCCAATCCAAGTAGCCCTGCATGGCTTCACGCGGGTTATCAGTGCCTTCATAGGGGCGGCGATACCGATCGGTGCGGGGCACGGCCAGATGGCTTTCGCCGGTTTCCAATGTCAACCCTGCGCTGATCCAGCGGGCGGTGCCGTCTTCGAGTAGATAGACCGGCTTTTGCGTCAGTGCTTGCAGGTCGACCGCAGCGAAGCGCGCCAGCAGGCTGCTGCCGCAGGTCAGTACATAGCGCTCGGCGACCGGCAGTTGCTCCAGCGCTGCCGGCAGTTGGGCGCGGATGGCCCAATGGGCGCCGGGGATGTGCCGCTTGACGTAGTTGGCACTGGTGGTGAAGTCGAGCACCACGGTGCCTGGCTGCTCAAGCCAGCTGGCCAGCTGGTCGACGCCAATCTCGTTGACCTGGGGCAGGGCAGGCAAGGGCGCTTGCCAATCGCCGCGCTCGCTCAAATCGGCTGGGCGAAGGTCATCGAGCACAGCCACCTGCCAACCCAGCTGCGCCAGCCACGAGGCGCTCATGTTGGCGCGCACGCCGTCATCGTCGAGCAACACGATCCGCGCCCCACGCACGCTGGCGACATGATCGGTTTCCTGCACCAACTGGCCACCTGGCACTGAGCGGCTGCCGGGCAGGTGCCCCGCTGCATATTCCTCTGGGGTACGCACGTCGAACAGGTAGGTGGTGCGCGCGGTTTCAGCCTGCCACTCGTACAAACCCTGCAAGTCGAGCCGCAGCACGCCCGCCTTGTCAGCCACCTGGCGGGCTCGCTGCGCCGCGTTGCGGCGGGTGCTGTCGCTCACTTCGCTGAACCGCCGCGCTTGGCCGTGGGCCAGCTGTTGCCCGGCCAGGGTCCAGCCGATGGTGCCATTGCGCAGGGCGGCTACCGGGTTGGGGATGCCGGCATTGAGCAGGGACTGGGTGCCGATGATGCTGCGCGTGCGCCCTGCGCAGTTGACGATGACCTGGGTGTTGGGGTTGGGCGCCAGCTCAGCGACGCGCAACACCAGCTCTGCTCCCGGCACACTGATGCCACCAGGAATGCTCATGGTCTGGTACTCATCGAAGCGGCGGGCGTCGAGCACCACCACATCGGCCTTGGCATCGAGCAGTGCCTGGACCTCTTCGGCGCCCAGCGACGGCGTGTGCCGAACGCTCTCTACCAGTTCGCCAAAGGCCTTGCTCGGCACGTTGACGTCACGAAACAGCTCACCACCCGCCTCGCGCCAGCCGGCCAGGCCGCCTTCGAGCAGGGCGACATCGCTATAGCCGAGCGTCAGCAGGCGCTTTGCAGCGATGGCGGCCAGCCCTTCGCCGTCATCGTAGAGGGTAATGGCAGTATCGCGGCGCGGCACGCGGGCGTAGATCTCCAGCTCCAGCTTCGACAGCGGGATGTTGGCGGCGAACAGCGGGTGGTGTTGGGCGAACGGATCCTCTTCGCGCACGTCGATCAGCGCCAGCTCTTCGAAGGCCAGCAACGCACGGCGGATGTCAGGGTAACTGCGGGTAGTGATTGTGCTCATGGGGCGAAATTCTCTTTGGACAGGTCCCAGATATTGGGCAGTTGGCTATTGCAATAGCCGGAAATGAAGGCTTTCTCGCTGCCGTCCACGGCGTACACCGCACGCTGTACCGCACCGATGTTGGCGCCGTAGACGTGGATGCTGATCGACACTTGGTCGGCGAAGGCATTGCTCACCTGGTGGATGTCGCCAATGCGCGGCGAGACCGCTTCTACCTGGCCTGGGTCCAGGCGAATCGGCGCACCCACAGCTACCAGGGGGCCTTGTTCACTTTGGGCAAAACCCTGGGAGTACTCGGCGCCGCGCAGCATGCCGATCAGCCCCCAAACCCGATGGTCGTGGATCGGCGTGCGCTGCCCCGGCCCCCAGACGAAGCTGACTACCGAGAAGCGCTGGCGCGAATCGCAATGCAGCAAGTATTGCTGGTAACGGTCCGGGTCAGGCTGGGCCAGCGCCTCGGGCAGCCAGTCGTCGTGGGCGACCAGGCTGCGCAGCAAGCTTTGGCCCTGGTCGAGCAGGGTGGCTTCGTCGGGGTGTTGTTCGAGCAGCTCGGAGAGGGCGCCGATGAACTGACGCAGGCGCTCCAGGCGTAACGGTTGGCTCATGGTTCAGGCTCGCTCTGACGGTTGAAGGTAACCCTAGCAAACCCGCTTGATATTCTCAAAATGCAAAATGTGAATAAGCTAATATGCAAATACTGCATTTACAGCGAGGTGATTTTGTTCTGAAATCTATGCATGTCGAATGCATGAGGTTATGCCTAAAACGAATTTCACAAGGTAACAGCAAGTCGATAACTTATAAGCATTCGATTATTTAGATTTAAAAAGCATATCTCTCTTTCGCCAAGGTAAGGTCCTTCCCATGAGCGTTCAATTCATCGGCATGATTGGCCATCGGCTGTCCTCGGAGATCCTCGCCCCGCAAGGGCCGATCTTCGACAAGGCCTACATCACCCAGTCTGCGCGCATCCACGAACAGGCCGGCTTTGACCGCATTCTGGTCGGCTACTGGTCGGATCAGCCAGACGGCTTCTTGGTCACCGCGCTAGCGGGGCAGGCGACTTCGCGTATTCACTTCCTGTTGGCCCATCGCCCAGGGTTCGTCGCGCCGACCTTGGCCGCACGCAAGCTGGCGACGCTTGAGCACTTGCTCGATGGTCGCTTGGCGGTGCATGTGATCAGCGGTGGTAACGACGTCGAGCAGCGCAAGGACGGCGACTACCTGGAGCATGATCAACGCTACGCGCGCACCGACGAGTTCCTCGATGTGGTGCGCAAGGTTTGGACCAGTGAAGCGCCGTTCGATCACGCCGGCACTCACTACCAGGCGCAGAACGCCTTCTCGGCGATCAAGCCGCTGCAACAGCCTCACTTGCCGATCTACTTCGGCGGCTCGTCCTCCGCCGCCCTGGCGGTGGCCGGCAAGCACGCCGATGTGTTCGCCCTGTGGGGCGAGTCGCTGGAGCAGACCGCCGAGACCATCGCCGCAGTGCGTGAGCAGGCTGCGCAGCATGGCCGCGAGGTGCAGTTCAGCGTGTCGTTCCGGCCGATCATTGCCGCCACCGAGGAGGCCGCCTGGGCCAAGGCCGAAACCATCCTTGGCCAGGCGCGCCAGCGCATCGAGCAGGCCGGGCCGGTGATTGCCAACAAACCGCAGAGCGTCGGCGCCCAGCGCCTGCTCGAGACCGTGGCCAAGGGCGATCGGGTCGATGAGCGGCTGTGGACCGGCATCGCCGGATTGGTCGGCGGTGGGCACAACTCCACGGCGCTGGTCGGCACGCCGGAACAGGTGGCTGATGCCTTGCTCGCCTATTACCAGCTGGGCGTCAGCACCTTCCTGATCCGCGGCTTCGATCCGCTTACCGATGCCGAGGAATATGGCCGCGAGCTGATTCCGCTGACCCGCGCCAAAGTCGCTGCACGCAACGCCTGAACCCTTTTTCTAATCGATAGCGACGAGACCGCACGCGCGGATCGCCACCTGCTGTGTCGCAAGCGGCACCTGGAGACGAACGTGCGTTACCTGAAAACCTGGGCCGCCGCTGTGCTGGCCACCACCCTGAGTGTCAGCGCCGCCGCGCAGACCCTGGTCGTCGGCGATCAGAGCTTCAATGCCCGCGCCGTGATGGAAGCGGCCGGGGTGCTCGACGACCTGCCGTATACCCTGGAATGGAAGCAGTTCACCGCAGGCTCGCCGGTGGCCGAGGCGCTCAACGTCGGCAGCCTCGATATCGGCCTGCTGGGCGATGCGCCGCCGCTGTTTCTCGGTGCTCTGGGCGCGCCGATCAAAGTGATTGCAGTGACCCGGCAGAACCTTGGCGGGGTGGCCATCCTGGCGCGCAAGGACTCCTCGATCCACAGCCTGCAAGACCTGCGCGGCAAACGTGCGGCGATCTGGAAAGGTTCGTGGAGCCAGCAGCTATTGTTCAGCGCGCTGGACAAAGCCGGCGTACCGCGTGACTCGCTGGAGCTGCGCTACCTCAGCGCGCTGGACGCCTCGCACGCGCTCGATGGCGGCTCGGTGGATGTGATTGCCACCTGGGAGCCCTATGTCACCCAGCAGGAGCGCCAGGGCGCGCGGGTGCTGGCGACCGCCGAAGGGCTGATCCCGGCGCAGAGCTTCGTGGTCGCCAATGCCAAGGCAGTCGACAGCAAGCGGGCGCAGATCAACGATTTTCTTCAACGGATGAAAAAGGCCCGTGACTGGACCTTGAAGGATCCGGCCAACACCGAAGCCTATGCCGATGCCTGGGCCAAGCGCACCCGCGCCGACCGCGATATTGCCCGGGTCTGGTTCGCCCGTGCGCGCACTGAGCTAGCACCACTTAGCCCACAGGTGATCGTCGATGCGCAGAAGACCGTGGACTTCTTCGCAGGCCTTGGGCTGATCAAGGCCTATCCAGCGGCCGACCTGTTTGACAGCTCGTTTGCCGCCGCACTGCAACCGGCCACCGCGCAGGCCAAGCCATGAACAGCCTGCGCCTGGGCCTTGGCGACGCCCGTGAGGTGATCGCCGGTGGCCTGTTTTTGTCCTTCGCCACGCTCGGCGTGGTGCTGGCCAGCGATTATCCGCTGGGCTCGGCCATGCGCATGGGCGCAGGTTACTTTCCATTGCTGGTATCGGCGGTCTTGGGCGTGCTGGGCGTAGCCCTGCTGCTGCGCGGGTTGACCGTGCGCGTCGAGGCGCAGGCAGCCGACCGGCTGTTCAGTTGGCGGCCCGGGTTGTTGGTCAGCGGCAGCATCCTGGCCTTTGCCTGGTTGCTGCCAAGCCTGGGCCTGGCCCTGGCAACGCTGCTGATGACCGTGCTCAGCGGCCTGGCCCGACGCCAGGCGCGGGTCGGCGAGCTGGCGCTGCTGGGCCTGGCGCTGGGTGCGTTCAGCGTACTGGTGTTCGCCTACGGCCTGGGTTTGAACCTGCCCGTGCTGCCGACTTGAGATACCAATATGGAACTGCTTAACCACCTCGGCCTGGGCTTTGAGGCCGCCTTTACCCTGAACAACCTGCTGTACTGCCTGATCGGCGTCACCCTCGGCACCCTGGTCGGGGTTTTGCCGGGCCTGGGGCCGGTGGCGACCATCGCCATGTTGCTGCCGATCACCTATGGCCTGAGCCCCGCAGCGGCGCTGATCATGCTGGCGGGGATCTACTACGGCGCCCAGTACGGCGGTTCGACCACGGCCATTCTGGTCAACCTGCCGGGCGAGTCCTCGTCGGTGGTGACCTGCCTGGACGGCCACGCGATGGCGCGCCAGGGCAGGGCGGGTGCGGCCTTGGCGATTGCCGCGATCGGCTCGTTCGTGGCCGGCAGCCTGGCGATCCTGTTGCTGGCCGCGGCGGCCACGCCGTTGGCCGCCTTCGCCTTGAAGTTCGGCCCAGCCGAGTACTTCTCGCTGATGCTACTGGGGTTGGTCGCGGCCATCGTGCTGGCCCAGGGCGATTTGCTCAAGGCCTTGGCCATGACCATCCTCGGCCTGCTGCTAGGGCTGGTGGGTAGCGACGTCAATTCGGGAGTGGAGCGCTTTACCTTCGGCCTGCCGCAATTGTCTGACGGCATCAGTTTCGTGGTGATCTCCATGGGCCTGTTCGGCATCGCCGAGATCATCTTCAACCTTGAGCGCGAACAGGCCGGCAGCAGCCAGGTTGCCGCGGTTGGCCGCCTGTTGCCGAGCCGCGACGACTATCGGCGCTCATGGAAGCCGATTCTGCGCGGTACTGGCTTGGGCGCGCTGCTGGGGATCTTGCCGGGGGGGGGCGCCATGCTCGGCGCGTTCGCTGCCTACCTGGTGGAAAAGCGCCTGGCCAAGGATCCGTCGCGTTTCGGCCAAGGCGCCATCGAAGGCGTCGCCGCGCCAGAGTCGGCCAACAACGCCGGTGCCCAGACCTCGTTCATTCCGATGCTGGTGATGGGCCTGCCCTCCAACGCGGTGATGGCGCTGATGGCGGGGGCGATGATGATCCACGGCATCGTTCCCGGCCCGCAGGTGATCGACGAGCGCCCAGAGCTGTTCTGGGGGCTGGTGGTGAGCATGTGGATCGGCAACCTGTTGCTGCTGGTACTCAACCTGCCGTTGGTGGGCATTTGGGTGCGGCTGCTGCGGGTGCCGTACCGGTTGCTGTATCCGGCGATTTTACTGTTCTGCTGCATCGGCGTGTACAGCCTCAACAACAGCCTGTTCGACGTGGTGCTGAGCATGGCCTTCGGCCTGCTGGGGTATCTGTTCATCAAGCTGCGCTGCGAACCGGCGCCGCTGTTGCTGGGCTACATCCTCGGACCATTGCTGGAAGAGAACCTGCGTCGCGCGATGCTGCTGTCGCGCGGCGATGCGACGGTGTTTTTCACCCGCCCCTTGAGCCTGACCCTGCTGGTCATCACGGCGCTGTTGGTGTTGCTGCTGCTGTCGCCACGGCTGCGGGCCACGCGCAAGGTGGCCTTCAGTGAGGACTGAGGGGGTTGCTAGGGCGCCAGCGCGGGGCAAGCCCGCTTGCTACGCAAGCAGCGCGGGTGGGTGCGGGCTTGCCCCGCGATAGCGCCAGAAGGGTCGTAACAGACCATCAAACACATCAAAAAAATGATCAAAAAAATGAGCCAACCATGAACTTAAAGAAACTCATCCTCGCCACTCTGGCCCTAAGCGCCGCCACCTTGGCCCAGGCCGACAACTGGCCCAGCCGCCCGCTCACCCTGATCGTGCCATTCCCCCCGGGCGGGGCTGCCGACACCGTTGGCCGCTACTACGCCGAACAGCTCTCGACTTCCCTAGGCCAACCGGTGGTAGTCGACAACAAGCCCGGCGCCGGCACCGCGATCGCCGCTGAAGCCGTCGCCAAAGCCAAGCCCGATGGCTACACCTTGTCGCTGGCCACCGCTGGCCAGTTGGCGATCCTGCCCAACTTGCAGGCAGTACGTTACGACCCGATCAAGGATTTCACTCCAGTGGCCGTGTTGGCCTCGGTGCCCAACGTGGTCGCGGTAGGGCCCAAAACCAAGGTCGACAGCCTGCAGGCGCTGATCGACCAGGCCAAGGCCAAGCCCGGCGCGCTGAGTTATTCCTCCTGCGGCAATGGCACGCTCTGCCACCTGTCTGGTGAACTGCTGAAGAACCTGGCCGGGGTCGACCTGCTGCACGTGCCGTACAAAGGCAGTGCTCCGGCCGTGACCGGGTTGCTCGGTGGTGAAGTGGATGTCGCCGTCGACACCCTGACCGTGCTCGCCCCACAGATCCAGGCTGGCAAGCTCAAGGGCCTGGTGCTGACCAGTGCCGAGCGCTCACCGCTGCTGCCCTCGGTACCCAGTGCCAACGAAGTCGGCCTACCGGGCTTCGTCGCTTCCGGCTGGTTCGGCATCGTCCTGCCCAAAGGCGCCGAGCCGGCACTGGTCGAACGCCTGAACAATGCCATCGAGGTGATCGCCGACAAGCCAGAAACCGCCGAGCGCTTCGGCCAGCAGGGCATCAGCGTCGAGCGCAGCAGCCCGGCCGGTTTTGCCCAAGTGATCGCCGCCGACAAGGCGCGCTGGGGCGAGGTGATCCGCACCGCCCAGGTTCATATCGAATAAGCATCAGGAGCCGATCAGCCATGCGCAACCGACAGATCAAATTGGGTGCCCTGACCATGGGTTGTGGCGGTCCGGGCCGGCACAACCTCTGGCTCGACCCTGAGCTGCCAGCCGATGCCAGCGTCAACATCGACTGGTACATCGACATCGCCCGCCAGGTCGAAGCGGCCTTGTTCGACCTGATGTTCATCGTCGACAGCCAGTACATCACCCCCGGCTCGCCGTCGCATTACCTCAACCGCCTGGAGCCGCTGACCCTGCTCTCGGCGCTGGCGGTGAGCACTCGTCACCTGGGCCTGGTCGGTACCCTGACCACCTCCTACAACGAGCCGTACAACGTCGCCCGGCGCTTGGCCTCGCTGGACCTGATCAGCAAGGGCCGCGCAGGCTGGAATGTGGTCACCAGTGGCGATGCCGGCACGGCAGGCAACTATGGCCGTGACGAGCACTATGACTACGACACCCGCTATGCGCGGGCGCAGGAGCATGTCGAGGTGGTGCAGGGGCTGTGGCACTCCTACGAGGACGATGCGTTTCCCCGTGATCGGCGCACTGGCCAGTTTCTCGATCCGAGCAAGCTGCATGCCCTGAATCATAAGGGCACGCACTTTTCGGTAGTGGGGCCGCTGAACATCCAGCGCTCACCCCAGGGCCAGCCGGTGATTTTCCAGGCGGGCGATTCCGAACAGGGGCGGGCGCTGGGGGCGGCTACGGCCGATGTCATCTTCACCCACGCCGCGAGCATCGAGCAGGGGCAGGCGTTCTATCGCGATGTCAAAGCCCGCGCCCAGCGTCTGGGGCGCGATCCGGAGCAACTGCTGGTGTTGCCCGGCGCGGAAATCTATGTCGGCGACACCGATGAACATGCCCGCGAAATCGAGCGGCATTACCATCAGCTCGATCACAGCTTCGAACTGGCGCTCAAGGAGTTCGGGCGTAATTTCGGCTGGCACGACTTCAGCCAGTACGAGCTGGATGCACCTTTCCCGCAACAGAGCCTGGAGTACGCGCGCAGCAGCTTCTTCACCAATGCCAAGCGCATTGCCGAGCAGGCCCGGGACAAGGGCTTGAGCCTGCGCCAGGCGGTCGAGTTCGGTCGCCAGCTGCGCCCAGGGGCGTTCGTCGGTTCGGCGCAGAGCGTGGCGGCGAAGATGACCGAATGGTTCGAGGCGCGGGCGTTGGATGGCTTCAACATCTACATCGGCCATCCGGAGCAGTTGCGCCGCTTTACCCAGGAGGTGGTGCCATTGCTGCAAGAGCGTGGGGTGTACCGAACGGCCTATGAAGGAACGACCCTGCGCGAGAGCCTGGGGCTTGCGATTCCCCGCTTCAGCGCCAGCTGACGTCAGCCTGCGACGGGCTGGCGCTCAGCGCGCTTGCCCCGAACGGCGCTCGCGCAAGGCCTTGGCTACTTCGGCTTCGACTGTGTAGGCCGGCGCCTCCAGCTCGTCGTAGTTGCGCGTGTAGCGCCGGGCGAACTCTTCCACGCCCAATTGTTGATACTGCTGAACATGCTTGAGCTCATGGGCCCACAGCGCGACATTGTCGTCGGCGTCCTCGGCATGGCGAAAAATGATGGTGTCGATCAGGGTCACCGCGTTGACATCTGGGTTTTGCAGCAGGGCATTGGCGGCGCTGATTTGCTGTTCATTGCCGACCCGAAAGCGCGCAGCATCGAGCACGGCGAAGTCGTACCAGCTTTCGAGCTGGGCACGGATATGCAGCGGGATTGGCTCGGTGCCCTGGGCGTTGGCTTCATCACGCGCCTGGCGCAGGGCGAAGACCAGGCTGGAGGAGGTCATCAGCTCGACATCCTTGAGGATCTGGCCCGCCTGCCCAGGGTCGATCGGTGCGCAGAAACAGCCCATCAGGCACACCTGGTACTGCCCTGGTGGGCACGCGTTATCGGCTGCGGCGGGCAACGCCAGGGCCAGGCCCAGCAGCAGGCTAGCGCGTTTCATTCAGCGCCCTGCCAACCAAACTGCGGCTGGCCTCCAGGACCTGGCCTTGGACCTCTGCGCTGGCCAGCATGCGCCCGACCACCAGCGCGCCAACGCATTGGCTGATCAGTGCCCAGGCCAGCTCGGGGTCTTCCAGGGTGCTACTCCAGGCGCTGTGCAGGGCCACCAGCCAATGCTCGGCTTGTTCGCGCACCGGCAGCTCGGCGCGGGCGATCTCCACGCCAAGCGGTGGCAATGGGCAGCCGCCCTCGGCATCGCGCAAGTGGGCCAGGCTCAGGTACTGCTCAAGGCAGCGGGCCAGACGCTGGCGGTCGGCGCCGCGCTCGGCCAGGCGGGCGAGGGGGCTGTTGCTCAGCTCGCGGCGCACCACTTCGGTGAACAGATCGTCCTTGGAGGCAAAGTGGTTGTAGAAGGCGCCGCCGGTCAGGCCGATGGCATTCATCAGCCCGGCAACGCCCGTGGTGGCAAAGCCGCCGCGCTTGGCCAGCGCGCCGCTGCTGGCCAGCAACTTCTCGCGGGTCTGCTGCTTGTGTTCAGTGGAGTAGCGCATGTGAAAACCTCAGCGCGCGGGCTTGACGATGGGGGCGATCATAACATAGCGTTCGTTTACTAAATGATCGTTCATCAATGGAGGTGTGCGTGACAGAACAACAAAAAGTCGTGCTGGTGATTGGTGCCGGTGATGCCACGGGCGGCGAGATCGCCAAGCGCTTTGCCCGCGAGGGCTACATTGCCTGTGTCACCCGGCGCAGCGCCGACAAGCTGCAGCCCTTGGTGGACGAGATCCGTGCTAGCGGCGGTCAGGCGCATGGGTTTAGCTCTGATGCGCGCAACGAAGAGCAGGTGGCGACGTTGATCGAAACCATCGAGCGCGATATCGGTGCCATCGAAGCGTTTGTCTTCAATATCGGCGCCAATGTGCCGTGCAGCATTCTCGAAGAAACCCCGCGCAAGTTCTTCAAGATCTGGGAGATGGCCTGCTTTGCCGGATTCCTCACCGCCCAGGCGGTGGCCAAGCGGATGGTCAGCCGCGAGCGCGGCACTATCCTGTTTACCGGCGCCACCGCCGGCACCCGCGGCGCTGCCGGCTTTGCCGCCTTCGCGACGGCCAAGCATGGCTTGCGGGCGCTGGCCCAGAGCATGGCCAGGGAGCTGGGGCCGCGCAATATCCATGTCGCCCACGTGGTGGTGGATGGTGCGATCGACACCGCGTTCATCCGCGACAACTTCCCTGAGCGCTACGTCCTCAAGGACCAGGACGGTATCCTCGATCCTGCCCATATCGCCGACAGCTACTGGTTCCTGCATGCCCAGCCGCGTGATGCCTGGACGTTCGAGCTCGACCTGCGCCCGTGGATCGAGCGCTGGTAAAACCTTCTCACGAACAAGGACAGCAGCATGAGCAAACGTGTCGAGTTTTTCTTCGATCTGGGCAGCCCGGCCAGTTATCTGGCCTGGACCCAGCTGCCGGCACTCTGTGCGCGGCATGGCGCCGAGTTGGTGTATCGGCCAATGCTTCTGGGCGGGGTGTTCCAGGCAACCGGCAATGCCTCGCCGGTGATGGTGCCGGCCAAGGGCAAGTACATGTTCGTCGACCTGCAGCGTTATGCCGAGCGCTATGGCGTGCCGTTTGGCCTGCCGCCTGGTTTTCCGATCAATACCCTGGGCTTGATGCGTGGGCTGGTTGCCAGCCAGTTGCATGCACCTGAGCGATTCGAGGCGCTGCTGGCGGTACTGTTCAAGGCGCTCTGGGCGCAGCGGCTCAATCTGGGTGATGCGCCGGTGCTCGATGCCTCGTTGGACGCCGCTGGCTTCGATCCGCAGCAGTTCCGCGCGTTGGCCAGTCAGGTCGAGGTCAAACAGGCGCTCAAGCAGGTGACCGAAGAAGCGGTGGCGCGCGGCGTGTTCGGCGCGCCGACCTGCTTTGTCGAGGGGCAGATGTTCTTTGGCCAGGATCGCTTGGATTTTGTCGAGCAGGCGCTGGTGTGAGCGGTCTGGGCTGATCTGTTAGTGGCGGCCTCTTCGCGGGCAAGCCCGCTCCCACAGGGTCCGCGCTGATCTGTAGGCTAGCGGGGAACCTGTGGGAGCGGGCTTGCCCGCGAAGAGGCCGCTGCTGATTGAACTCAAATCAGCCGCGCCAAACCGGTTGCAGGGCTTCATCCAAAGCCCAGTGGCCTTCACCGGGCTGCAACCGCACACCGCCCACCCAGCGCTCGCAGCCGATCAGGTCCAGGCCATAGGCTTGCCCGGCCAAGACCTGCTCACCCAGGGCTGTAAGGCTGATGGTGCGCTGCGGCCAGGCGAGCTGGGCATCGGCCTGGTCAATCAGCGGTCGAGGGCCGTCGATCAGTGGCCGCAGCAAGGCATAAAACATCATGTCACCGAGAAACGGCAGCGGCTCGCGCTCCATCATCAGTAGCGCAAACACCTTGCCCATCGGCATCGGTCCGTGATCGCGCAGAATCTGCAGGGTCAGGCGTTCTGTCAACGACAGCCCGTCGCTGATAGCGGGCAATTCCTGCAATTGGCGCAGCAGCGCTGGGCCGAGCAGTGGCAGGGCGGCGTGGCGAGCATGGGCCAGTGCCGCCCACGCCTGGGGTGAGGGGGCGCGATACGCAGCCCAAGCGTCACGGGCCAATATCAGCATGGCAGCGTCCACTGGCCTGCGCTGAGGCCACAGCCAAGCCAGCACTTCGGGCGCCAGTTGGCCGATGCCGATGAAACGCTGCACCCCGGGCACCTGGTCGATGGCGATCAGGCTGAGGTTCTCCGGCACCTGCTCAAGCTGGGCCAGCACCCGCAGCAAAAACAGCTGGTCATAGGCGTCGGCTTCACACCAGAGCACACCGGGCATGCGCTGACTCAAGCGGGCCAGCGCAGCATATTCAGCTTCCTGGCGCTGGCGGGTTTGCTCAGGGGCAATATTGAACGCGTGGCTGATGAAGTTTGCCCGTACGGCGCGGTAGCTGGGGCCATCGAGCTGCGGCACTGGGCCCATGCACAGCGGGTCGGCGTACATCTGCAACTGGCCTTTGAAACCGGCCACTTGCAGGCTGTGCTGGATGTCGTTGCCGCAGCGCCAATGGCAGGTGTCGGGGGTGTCGCTGGCGACGAAGCCAGGGTGCTTGAGGGCAAAGGCGAGGGCGTCGCAGTGGGCCTTGAGCTTGGGCCAGCTGGCAAAGCCCAGATCGCGCGCGATCAGGTATTGGGCATCGGCCAGGCGCGGCGGACGCTGCGGGTCGAGGCTGCGTAGACGCTCATCGACCTGGCCACTGCGCAGGCGCTGCAGCAGCTCTTTGGCACGTTTGCGTTGTTGTTCGAGGTTGAGGCGGCCGTTGTCGGGCTGGGTAGTGACAGACATGCGAACTCCTTGGCGAGCCTTGTCCGCTGTCAGGCTGGAGTCGTCATGGGCGATGTTCCAAGCAGGTTCCTGGGCGCAGCCCTTTCCGCGGACGGGAGGCGTCGGAGTGCGCCGCTGGCGACTATAAGCGCCTGGCGACGGCGGTTCAAGCCTGGGCTAATAGGCGCTCGATCTGGGTGCGCTCCCAGATGCTCAGCAGGTCGACTGGATTGGTGCCGTAGCGCTGCCAGCGCTCGACCGCCCCTTCAACCCCTTGCGGGCTGCGGCAATGCAGGCAAAGGGCAAGCCCTTCGCGGTCGAGCACCAGGGTCAACTGCCAGCCGCCGCTCTCTATCTCGATTTGCCCGCCAAGGTGGCGGGCGCGGATGTCGACAGGCTGTACGCCAAGCGCAGCATCACGCAGGCATTGATAGACCTCGCGGCTGGTCGGCGCATCCATGGCTTGGGTCAGAAGTTGGCCGGGGTGTTGGCGCTGATGATCTCGGCCTCGTCCTGGCCGATGTTCTTGAAGCTGTGCGCCAAGGTGGTGGGGATGTAGTAGCCATCGCCAGAGTTGAGCACGCTGACCTGGCCATCGACCCACAGCTCGATGGTGCCACGGGTCACCAGGCCACACTCCTCGCCTTCGGCGTGAACGATCGGCTCGCCCGAGTCTGCACCTGGGGCATACAGCTCACGCAGCATGCGCATCTGCCGGCCCTCGACGCTGGCGCCGACCAGCAGCATGCGCAGGCCGTTACGGCCCAGGTCGGGCTGCTCGCCGCCACGGAACACGAAGCGCTCTTCGCGCACCGGCTCGTCGAAGCTGAAGAACTCGGCCAGGGACATGGGGATCCCTTCGAGCAGTTTTTTCAGGGAGCTGACCGAAGGGCTGACGCGGTTCTGCTCGATCTGCGAGATGGTCGAGTTGGTCAGGCCGCTGCGACGAGCCAGCTCCCGCTGGGAGAGGTTGTTGCGTTCACGCACCAGTTTGAGTCGTGTCCCCGTGTCCATAGCCGCCTTTTTTAACTGAAAGAGTGTGCAGGTAAAGTGTTTTCACAGGTGTAAAAAATAATAAGCGACGCATTAAAACACACTCTTGGCGGTCACGCGCAGTGCTTCTCAGCGGCGCGGCTCAGCGGGCATCGGCCATAGCCCGACCAGCAGTAACAACACCGCCACGGCGACGAACGGCAGGCGTGGATCAAGGGCGTAGACCAGGGTTCCGGCCAGCGGCCCGATCACCGCGCCCATGCCTTGGGCGGCGCCAATGGAGCCTGCAGTGGCGCCTTGTTCAGAGGCGTGCATGGCATTGGCGGCCAACGCCGAGAACGCCGGGAAGACAAAGCCCATGCCGGCGGCGGCGATGAAGAACGAGGCCCACAGCCACTCGGCACTGCCCGCCAGCGCCGCGGTCGCGAAGCCCAGGGCTGAGATGCTGGCACCCACCCGGATCATCTTCAGCGGCGGCCACTCCAACCGGCGCAGGAGGATCTGCGACAGCATCAGCGCCACGCCGACCGTGGTCAGGGCGATGCCAGCGGCCTGGGCGGCTTGGGTCGAACCCAGTTGCAGGCGGTCGAGGGCAAAAAAGCCGACGGTGATCTGCGATACCGTTACGCTGAGCATGGCGCTGAACGCCACCAACAGTGGCCGGCGCAGGCGTGGGTCGGCCAGGCGCACCGAGTTTGGCGCATGGACCTGCGCCAGCGGCTGGGGCTTGAGCTTGAACAGCAGCACCACAAACGCCGTCGCTGGTAGCAGCGACATGATCCAGAACGGCATGCTCAGGCTGTGCCGGGCCAGCAGCGCGGCAACGGCAGGGCCGAGCACCAGGCCGACGGCATTGGCCGCGCCCAGCGCAGCCATGGCGCGGGCGCGCTGCTGCGGTTCGACATGGTCGGCAACCAGGGCGTTAGCGGCTACTGGCAAGGCGGCGTAGAAGGCGCCGATCATGCCGCGCGCCAGCATCAGGCCGAGAAACGCCAGTGACGCCCCCGGCAGCCAGCGCAGCGCGCCGTCGATGAACAGGCACAGCAGCCAATAGGCAAGGGTAAAACCAGCACAACCCAGCAGCAGCACGCGGCGCCGGCCATAGCGGTCGGCGGCGCGTCCCCAGGGACGGGCGAGCATCACCCAGACCACCCCGGCCACAGTCACCGCAGCGCCGGCTTGCCAGGTGGCCAGGCCGAGCAGGCGGGCGATCGGGCCGATCAGGGCGACGAAGGCCATCATCGACATGGTGCAGGCCATGTTGACCAGCAGCAGTGGGCGCAAATCCAGGGTGCTAACGGGCTTCAGGGAAGCAGGATCCTTTGCGGCATTCATGGGCAGTCCAGGGCGATACGACGAAATGAGCGCCGATGCTAGTAATAATTATTTATATTTGTCGACCCTGGCCGCTCATTCAGCGCTCATTCGCTGCGACGTACAGGTCCTGGCCACATGCTACGCAACACGCCATCGCGGCGCACCAGGGCATGCACCAACGCCGCGCCCAGGTGCAGCACAACGGTGGCGAACAACAGATAGCCGGCCCAGCCGTGAGCACTGCGCAAGATCGCGTACAGCTGCAGGTCGTGCGGCGCAATCGCTGGCAATTGCAACGGACGTGGATAGCCGCCGGCCGAGAGCATCGCCCAGCCCAGCAGCGGCATCGCCAGCATCAGTGCATACAGCAGCAGATGCGAAGCGCCGGCGGCCAGGCGCTGGAGTGGCGGTATATCGCTGGGCAGTGGTGGGTGCGGCAGGGTCAGGCGCAGGACAATCCGCAGTAGCACCAAGGCCAGCAAGGCCAGGCCCGTGGCTTTGTGCAACTCGACCATCACGGGGTGGCGCAAGGATAGGTCGCCGACCATGCTCACGCCGATCAACAGCATGGCCACGATCAGTACGGCCATCAGCCAATGCAGCAGGCGGGCTAGGGGGTGGAAGGTGGTCGGTTTCATGGGCGGGCTCCGCTGTCGAGCGATTCGCGGCTGCGACGATTGAAGGATTCTGAATACGCGGCAGAGCGAGCGGCCAGGATCGGATCGGCGGAAGGCTCGATGCCATCGGGAAGGATCAGCGGGTCGAAGTTCAGGTCGCGGCAGGCGCCTTGTTCGGGGGCATCGACGGTTTCGATGACCAAGGTGCCGGCGTCGATACTGCGCCGTTCGGCAGGCCAGGGTCGGGCGGGGTCGTCCACCGCATCGCCAGGCTCGGCCAGCACCAGGCGCAAGGTCCAGCGCAGCGGGCCTTGCTTCAGGCGCTGGGCAAGGTCGTGCTGCAGGTAGCGGTTGTCCTCGACCTGGGCGGGCAGGGCGGCGAATGGCGTCTGCGCCTCGACCTGCCAGCGCACCGGCTGCGACCTGCCGTTCGCGTCGATCAGGCGAAAGGCATTGATGCTGTGATAGTGGGTGTTGGCGAAACTGTCGCTGGGCTTGTATGCCGCTGCCCACTGGCGAAACGCCGTGCTTTCGGGATGCGCGGCGAAGAACGCCTGCATCCGCGCAGGATCAGGCTTGCGCGTGGCAGGGTCGGGGGTCATGGCCAAGACCTGCTCATAAAAGGCTTCGGGAGTACTTACCGCCAACACTGGCGGATTGTTCATGCCGGTGCGCCACACCTGGCCATCATCGCTGGAAAACTGTAGCGCCAGGCTACGCACCGGCACCCCGGTATCGGGGGTGGAGGGGTTGGCGCCGCCAATGGCAAAGCGGCCGATCACCGGCACTCGCGGCTGGGCGAATACCCGCGCGCTGGACAGGGCTGCGGCCTGGCCGCTGCTCTGGAAATAGCCGCTGACGCACACGCCCTTGGCGTGGTTCTTGCGATAACCCGGATGATGTCCGGCCTGGGCTTCGAAGGTGTCGATGATGCGTTGCGGGGTTAGCGCGGGGCTACCGATCCAGCCAGCGGCGTAGGCAAAGCCTGCGCTCACGGCCAGCAGGCCGGCGCCAATGCCGGCCAGGCGCCAGGCCTTGGCGGGGCCGCTCAGGGGTGTGTGCATGTGCAAGGTCCGAGTGGGTGAATGTGCCGGTACGACGTGGCAGGGGGAAATTTATTCCACCGGCTTGGGAATAGATTTCGTTGCAAAGCGTCTGCCCCTTACACTGACAGCCCATGGGCCGGGACCTCACCATGCACGATCTGGACGAACATCAGTGGCGCGAGCTGCTCCGGCGTCTGCGCCGCTTCGCCTTGTGGCTGACCCGCGAATCGGCCAGCGCCGACGACCTGGTCCAGGCCACGGTCGAGCGCGCCCTGAGCCGTGGCCGCCAGCAGCGCGAGGCCGACGCCCTGCGGCCCTGGCTGTTCACCATCCTGTACCGGCTGTTTCTCGATGGCAAACGCCGTGATCGCTTGCACGCCCGCTGGCTGGCGTGGTTTGGCCGGGAGCAGCAGGGGAGTGAGCCGCTGGGTGACAACACCGAAGACATCATCCTCGCCCAGGCCGATCTGCAGGCCTTTGGCCAATTGTCAGCCGAGCAGCGCGCCTTGCTGTTGCTGGTGAGCGTCGAGGGGCTGAGCTACAAAGAGGCCGCCGTGGCCCTGAACATTCCCATCGGTACGGTGATGTCGCGCTTGTCGCGCGCCCGCGCCGCGCTGCGTGACCTGACCGAGGGTAACCCGACGCCCCCGGCCTTGCGGAGACTCAAATGACACGCCTGATCCCCACCGAGGACGAGTTGCATGCCTACGTCGACGAGCGCCTGGAGCCTGCCCGTCGGGCAGCAGTGCAGGCGTGGCTGGCGGCCAATCCACACGAGGCTGCGCGGATCGAAGCCTGGCGCAGTGACGCCCGCCGCTTGCGGGCAGCCTTGGCGGGGATAGGCGAGTTGGCGCCAGGGCCGCACCTGGATCTTGCTCAGGTACGACGGCGTTTGCGTCAGCGCCGTCAACGCCGGCTGGCCAGTGCCGCGGTGCTGCTGCTGGCGCTCGGGGTAGGTGGGCTGGGGGGCTGGCAGGCGCGCCAGGCCACGCTGGTTGCCGCTGACCTGCCGATGGCCGATGCGGTCCAGGCCCACCGCTTGTTCGTCGGCACCAGCGCCTTGGACATCCAGGCCAGCGATCCGGCCCAGTTGCAGGCGTGGCTGGGCCGGCACTTCAACCGCGTCGGCCAGTTACCGGACTTGGCAGGCTATGGCTTTCAGCCGGTGGGCGCGCGGCTTTTGAGCAACGAGCAGGGTCCTGCGGCGCTATTGGTGTTCCAAGACCGCCAGGGCGAGCGCATCAGTCTGTTCCTGCGCTCGCCCGGTGAGCGTTTTGACAAGATGCCTAGCGGCCAGCGCACCGATGGCCAGCTGGAGGCGCGCTATTGGTCGCATGGTGCCTATAACTTCGCCTTGGTCAGTGCGGCGGACGATCACCGCAGCGAGTCGCTGCGCCAGGTGTTGGGTGTGAGTTTGTGATTCAGTCATGGCAGCAGTGCGGCTTAACCGGCTGCTGCTCATAGCGATCATGGTGACGCACCCAGTCCATCGTCCCGCCTTCATTACGTCCTAGCGGGGCCAGGTCGAGGAAGTTGTACGCCCCGACCAGGATGTCCAGCCCACGGGCGTAGGTCGAGTAGGTGTGATACAGCTGGCCATCAGCCGCCCGGTAGAACGCGCTCAGGCCAGGCAGCTCGCTCTCATCGCCCTGGTAGGGTTCATAGTTGTACTGCTCGCTGCCATCGGTGGCGACACTGACCGCAAAGTCGCGATTGAAGCTGCTGCCGTGCGAAGAGTACCAGGGGAATTGCCAGCCCATGCGCCTGCGAAACGCCTGGAACTGGGGGTAGGGCGCCCGAGACACGGCGACCAGCGCCGCATCGTGGTGGGCCAGGTGCAGGTTGGCACCGTCGAAGTGATCGGCAAGGAATGAACAGCCAGGGCAGCCTTCGCTCCAGCCTTCAACGAACATGAAATGGTACAGCAGCAACTGGCTGCGCCCGCCGAACAGCGCGGCCAGATCGACTTCGCCCTCAGGGCCATGGAAGCGATAGTCGTGCTCAAGCTTTACCCAGGGCAGGGCCTGGCGGGCGGCACTGAGTTCATCGCGTTGGTGGGTGAAGGCCTTCTCATGCAGCCACAGTTGACGGCGCGCGGCGAGCCATTGGCTGCGCGAGACCACCTCGTGCTTGGGATCGGAGTTGCTCATGGCGTGGGCTCCAGGCTGTGGGGTTCAGCACTGGTCGAGCGGCGAGCGGGGGATTCGACAGGTTGGGCTTGGGTAAGCGACGGACGGGTATTGGAGTGGCGGCGCCCGAAAACGCCGTCGAGATCGAGCGCCGCCGGTCCCCACATGGGCCTATGTGATTAGGCTGGGTAATCCTGGGGCAGGGTGACAAATTGCAATCGCGATTGTGAGTTCAATGTTCAAGGATGCATGGATTCAATCAACGCCCAAAGCCGCGGATCATTGAAATCGTCGATCACCAATTGCGCCCCAGCAGCCAGCAAGCGCTCTTGGGTCTGCGTGGTGGCAATGCCCACGGTAAAGATCCAGGCGCCGCTGGCAGCCTGTACGCCGGGCAGGGAATCTTCGAACGCCAACGCTTGGCTGGCACTGGCATTGAGCTGCTGCAGGCCAGTGAGGTAGGGCAGCGGATCAGGCTTGGGACGGGCCAGCTCCTCGGCCACCAGCACATGCTCGAAGCGCTCGCCCAAACCCATGGCATTGAGCATGTGCTCAGCGTTCAGGCGTGGTGCATTGGTCACCACGCACATGCCGATGTGCTGCGCCTGGGCATGTGCGAGCAGGCGCAACAGGCCTGGCAGCGGTTGCAACTGCGGCGACATCTCGCGGAACAAGGCTTCCTTGCGGTCGGCAAGTGCCTGGCACTGCTGGCTCGTGGCCTGTGGAAACAACTCCTTGAACAGCGCGCCATTGGCTCGTCCACTGACCTGGGCAGCGAACTGGGCCTGGCTCAGCTGGCGCCCGTCGTACTCGTGCAACAGCTGGCGGAAGGCTTGCAGGTGCAAGGTGTCGGTATCGGTGAGGGTGCCATCGAGGTCGAACAGCAGGGCTTTGAGCATGGGGCTTCCAAGGGCTTAAACGTTTAATCCTGAGCATCATAGCCAAAGCCGACGACGAAGGGGGCTGTTCAGTGTTCTACAAAAAGAGTACAAATGTGCTCCATGGACACTATGACCCCCAAACGCCGCGCCATCCTGGCCTTCATCCGTGAACGCATCACCGATCACGGCCAACCGCCGAGCCTGGCCGATATCGCCGAGCGCTTCGGTTTTGCCTCGCGCAGCGTGGCGCGCAAGCACATCACCGCCCTGTGCCAGGCTGGATACATCGACGTCACGCCCAACCAGGCGCGTGGCATTCGCCTGGCCGAGCCGTTGCGCCGCCCGGAAATCCTCGAACTGCCCGTGCTCGGCCAAGTGGCCGCCGGTGCGCCGATCGGCCCTGACCTGGACATCCACGAACAACTGCTGCTCGACCCCAGCCTGTTCCGTCGCACCCCCGATTACCTGCTCAAGGTGCGCGGAGAGTCGATGATCGATGACGGCATCTTCGATGGCGACCTGGTCGGCATCCGCCAACAAGGCGAGGCCCGCGATGGGCAGATCGTCGTCGCCCGGCTGGACGGCGAGGTGACCATCAAGCGTCTGCAACGTACGCCCGGCGGTTATCGGTTGCTGCCGCGTAACCCGGCGTACGCTCCGATCGAGGTAGGGCCTGAGCGTGAGTTGGTTATCGAAGGTGTGTTCTGCGGCCTGTTGAGGCGTGACTGATGGGCGCGGTAGTCGATCTGGACGGCTTGCTCGATCAGCGGCGGATCTGGCGTGGTCGGCAAACCCAGGCACGCCCGCTCGGCCTGCAACCGACCGGGCATATGAGCCTGGACCAGCGGCTGCCGGAAGGCGGTTGGCCTGCTTCGGCGCTGAGTGAGTTGCTGCTGGCCAGCCCGGGCTGTGGTGAGCTGCAGTTGTTATGGCCAAGCCTGGCGCGGTTGACTGCTGAAGGTGGCCGGGTGGTGCTGGTAGCGCCGCCGTTCATTCCTTACCCACCTGCCTGGCAAGCGGCGGGGGTCGATTTGCGCTGGTTGGTGCAGATCGAAGCTGAGCCCGCAGACGCGTTGTGGGCTGCCGAGCAATGTTTGCGCTCCGGCAGTTGCGCTGCGGTGCTGTGCTGGCCGGAGCGTGCCGATGACCGGGCCTTGCGCCGTTTGCAGGTGGCCGCCGAGACCGGCCAGGCGCTGGCCTTTGCCTGCCGACCGCAGCAGGCTGCGCACAACCCTTCACCTGCGGCGTTGCGCCTCGCGATCGATACCCGTCCGGCCCAATGGCGGGTGCTCAAGTGCCGGGGTGGCATGCCGCCTGCTGCGCCCATCGCCAGCTCAGGCCGGTGAGGGTGGAGCATGCTTTGGGCCTGCATTGTCTTCCCTCAGCTGGCGCTGGATACGGTATTGCGCGAGCGTGATGAGCCCGACTGCGCGTTGGTTTTGATGGGGGGGCCGAGCCAGCGCCGCGTGCTGCAATCGGTCAACTGCGCAGCAGCGAAGCTGGGCCTGCGCGCCGGGCAGACGCTGACCGCCGCACGGGCGCTGGCCGATGGCTTTACTTGCGTTGAAGTCGACCCTGCGCGGGTTGATCAGGTCCAGCAACTGTTGGCCGCCTGGGCCTATCGCTTCAGTGCCCAGGTGAGCCTGCACTATCCACGCGCCTTGCTCCTGGAAGTGGGTTCAAGCTTGCAATTGTTCGGGCCGTGGCCGCTGTTTGAAGCGCGCCTGCGCCAGGAGCTGGAGGCGTTGGGCCTGCGGCACCGGATTGTCGTTGCCAGCAACCCGGTGGCGGCCCGGATGCTCGCCAATGCCCATGACGGCTTGGCGGTGACCTGCGCCGAGCAGACCCGCGCCGCCTTGCTGCAGCTGCCTATTGGCAAGATCGGTCTTCCCGCTGATGCCGCCCAGGCCTTCATCCGCATGGGCTTGCGCCGCCTCGGCGAGGTCTTGGCCTTGCCGCGCGAGGCGCTGGCTCGACGCTTCGCCGCTCAGGTGCAGCTGCACCTGGATCAATTGCTGGGCGTGCGCAACGTGGGCCTGGATTTCTATCAACCACCGGATCGCTTCGAAACGCGGCTAGAGCTGAATTTCGACGTCGAGTCGCATCAGGCGTTATTGTTCCCCTTGCGGCGGATGATCGGCGACCTGGCTGCGTTTCTAGCCGGACGCGACTGCGGCGTGCAGCGTTTCGAGCTACACTTGGAGCACGTCGAAGGGCCAGACACGCAGCTCATGATTGGCCTGCTATCAGCCGAACGCGATGCGGCCCTGCTATTTGAGCTGGCGCGGGGGCGGCTGGAGCCGCTACGCATCCCGGCACCGGTGCGTAATCTGCGCCTGCTGGCCGAAGACTTGCCGGCGTTCGTGCCTCAGCATCAGGCCCTGTTCGACCCCAGGGCGCAGCAGACCCAACCTTGGCCGCAACTGCGCGAGCGGTTGCGCGCACGTCTGGGTGACGAGGCGGTCAAGGGCCTGCGCGCCGAAGCCGATCACCGCCCGGAGTGCGCCTGGCAGTTGACCGACCTGGGCGCGTGCGGGGCATTGCAAGTCACTCCAGGCAGTCGTCCGGGCTGGTTATTGGCGGCGCCGCAGCGGCTGCCGGAGTCTGGCGTTCAACTGTTGGGACAGGCCGAGCGCATCGAGTCGGGTTGGTGGGATGGTGGCGATGTGCGCCGAGACTACTACCGCATCGAAACCCGCGAAGGCTTGCGCGGCTGGGCTTATCAAGACCTCGCCGCCCCCGGCCCGCTGTGGCTGCAAGGCTGGTTCGCATGACTGCGCTGGCTTACGCCGAACTGCACTGCCTGTCCAACTTCAGTTTCCAGCGCGGTGCTTCCAGCGCCGATGAACTGTTTCGACGGGCCCGTGAGCAGGGTTATCAAGCCTTGGCCATTACCGATGAATGCACCCTGGCAGGTATCGTGCGCGCCTGGCAGGCGGCCAAGGCGCATCAACTGCGCTTGATCGTCGGCAGTGAGATGCGCGTGCAGAATGGCCCTAAACTGGTGTTGCTGGTCGAGGATCTCAGTGGCTATCAAAGCCTGTGTGCGCTGATCACCCGAGCTCGTCGGCGTGCACAGAAAGGCGAGTATCAGCTACTGGCCGATGACCTTCAGGCTCACGCCAAGGGCTTGCTCGCGCTGTGGATCCCAGACGATCCAGATGAGCCTGCAGCGGGCCAATGGTTGCAGTCGTTGTTTGCCGAGCGCCTGTGGCTGGCGGTGCACCTGCATCGGGGCAGCGATGATGCCAGCCGGCTGGCGCGCCTGCGTGCACTGGCCGCTCGGCTGGGGATTGGCGCGGTGGCCTGCGGCGATGTGCACATGCATAGCCGCGGTCGGCGCGCCCTGCAAGACTGCATGACCGCCGTGCGCCAGCATTGCAGTATGTCTGAGGCGGGCCGTTATCTGTTCGCCAATGGCGAACGCCACCTGCGTCCTTTGGCGCAATTGAGCGAGTTGTATCCGCCCGAGCTGCTCGCTGAAAGCCTGGTCATCGCCGAGCGCTGCCAGTTCAACCTGGGCGAGCTCAAGTACAAGTACCCCCGCGAGCTGGTACCAGCAGGGCACAGCGCGGCCAGTTGGCTGCGTCACCTGTGCGAGCAAGGCTTGCCCAAGCGTTGGCCGAATGGCCCTGACGCCAAAGTGTTCGAGGCTTTGGAGCGAGAGTTGGCGCTCATCGAGGAACTGGGGTACGAGAGCTATTTTCTTACCGTTCACGACATCGTCGCTTTTGCCCGCAAGCAATCGATCCTCTGTCAGGGCCGCGGTTCGGCGGCCAACTCGGTCGTGTGTTTCGTACTCGGTATCACCGAACTCGATCCGATGGAGCACCACTTGTTGTTCGAGCGGTTTCTGTCCCGCGAGCGCAACGAGCCGCCGGACATCGACGTCGACTTCGAGCACAACCGCCGCGAGGAAGTCATCCAGTACGTGTTCCGTCGTTATGGCCGCCACCGCGCCGCGCTGACAGCGGTGGTCAGCACCTATCATGCTGCCGGTGCGGTACGCGATGTGGCCCGAGTGCTGGGGCTGCCTGCCGATCAGGTCGACGCGTTGGCCAAGTGTTGTGGCCGCTGGAGTGATCGTATCCCCGATGCCGAGCGCCTGGCCGAGGCCGGCTTCGAGGCCCAGAGCCCGTCGCTGCGGCGCATTCTGGTGCTGGCCGGGGAGTTGATCGGTTTTCCCAGGCACCTGTCGCAGCATCCCGGTGGCTTCGTCATTTCCGAGCAGCCGCTGGACCAACTGGTGCCGGTGGAAAATGCCGCCATGCCCGAGCGCACGGTAATTCAGTGGGACAAGGACGACCTGGACCTGGTCGGGCTGCTCAAGGTCGATGTGCTCGCCTTGGGCATGCTCAGTGCCTTGCGTCGCTGTTTCGATCTGATTGCGCTGCATCGTGGTCGGCAGTTGAGTTTGGCCACCATTCCCAGTGAAGACCCTGCCACCTACGCCATGATCAGCCGCGCCGAGACCATGGGCGTGTTCCAGATCGAATCGCGGGCACAGATGGCCATGCTGCCGCGCCTGAAGCCGACCACGTTTTACGATCTGGTCATTGAAGTGGCCATCGTCCGCCCGGGGCCGATCCAGGGCGACATGGTCCACCCTTACTTGCGCAGACGTCTCAAGCAAGAGCCGATTAGCTATCCCTCGCCAGCCTTGAAAGCGGTCTTCGAACGCACCCTGGGCGTTCCGCTGTTTCAGGAACAGGTGATGGAACTGGCCATGGTCGCCGCCGACTACACCCCTGGCGAGGCCGATCAGCTACGCCGCAGCATGGCCGCCTGGAAGCGCCATGGCGGGCTGGAGCCGCACCGCGAGCGGCTGCTCAAGGGCATGCTGCGCAATGGCTACGAGCTGGCGTTCGCCGAGCGCATTTTCGAACAGATCAAAGGCTTCGGCAGTTATGGCTTCCCCGAGTCGCATGCGGCCAGTTTTGCCTTGCTCTGCTATGCCAGCAGCTGGTTGAAATGCCACGAACCGGCGATCTTCACCTGCGCCCTGGTCAACAGCTGGCCGATGGGCTTCTACAGCCCTGATCAGTTGCTGCAAGAAGCCCGTCGCCAGGGCATCGAGGTGCGCCCGGTGGATGTCTTTCACAGTGACTGGGATTGCACGTTGGAGCCGTTGGGGCAGGGCGCTTTGGCGATTCGCCTGGGGCTGCGGCAGATCCGTGGGTTTGCCGAAGTCGATGCCCGCCGGCTCGAGCAGGCCAGGGCGCAGCGGCCCTGGCGCGATGTCGAAGACTTGTGTCTGCGCGCTGAGCTCGACAGCCGGGCGCGCACCCGGCTGGCCGATGCCGGGGCGTTGCGAGCGCTGGCCCAGAATCGCCATCAAGCGCGCTGGCAGGTGGCTGCGGTGCAGGCGCAATTACCCTTGTTCGCAGAGGTGCAGGCCAGCCCTGAGCGCGCGGTGGCGCTGCCCGCGCCGACAGTGGGCGAGGATCTGCTGGCGGACTACGACACCCTCGGCACCACACTTGGCCCCCATCCGTTGACTTTGCTCAGGCCACGCTTGCGGGCGTTAGGCTGTCGCAGTTCGAGTGAACTGGCCGATCTTGAGCATGGCGATCACGTTGCGGTGGCGGGGTTGGTGGTGGGCCGCCAGCGGCCACAGACGGCCAGCGGGGTGACATTCGTCACCCTTGAAGATGAGTCGGGGATGGTCAATGTGGTGGTCTGGCGCGAGCTGGCCGAGCGCCAACGACGGGCGCTGGTGGGCTCGCAGTTACTCAAGGTCAGCGGCAGGCTGGAGCAGGAGAATGGCGTCAGGCACCTGATTGCGCGCAAGCTGGAGGACGTCAGCCCGCTGTTGCTGGGGCTGGATGTGCGTAGCCGGGATTTTCATTGAGGTCTTGTGCTCTATAGTACCGCCCTCATCGCGGGGTTTTGTGGGAGCGGGCTTGCCCCGCGATGAGGCCGGCACTGACAAACAACTACTCGCTCAAACCATCGCCAACCGCTGCTTGCGTGTCGGCGCTGGAAACGCCTGGTCAATCGCCCGCAGATCCTCTTCGCTCAATTTCAATGAGGCCGCCCCCGCATTGAGCTGCACATGCCGCGGGTTGACCGCCTTGGGGATGGCAATCACCCCATCAGAGCGGGTCACCCAGGCCAAGCTGACTTGCGCAGGAGTTGCCCCATGGCGCTCGGCAATTTCGGCCAAAAGCGGATGCTTGAGCAATCGCCCGGCCTGGGCCAGCGGGCAATAGGCCATGGTCGGCAAGCCATTGGCCTGGCTCCAGGGCAGCAGGTCGAATTCGATCCCGCGCTCACCCGGGTTGTACAGCACCTGATTGGTGGCGCAGTCGCTATTAGCCAGTTCATGCAAATCGTCGAGGTCGAAGTTGGATACCCCCCAACGGCGAATCTTGCCTTGCTCGCGCAGACGCTCGAAGGCCTCCACGGTTTCTTCCAGCGGATACTGGCCGCGCCAGTGCAACAGGTACAGGTCGATGCAGTCGGTGCCCAAGCGCTTGAGGCTGCGTTCGCAGGCCAGCGGTAGACCACGCTGGCTGGCGTTGTGCGGGTAGACCTTGCTGACCAGAAACACCTGCTCGCGACGGCCGACCATGGCTTGGCCGACGACCTCTTCGGCGCCACCCTCGGCGTACATTTCCGCAGTGTCGATCAGGCTCAGCCCCAGCTCGATGCCTTGCTGCAGGGCGGCCACTTCGGCGCCGCGCCGAGCAGGATCTTCACCCATGTACCAGGTGCCCTGGCCAATGGCCGGAACGCTGTTGCCTGCAAGCTTCACTGAACGCATGTCACCTCCGGTAGATGGGTATTGCACAACACGACCTCGAGCAGCGCCTCGGCTGCGGTGGACAGTTTGTGGTCGCTTAGCGCCATGACGCCGATGCGCCGCTCAACGCTCGGCTCGACCAGGGCCACGCAGCGCGCACCGAGCTCTTGCATCTGGTTGATGCACAGCGCCGGCACCGCGCTGACCCCCAGGCCATTGGCAACCATGCGGCCGATGGTCGACAGTTGATGGCTCTCGAACGCCACTGTCAGCTTGCCGTGCCCGGCGGCAATGTTCTGCTCCAGCAGCAAGCGCACCGCCGACGGGCGTTGCAGGGCGATGAAATCTTCGGCCAGCAGTTGCTGCCAGGTGACTTGCGGCTGTTGGGCCAGCGGCGAATCGCCCGGTACCACGGCGACGAAGCGATCCAGGTACAGCGGATGAAAGCGTAGCCCATCGAGGTTGTCCGGCTCGAAGCCAATGCCCAGTTCGACGCGCCGGTGGCGTACCAGTTCCAGCACCTGTTCGTTGATCACGTCATGGACGGTAACGTTCACCCTCGGATAGCGCTGGCGGAACACCTTCAGCGACTGTGGCAGCAGGTTGCCGGCAAAGGCGGGCATGGCCGCGACCGACACCCGGCCAAGCTGCAAGGTAAAGCGCTGGCGCAGCATTTCTTCGGTGTCGTCCCAATCGGCCAGCAGGCGCCGGGCCAGCGGCAGCAGCACCTCGCCTTCTGGGGTCAGGCTGACGCTGCGGGTGGTGCGGGTGAGCAGGGCGCCGCCAAGGTTATCCTCCAGCGCCTTGATGGTCAGGCTCAACGCCGGTTGCGAGACGTGCAGGTGCTCGCCGGCCTGGGCGAAGCTTTGGTACTTGGCCACGGTGATGAAGGCGCGTAGCTGCTTGACGTTCATGCGGGGGGTCGACCTTTTGTTTTGGAAAAGTTATCAATCGATGACGAAAACAAAATTAACAAATCAGTCGCCAGCGGTGAAGATGGCTGCACGCACAAACAACTACAAAGGCGGATCAGCATGGCCGGACTGGACAAGCGCGTTGCAACCTACGAACAGGCCCTCGAAGGCCTTACCGACAACATGACGGTACTGGCCGGCGGCTTCGGCCTGTGCGGCATCCCCGAGAACCTCATCGCGCAAATCAAGCGTCTGGGCGTCAAGGGCCTGACCGTGGTTTCCAACAACTGCGGCGTCGATGGCTTTGGCCTGGGCGTGTTGCTCGAAGACCGGCAGATCCGCAAGATGATCGCCTCCTACGTCGGCGAGAACGCCGAGTTCGAACGCCAGCTGCTCAGCGGCGAGCTGGAGGTCGAGCTGACCCCACAAGGCACCCTGGCCGAAAAAATGCGCGCCGGTGGTGCTGGCATCCCGGCTTTCTTTACCGCCACCGGCTACGGCACCCCGGTTGCCGAAGGCAAGGAAGTGCGCGAGTTCAACGGGCGCAAGTACATCCTTGAAGAAGCCATCACCGGCGACTTCGCCATCGTCAAAGGCTGGAAGGCCGACCACTACGGCAACGTGGTGTACCGCAACACTGCGCAAAACTTCAATCCACTGGCAGCCACCGCCGGCAAGATCACCGTGGTCGAGGTCGAGGAAATCGTCGAGCCTGGCGTGCTTCTGCCCAGCGAGATCCACACCCCGGGCATTTATGTCGACCGGGTCATCGTCGGCACCTTCGAGAAGCGCATCGAAAAGCGCACCGTCAAGGCCTGAGCGCCGTCCACAGAACAACAAAGAGATCCAGACCATGGCACTGACCCGCGAACAGATGGCTCAACGTGTTGCCCGTGAACTGAAGGACGGCTATTACGTCAACCTCGGCATCGGCATCCCGACCCTGGTGGCCAACTACGTACCTGCCGACATGGACGTGATGCTGCAATCGGAAAACGGCCTGCTCGGCATGGGCGAATTCCCCACTGAAAGCACCCTCGACGCCGACATGATCAACGCCGGCAAACAAACCGTCACCGCCCGCCGCGGTGCCTCGATCTTCGATTCGGCGCAATCGTTCGCCATGATCCGTGGCGGCCACGTCGACCTCACCGTGCTGGGCGCGTTCGAAGTGGACGTGGAGGGCAACATCGCCTCCTGGATGATCCCCGGCAAGTTGGTCAAGGGCATGGGCGGGGCGATGGACCTGGTTGCCGGCGCCGACAACATCATCGTCACCATGACCCACGCCTCCAAGGATGGCGAGTCCAAGTTGCTGTCGCGCTGCAGCCTGCCGCTGACCGGTGCTGGTTGCATCCGCAAGGTGTTGACCGACCTGGCTTACCTTGAGATCGAAAACGGCGCGTTCATCTTGCGCGAGACGGCCCCAGGGGTGAGCGTCGAGGAAATCATCGAGAAGACCGCAGGCAAGCTGATCGTAGCCGATGATGTAAAGGAAATGACCTTCTGATAGCCGCTTGAGTACCGTGGGAGCGGGCTTGCCCCGCGATAGCGTTGATCGGGACAACTGGGTTGTCTGTCGGCACGCTATCGCGCGGCACGCCCGCTCCCACGGTTTTTGCGTTTGTAACAGCCAATAAAATCAATAAAAGGAAAATCCCGTGGCCGCTGAAATCCAAGACAGCCGCTCCGCTCGCTTTGCCCTGCGTTGCTCGAACTGGGCTGAACGCTGGTTCCCTGATTCCTGGGTGTTCGCCGCCCTGGCGGTGGTGCTGGTGTGTATCGGCGCACTGGTGATGGGCGCCAAGCCGACCGACACCGCCAAGGCCTTTGGCGATGGTTTCTGGAGCCTGATCCCGTTCACCATGCAGATGGCTTTCGTGGTCATCGGCGGCTATGTGGTCGCCAGCTCGCCACCGGCGGCGCGGCTGATCGATCGCCTGGCGCGCATCCCCAAAAATGGTCGCTCGGCGGTGTGCTGGGTGGCGCTGATCTCGATGCTCGCCTCGTTGCTCAACTGGGGCTTGTCGCTGGTGTTCGGCGGTTTGCTGGTGCGCGCGTTGGCCCGTCGTGCCGACCTGAAGATGGACTATCGTGCAGCAGGCGCAGCAGCCTACCTGGGCCTGGGGGCGGTGTGGGCGCTGGGCCTGTCGTCCTCGGCGGCGCAGCTGCAGGCCAACCCTGCCAGCCTGCCACCGTCGATCTTGTCCATTACCGGGGTGATCCCGTTCACCGAAACCATTTTTCTTTGGCAATCCGGCGTAATGCTGGCGGCGCTGGTGATCGTCTCGCTGGTGGTCGCCTATGCCACCGCGCCTGGCCCGGGTAGCGCCCGTAGCGCCGAGGCGTGCGGCGTCGACCCAAGCTTCAGCGCGCCGCCACCGCCGCAGCGCACCCGTCCAGGCGAATGGCTGGAATACAGCCCGATCCTGATCCTGCTGTTGGTGGCGCTGGCCGCCGGTTGGCTGTACCAGGAGTTCGCGACCAAACCTGCGATCACCGCTATCTCCGGCCTGAACACCTACAACCTGCTGTTCATCATGCTCGGCGCCTTGCTGCACTGGCGTCCGCGCAGCTTCCTCGATGCGGTGACCCGCGCCGTGCCGACCACCACCGGGGTGCTGATCCAGTTCCCGCTGTATGGCTCGATCGCCGCCATCCTCACCCAGGTCAAGGGCGTGGATGAGCAGACCCTGGCCCACCACATCTCGACCTTCTTCGTGCAGATCGCCTCGCACGACACCTATGCCGTGCTCATGGGGGTGTACTCGGCGGTGCTGGGCTTCTTCATCCCGTCCGGTGGCGGCAAGTGGATCATCGAGGCGCCCTACGTGATGCTGGTGGCCAATGACCTGCAGTATCACCTGGGCTGGGCCGTGCAGATCTACAACGCCGCCGAGGCGCTGCCGAACCTGATCAACCCGTTCTACATGCTGCCGCTGCTCGGGGTGCTAGGGCTCAAGGCGCGCGACCTGATCGGCTTCTCGTTCGTCCAGCTGTTGGTGCATGTGCCATTGGTCCTGGTGCTGCTTTGGGCGCTGGGCACGACGCTGCAGTATGTGCCGCCTGTGATGCCTTGATTTGTGAGTCAGATTCTGGGGCCGCAACGCGGCCCCAAAATCTCAAAGCGCTACGCCGAGCTCATCCAACAGTCCGCGCAACGTCGCGCGTCCTTGTTCATCCAAGCCAAACACCGGCCGCCGCGGTTCGCCCACCGCCAGCCCCGTCAGCGCCAAACCGGCCTTGATAGTGGCCGGCAATCCACCCTTGAGAATGAAGTCGAGCATCGGCAATTGCTGGTAGAACAGCGCTTTGGCCTGCTCCAGGTCACCTGCTCGAATCGCCTGGTACAAGCCCAGGTTGAGCGCGGGTATCAGGTTGGGCGCCGCCGTGCACCAGCCTCTGGCGCCCGCCACGAACGCCTCCAGGGCCAGCGGGTTACAGCCGTTATAAAACGGTACCTGGCCTTCGCCGCGCAGCTGTAGCTGGTGCATGCGCTGAATGTCACCGGTGCTCTCCTTGACCATGGTGACATTCTCCACCTCGCGCACGATGCGCAAGATCAACTCGACCGGCATGTCGGTGCCACTGGTGGCAGGATTGTTGTAGAGCATGATCGGCAGGTCGACGGCAGTGCCAATCGCCCGGTAGTGCTGGAGTATTTCCGTGGCGCTGAGCTTCCAGTAGGCAGACGGCAAGACCATGACGGCATCGGCGCCATGGGCCTGGGCGAAGCGTGCGCGGCGGATGGCACCGGCAGTGGTGAGGTCGGAGACGCTGACGATGCTCGGCAGCCGCTTGCCAATCTGCGCCAGGCTGTACTCGGCCACTTGCTGCCACTCAGTGTCACTGAGGTAGACGCCTTCACCCGTGCTGCCCAACGGGGCGATAGCGTGCACTCCCGAGGCGATCAGGCGCTCGATGGACTGGCCCAGCGCCGGCAGGTCGAGTTGGGCGCCGTCGTTGCTGAACGGGGTGATGGTGTAGCCGATGATGCCGTGAAATTCTGTAGTCATGATTGTGGGCTCCGCAGGCAAGGCATTGAAAGGTCAGTTCAGGCAATCGGCATGGATACGCAGGGTTTGGCGCGCGTAGTAGTTGAACGTAGCGGCGTGACGCTTGGGTCGGTCGATCCAGTCGTGAGCTTCGTGGCCCAGCGCCGCGGCGATTGGCTTGATGGTGCCGGCCGCCATCGCCAGCAGTTGCAGGCGTGCGGCGCGTTCGATCAATTGGGCGTACACGCAGGCTTGCTCGACGCTGCTGCCAGTCGACAGCTGACCATGGTGCGAGAGCAGGATGGCGCGTTTGTCACCCAGCGCCTGGCTGATGATCTCACCTTCTTCGTTGCCAACCGGCACTCCTGGCCAGGCCTCAAGGAACGCGCAGTCGTCATACAGTGGGCACAGGTCCATCTGCGAGACCTGCAACGGCACCTCCAGCATCGACAACGCGGCAACGTGAGTGGGGTGGGTGTGGATGATGCAATTGACGTCCGGGCGAGCACGGTACACCCAGCTGTGGAAGCGGTTGGCCGGGTTGGGCATGCCCTGGCCTTCCAGCACTTGCAGGTCTTCGTTGACCAGCAGCAGGTTACTGGCGGTGATTTCGTCGAAACCCAGGCCCAATTGCTGGGTGTAGAAGGTGCCTGGCTGCGGGCCGCGGGCGCTGATCTGTCCGGCAAGGCCCGAGTCATGGCCATGCTCGAACAGAATTCGGCAGGCCAGGGCCAGCTTTTCCCGTACAGTCCACGTATTATCGGCGAGCGAGCCTTGCATCTGCGTCAGGGCCTGGCGCACCAGTTGGTCTTTGCTGTGAGTCAGGGTCGTTGCCATGGGGGAGGGTCCTCGGTGGCGTGATGGTAGAGGTCAGTGCTTGCCCGCCTAACTGCTTTGGTCGGTGGAAGGGCGGTCAATTACATGACACAAATGATCTTATATGACACAAAGTGTCATGCGCAACTGCGTTTTGCCTGGGAAAGCCGCGTCACATGTCTATCCGACTGAAACTGCTGAGAAAAAAACTCGGGATTACCCTGGAGGTGCTGGCTGACAAGGCCGGCATGACCAAGAGCTACCTGTCCAAGGTCGAGCGGGGGCTCAATACCCCGTCCATCGCCACGGCGCTCAAGCTTGCCCGGGCGTTGAACGTCAATGTCGAAGAGCTGTTCGCCGATGACCCATCGGGCGAGGCGCGTTACAGTCTGGTGCGCGGGACGGAGCGCCAGGCACTGGTAGGCAGCGGTGAGGGGCCGGGCTACGCGGTGTTGACCTCGCAGGTTGGAATGCGCAGTTTGTTGCCGTTCATGATCCAGCCGCCGAGCGAATTCAGCGACCCGACCTTCAAGGCGCATGAGGGTGAAGAGTTTCTGTTCGTCCACCAGGGCCAGGTCGAGGTGGACTTCATGACCGAGCGGGTGCTGCTGGAGCAGGGCGATGCCTTGCACTTCAATGCCCAGACGCCGCACCGCCTGCGTTCGGTCGGGCCACAGCAGGCGCAATTGCTGGTGGTGGTACAAGGCAGCGGCGAGTGAGGGCAGGGCGATGATCGAGGTGTCGCGGTTCTGGCGTGATCCGGCCTTGCCGTTCGTCGAAGCGCGGCGTGTCGGTGATGGGCGCCAGGTCTGCTATGGCGCACATTCTCATGAGAGTTTTTCCATCGGTGTGATCACCGGCGGGCGCAGTACCTATGTGACCGGCGACAGCTGTCGCGAAGTCGCAGCGGGGGCGACGGTGCTGATGAAGCCGGGCGTGGTTCACACCTGCAATCCGATCGAAGGCCAGCCTTGGTCGTATGTGATGTTGTTCGTCGATGTGCCGTGGTTGCAGGCCCAGGGGATAGACCTGCCGGCTGCAACGCTGAGTACCTCGCCAGCTCTGTACAGCCACTTGTTGCAAGTGCTGGCGGGGTTGTTTGATGGCGACACGCCAGGTCGTGAGGCGTTGTTAGCGGGTTTCTTTCAGGTATTGCCGGGCTACCTGGATCGCCCCTCGGTCACTCGATCTGTGCAGCATCCGCGCCTTGAGGCCGCAGCTGCGTTCATCCGCGCGCATCGGCTGGATCCGTTGACCCTTGAAGAAATCTGCGCTGCAGCCGGCCTTTCGCGTGCTTACTTGATCCGTGCGTTCCGCCAGCGTTTTGGCCTAACGCCCCATGGCTATCTACTTGATCAGCGCGTGCAGCATGCGCGTGCTCAACTGCGTGTGGGCCGGCCGATTGCCGAGGTGGCGCTGGAGGCGGGGTTTGCTGACCAGGCGCATTTGCAACGGGCGTTCAAGCAGCATCTGGCAGCAACGCCTGGACATTATCGCCAGGCGCTCTGGTGAGGGTGGCTGTTCGCAGGTAACACCGATCCCACCACTGCCGCTACAGCGCGAGCCCGGTAGGCGCGGGCTTGCCCGCGTACAGGCCGGTACACGCAATAATTTCATCAGCCCCCAATCAGATAGAGGGCACTGGCAACCAGTAGCGCGGCCAGCATGCGATTGAACCCCCTCATGTACCTTGGATTGCCCAGATACTGACGAATCACACTCCCAGCCCAGGCCCAGCTGGCGATCGACACGAAGCAGATCGGCCCATAGATCCAGATAAACAGCCACAACAGCTGTTGTTCTCCGCTGGTATAGGCGCCCACCCCAGCCAGCGCCGCCAGCCAGGCTTTCGGGTTGAGCCATTGCATCGCCGCACCGTGCCAGGCCGACGGTGCCCGCAACTCCCCCTGGTTGCCCAGTCCACCCGTGTCAGTGGCCAGTCGCCACGCCAGGTACAGCAAGAACAGCACTCCACCCCAGTGCAGCCCCAGACCGATCAGGGGCCAGCGCACTAACAGTTCATGCAGGCCCTGGCCAACCACAATCAATAGCAGGCAAAAGCCCAAGGTGGCTCCCGCCACATGCCTCAGGCTGGCGCGCAGGCCATGGCGGGCCCCGCTGCCAAGCGCGACGATATTGACTGGCCCCGGTGAAATCGAAGCCGCCAGGGCGAAGGCGGCCATGGACAATGACAGGCTCATGGATGACATCTCGTGTTGGAAGATGTCCGCTATCCTGATCCGCAAGCGCGGCGGTGTATTGAATAAAAGTGCCCTGATAGGGTCGCTGCATGCACCGCTGTTACAGGTTTTGTAATAGTTTCGCGCTGTGAGAAAAAGCGTCTGTGATTGTAGGATCTCCATCCGTATTTTCTATCAAGGTATGTATGAGCACCTTCTCGGAGCCCCCCAGTTTCAGGCCATCCTGGCCTTCCTTCTCCCCCCGTCCTCGTGACGCTTGCTTCGTGAGTACCCGCTAATGGAATGGCTAGCCGACCCCACGGCCTGGCTGGGCCTGCTGACGCTTATCGTCCTCGAGCTGGTACTGGGCATTGATAACCTGGTATTCATCGCCATTCTGGCTGACAAGCTGCCCCCGCATCAGCGCGACCGCGCGCGGGTAATCGGCTTGACCTTGGCGCTGGTCATGCGCCTGGGCTTGTTGGCGAGCATCTCGTGGATGGTCACCCTCACCGCGCCGCTGTTCGAGATCTTCGACAAGAGCTTCTCGGGCCGCGACCTGATCATGCTGTTTGGTGGTGTGTTCCTGTTGTTCAAGGCGACCATGGAGCTGCACGAACGGCTTGAGGGCCATGTCACCCAATCCAGCGGCACCCTGCGTCATGCCGCGTTCTGGCCCATCGTGGCGCAGATCGTGGTGCTCGATGCGGTGTTCTCGCTCGATGCGGTGATCACTGCGGTAGGTATGGTCGAGCATCTGTCGGTGATGATGATTGCGGTGATCTTCTCGATCGGCATCATGATCGTCGCCAGCAAACCGCTGACCCGCTTCGTCAACGCCCACCCCACGGTGATCATGCTGTGTCTGGGCTTCTTGATGATGATCGGCTTCAGCCTGACCGCCGAAGGCCTGGGCTTCCACATCCCGAAAGGCTACCTGTATGCGGCAATTGGCTTCTCGATCCTGATCGAGCTGTTCAACCAGTTGGCCCGTGCCCGGCGCAAGCGCAGCTTGCAGCAGCACCGGCCACTGCGTGAACGGACCGCCCATGCGGTACTGCGCCTGATGGGCGGTCGCCGGGTCGAGGCCGACGAGGTAGGTGAAGAGATCGCCGACCTGGTCGAGGGTGGCGAAGAGCAGGTGCTGTTCGATCGCCGCGAACGGGTGATGATCAGCGGCGTGCTGAACCTGGCCGAGCGGCCGATTCGCACGGTGATGACGGTGCGTGCCGAAGTCGATGCGATCGACCTGGCGCAAGCGCCCGAAGCCATCACCCAGGCCCTGGCCAACTCGCCATACTCGCGCCTGCCGTTGATTCGCAATGGACGTATCGAGGAACCGTTGGGCTTTGTGCACAAGAAGGAGTTGCTCAAGGAGCTGCTCGACGGCAATCAGCCGGACCTGGAACGCATGGCCCGCGCGCCGCTGAACCTGCTGGAAAGCTTCACCCTGCTCAATGCCTTGGAACAGATGCGCAACCAGTCGACGCACATCGCTTTCGTGGTTAACGAGTTCGGTGATTTCACCGGCGTGCTGACCATGACCGACATCCTTGAGTCGATTGCGGGCGAGCTACCCGACGCCAGCGAGGTCGAGGGCCCGGCGATCATCGAGGAGGAGGGTGGCTTCGTCGTCAGTGGCGCCTTGAACCTCAGCCAGGTGCAGGCGCGCATTGGCTTCAGCGCGCGTGCCACCGAGGACTACCAGACCCTGGCGGGCCTGGTGATGAGTCTGCTGGATCGGCTGCCGGTGGTCGGCGACCGCCTGGCCTGGAACGGCTGGAACATGACCGTGGTGGCGGTGGAGGAGCGCCGTGTGCGTCAGGTGCGCCTTACACCGAACGCCGACGTTGACGCAGCAGGTGCTTGAAGCCTTCAAGCACTAGCACCAGGACGGCGGCCCAGATCGGCAGGTAGGTCAGCCACTGGTCGGGGCCGATGGTCTCGCCCAGTAGCAGGGCCACGCCCACCAGCAATACCGGCTCTACATAGCTGAGCAGCCCGAACAGGCTGAACGGCAACAGCCGACTGGCCAGCACGTAGGCGATCAGGGCGCAGGCACTGATCGCCCCGAGCAGCGGGATCAAGCCATACAAGCCTGGGTGTTCGACCAGGTCAGCCGCCGACAGCGGCCCCTGGATCACGAAGTACAGCGCCCAAGGTAGCAACAGGCACATGTCGCACCACAGCCCGCCCAGGTGATCGGTGCGGCAGCGTCGGCGCAGCACGAAGTAGATCGGGTAGCCGATCATCACCAGCAGGGTTTCCCAAGCGAAACTGCCATTCTGATACAGCTCATGGCCCACCCCCAGGGCTGCGCAGCTCACCGCCACTTTCTGCAAGCGCGACAGACGCTCGCCGTACACCAGGCGCCCGGTCATGACCATGGCCAGCGGCAGCAGGAAGTAGCCCATCGACACCTCAAGGCTGCGCCCATGCAGCGGCGCCCAGAGGAACAGCCACAGCTGCACGCCCATCAACCACGAGGTGCCGACCATGCCGAGCAGCAGCATTGGCGTTTCTCGCACCCTGGCCAAAAGCTCGCCGACCCGCTTCCAGTCTTTGCTGACCAGCATGAACAAGGTCAGGCAAGGCAGGGTCAGCAAGGTCCGCCAGCCAAAGATCTCCTCACCGTCCAGCGGTGCCAACAAGGAGGTGTAGAAATACATCACGGCGAACAAACACGACGCCATGACCGACGAAAGAATGCCTTTTGACACGAATGCCTCGGTTACAGGAGATGAGCGGGTGGATCAGCCGCGCATGATCTCAGGGCGCGCTGGTTGCGGCAACCGCGAGCTTTGTGCAGCCAAGGCACGCAGGAACTCATCCAGCGGCATCGGCCGGGCGAACAGGAAGCCTTGCTGGAAATCTACCTGGCGCTGTTCGAGGTAATCGCGTTGGGTCTGGGTTTCCACCCCCTCGGCGACAATGCCCAGGCCTAGCTTGGTCGACAGCTCGATGATGCTGTCCAAGATGTGCTGGGACAGCGCATCGCCGCCGATCATGGCGACGAAACTTTGGTCGATCTTCAGGTAATCGACGTTGAACTGGCGCAGATAATTCAGGCTGGACTGGCCGGTGCCGAAGTCATCCAGGGCAATCATCACGCCCATTTCGTGAAGTTTTTCGAATAATTCCAGGGTCACCGGTGTGGCTTCGATCAACTTGCGTTCGGTCAGCTCCAGGGTCAGCTTCACCCGACCTGGCTCGAAGTGCTGCAGGAAGGTCCGGCAGTCGTCGAGCAGGCGCAGGTCGCGGCAATGATCGGCAGTGATATTGATGCCGACATGGAAGCCGTCTTCGAGCAGCGCTGCGTAAGGCGCCAAGCCTTGGGCGGTATGCAGCATCAGTGCGCGGGTCATGGCGACGATCTGGCCGCTGTGCTCGGCATACGGGATGAACAAATCAGGGCGCACCAGGCCTTCGCGTGGGTGATTCCAGCGCATCAGCACTTCGGCGCCGGCCCAGCGATAGTCGCCTTTGCGTACCACTGGTTGGAAATAGGGCAGGAATTCATCTGCTTCCAGGGCGCGATCCAGCTCGCTGCGCGGCGACGAGGCGCGGCGGATCTGCCAGCGTACGACACTTCCGGCCACCACCCCCAGCAACAGCAACAGACTGAGCAGCGCAGGATAATGATCGCGCATCAGTTCGGCTTGTTTATGCGCGCCATAGCCGCCATGCACACTGAACGGATAGCGCGCTGAAGCTTGTACCACTGCTGCGGTCGCTGCCGTCGGCGGGGCCCCGTGACGAACCACGCCGTCCTTGCCCATCCAACTATTGCCCACCTGGATCTGCAGGTCCTCGTCCCTACCGAGCATGCGTAGGACCGTGAGCAGGTGATCGCCGTCCACTGTGGTGATGGCGCCGCGAGCGCCTTCGCTGGCGCGATAGACCAGCAGCGGGTGGCCAGGTGTCACCGAATTGCCATCCATCAGCCACAACCGGCCTTCGGTGTAGTCAGCCGCGTTTACAGGCTCGTCAAATTCGCCAAACAGCGAGTTGCAATAGAGCGTGTTGCGTTCGAACAGATTGGTCGAACGTACGAACGCGTTGCGCGTCACTTGGCTGCGCAAGGCTACCTCGACTTCAGCGCAGGGCTTGCCGACCAAGGGAAACAGTGACCTGGCAGAATCCGACAAACTGTCCAGGATCTGCTCGATGTGCTGCAGCACCTGCTCGGTGATGGCCTGGCTGCTCTCGCGCAACTCTCGCTGCGCCTGCCAGTTCATCACCGCCGCCCCACACACCAGGGGCAGTGCGCCGACCACCCAGGGCAGCAGGGCGCGCCAGCTCCAGCGGGCGGGACGTTTAACTGAAAGGGGCATGCTGACCTAATCTTGAAGAAGGAGTACGCACAGGATAGCCGTTTGTCGGTTAGCTTGACGCACTTAAAACGCGACAAACCGATTTACGCCAGATAGAATCGGTTTACGAATACAACAATAAGGTTCTCCCTCCTGGAGGATCAAGCCCGCCGAGAATGGGTCCATATGACATATCATGGGTTCACGTTGATCATAGGTGGCTTCCTCGCCCGCAGCGTGCGGGGCATCCCCTGCTCACCACCACGTCTGTCCGACATCCCAAGCACCTGACCCACCGTTAATGCGCTGTAGATGAGGACACGAACATGGCTGATATCTTTGACAATCCAATGGGCCTGATGGGCTTTGAGTTCATCGAGCTCGCCTCGCCGACCCCGGGTGTGCTGGAACCTGTATTCCAGATCATGGGCTTCACCAAGGTGGCGTCGCACCGTTCCAAGGACGTGCACCTGTACCGCCAGGGCGGTATCAACCTGATTCTGAACAACGAACCCAAGAGCATCGCATCCTACTTTGCCGCCGAGCATGGCCCGTCGGTGTGCGGCATGGCATTTCGCGTGCGCAATGCCCATGAAGCCTATGCCCGCGCGCTGGAACTGGGCGCCCAGCCGGTCGAGATCGAAACCGGCCCGATGGAGCTTCGCCTGCCTGCGATCAAGGGGATTGGCGGCGCGCCGCTGTACCTGATCGACCGCCATGAAGAAGGCAGCTCGATCTATGACATCGACTTCAAGTTCATCGACGGGGTCGATCGTAATCCGGTCGGCGCAGGTCTCAAGCTCATCGATCACCTGACTCATAATGTCTATCGCGGCCGGATGGCCTATTGGGCAGGCTTCTACGAGAAACTGTTCAACTTCCGCGAAATCCGCTATTTCGACATCAAGGGCGAATACACCGGCCTGACCTCCAAGGCCATGACCGCTCCCGACGGCATGATTCGCATCCCGCTCAATGAGGAGTCGTCCAAGGGGGCGGGGCAGATCGAAGAGTTCCTGATGCAGTTCAACGGCGAGGGCATCCAGCATGTCGCCTTCCTCACCGATGACTTGATCAAGACCTGGGACGCCCTCAAAGGCTTAGGCATGCGCTTCATGACCGCTCCGCCGCAAACCTACTACGAGATGCTTGAAGAGCGTCTGCCTGGTCATGGTGAGCCGGTCGATCAGCTGCAGGCCCGCGGTATCCTGCTCGATGGTGCTTCAGAGGCCGATGACAAGCGACTGCTGCTGCAGATCTTCTCGGAAACCTTGCTGGGGCCCGTGTTCTTCGAGTTCATCCAGCGCAAGGGCGATGATGGCTTTGGCGAGGGTAACTTCAAAGCCCTGTTCGAATCGATCGAGCGTGATCAGGTGCGTCGCGGTGTGCTTAGCACCGATTAACTGCTCGCACGCCCCCGTCTGGTGTTAAGGGCGGGGGTTGCCGTGGTTTTATGCCTTTTTCTGTGAATTCCCCAATAGGCCATGGCAGCGGTCAGCACGCCCACTAGCGCCAGTGACGGGAGAGTTCCGAGTAGGGAATGGTGTATCTCCTGAGCAGTGTGACCGGTTGGATAGCCTGCTTTAAGCGTGTAGCCATGTTTGGCTGATCGCTCACTCTGGAAGAACTCCGATTGCGATGGCCGCGTCGGCTCCCGACTGTCGCCTCGGGCCCAGATGTACTTGTCATCGAACTCCAACAGCATCACCAAGTCACCCTGGAAACCATACAATGCGTTGCGCAGCTCAAGGCCATAGGCGGTGGCGACAACGCCTGAGTTGCGGGCTGCTAACCGATACTCAACGACCACCCCATTGGGGGTGCTAGGAGCGGTTAAATTAAGTCTGACATTCGGGCCTTGGCTGTCAGAGTGGTGCAGCCTTGGATAGGGAGGCGGTAAAGTGCTGCAATAACCTTTGTTGTTGCGCGTCAACATCAGTGAACTAATTCGTGAGTCCTTGGCTGTGCGGGCTTTCAACGCACCGATCACGCGGTCGCACGGTCTACCGGCATATACCAAGGACTCGCTGGCGGCGCTAAGCAAGTTGTCCAGCACCTGATCGATGACTAGCACAGCTTCGCTGGCCGACACGCGAGCGTGCTCGTCTAGTTTGCGCTCCAGCTGATAGACCATCACTGTCAGTCCCGCAGCCACAGGCACCAACCCAACCCCTATAATCAGCAAAAGCTGCAACAGGCTTTGTGCTGCATACTTGAGTTTCGACATCGGCTTACCCTCCTTGTCAGAGCTGTCCATGGTTGGACAGATGCTGGGGAGGGTACGGGGGACATCCTCACTGAGCTGTAGGCTTGAGCCGGTTTAACTCTGGTAAATGTGGTCGCGCGCTGTGGGAGTCAGCTCTTCTTGCCGAGCGTTTCTACAACTTTTTCCGCCACCGACGCGCTAGAGGCTGGGTTTTGGCCGGTAATCAACCGCCCATCGCACACAACGAACGGCTTCCACGGATCTTCATGTTTTTTGTATTTACCACCTCGAGCGCCTAGTTCGTTTTCAGTCAGATAGGGCACGACCTTATCCAGCTCAACCAGCTGTTCTTCGATATTGGAAAACCCGGTGACTTCACGGTCTTTGACCAACAGCGTGTTGTCGCTAAGTTTGATGTTCAACAAGCCTACCGCCCCATGGCAGACTGACGCGACCACGCCCCCTTTTTCATAGATGCGCCGCGCCAGCTCTTGCAGCGCCGTGTTATCCGGGAAATCCCAGATAACCCCATGGCCACCGGTGTAGTAAATCGCGCTGTAATCATCAGGTTTGACCTGGCCCGGGCTGAGGGTAGTGCCCAGACGGTTCATGAACTGCTTGTCGTCATACCACTGCCAATCCAGATCCTGCGCCATCTGCAGGCTGTGCGGGTCAATGGGAATGTACCCGCCGTTGGGGCTGACATAGTCAACGGCGTAGCCACTTTTTTCGACCACCTCGACAAAGTGGACCGCCTCGCCCAGCCACAGGCCGGTTGCGCGTTTAAGGGTTGGATATTTGGCGGTGTTGGTCAGTACGACTAGAATTTTCTTGCTCATGACCTCGCTCCATCGACAGGAAAGGGCCCGGTGACTCCGGGAACGCATGGCAAAGCCTAATCAGCATAGCTGGCACTGAGCGCGATGCCATCAGCGCAGTGATGGCAATGTGCTAGCCTTGCGGCATGCGCGATGAGCCGAGTTTTTCGGCTGAGCCGGTGGTTAACCAAATATTGCAGTACGCCTTGTCCGGGCAGATGATGCTGGGCAGCCAACCACGTCAAGGAATGAACAAATTGGTCGCGAAAGGTAGGTCATCCGAGCCTGGACTCCAGGTAATTAGCCTTACGCCAGCCGCCCCCCTTGCTGACAGCATGGACAAGTCGATCAGCCAGTTCGACTGGAGCACAACATCCTTGGGGGCTTTACCCCAATGGCCGCCAGCCCTGCGCATTGCCGTTGACATGATGCAGCATTCGCCGTTCCCCAGCGCACTGGCATGGGGGGCGGAGCTCACGGTGATCCATAACCAGGGGTACCGAGGCCTATTTCCGGCAAACCTGCAGACCTTGGGCTGTTCTTTCGATTCGTTGTGGAGCGACGAACACTGGCAAGTGATCGGCCCGTGTGTGTTCAAGGCGCTGCAAGGGCAGGCCAGTTTCGTTGAAGACACCCCTATTCGGATAGGCCCTGGCAACAGCATTGGCCAAGCCTGGTATGCCTTCAGCTACACCCCCATCAGGGATGACCAGGGTGCAGTGGCGGGCGTTCTGCACACGGTCATCGATACCACCGCGAGCATGGAAACCATAGGCCTGTGGCGAGAATTGGCGACAACCTTCGAAAAACAGATCGCTCGCTACATGGCTGACCGAGACCACATCTGGCAGCTTTCGCGCGATGCCATGGTCATGCTTAAGCGCGACATGCGCTTGCAGGCGGCCAATCCTGCGTGGCTGCAGATCTTGGGTTGGAGTGAGGATGAAGTGGCGGGCATGCCGATCCTTGAACTGGTGCATCCAGCCGATCGACCGCAAATCCGTAGTGCAGTCCTGGATGTTCTGCATGGCAACGGGGTTGAGCAGATCGAAACCCGGCTGCGTCACAAAGAGGGGCATTACCGCTGGTTCAGCTGGAGCGGCAGGCTTGAGGGTAATGTGCTGACGGCGGTGGGGCGCGATATCAGCCAAGAGCGCGAAGACGCCATTCGCCAGAGCGAGATGCTCCTGCGCAACAGCCAGCGGATGCAAGCTGTAGGGCAGTTGGCGGGTGGTATGGCCCATGAGATGAATAACCTGTTGTCGGGTATCGGCGGCAGCCTCGAGCTGCTGCAACGGCGCTTGGCGCAAGGGCGATTAGAACGAATCGACAACTATGTGCTATTGGCCCGTGATTCAGTCCAGCGGGCCATGACCCTCACTCATCGATTGTTGGCATTTTCCAGAAGCCAGCCACTGTCACCGCGCAACTTGGATATCAACCGTTTGCTGGAAGCGGCTGAGCCGATCCTGTTGCAGGCACTGGGGCCGGAGATGCGTTTGCAGTGGCAATTGGATACGGCGTCATGGCCGGTCTATCTGGATGCCGCGCAATTGGAAAATGCATTGATCAACCTGTGCGCCAACTCCCGTGATGCCTGCCGGGACCGCGGCCAGCTGACGATTCGCAGCGTCAACCAGCGTCTGACGGGCTCGGAGGTAAATGGTAGCGGTTTGCCCAACGGCGATTACGTGGCCATTCATGTCGAGGACAATGGCCATGGCATGTCGAGCGAAGACGTGATACGCGCGTTCGAACCATTTTTCACCACCAAACCGGCTGGTCGAGGGGCCGGGCTGGGGTTGTCGATGGTCTACGGTTTTGTCAGGCAGTCGGGTGGCCACGCGTGGGCTGAATCGACCTTGGGTAGGGGCACCCGGGTGTCGATGATGTTTCCGCGTGGCCAGGCGTTGCCGGAACCAGAACAGGCCCCAGCAGCGTTACCGGCAAGTTCGGCACGTGGACGCGGAGAGCGCGTGCTGCTGATCGACGATGAGGCCAATCTACGCAATTTGATGAAGGAGGCATTGTCGGACTTTGGTTTTGAGGTCAGTGATGCTACCGATGCCAACTCCGCTTTAGGGCAGTACCGGCTAGCTGGCAAGTTCGATTTGGTCATCACCGACATTGGGCTTCCTGGAGGGTTTAGTGGACGTCAGGTCGCCAAGGCCATGCGTCTGCTCAACCCCGAACAGAAAATTCTGTTCATTACCGGGTTTACCGAACAACCCGTAGAGCAGCAATTGCTCAGCCAGCCAGGAACTGCGCTGATGCTCAAACCCTTTACCCTGGACAGTTTGGTAGAGCAGGCCAAGTGCATGATTAGTTGCTAGCGCCGCTTGAGCGTTTGCCCAGTATCCGCGCAACCCTCTGTTGCAGGTGGTTGAGTTCAAACGGCTTGCAGATCAATTGCATGCCTGGCCCAAGAAAATCATCCCTGGCCATCGCCGTTTCTGCGTAACCGGTGATGAACAGCACAGGCAGCTCCGGACGCAGCTGCTGGGCGATTTCAGCCAATTGCCTGCCATTCATTCCGGGGAGCCCGACATCACTGATCAGCAAGGCCAGTGGGCGAGGGGAGTGCAGCACCCGCAGCGCCTCGTTGGCGTTGCTCGCTACCTGGCAATCCAAGCCATCTTCGGCAAGCGCCTGGCACACCAGCAGGCGCACATGTTCGTCGTCTTCGACTATCAGCACATGCTGATCAGCCCAGGCAGTGGGGGCGGGTAGGTGATTGGTCTTGGCTTGAGGCTGCACATTGCCTGGGTCGCGTGGCAAATACAGATCAACCCTGCTACCTCGGCCAATTTCACTGTGCAACGCTACATGGCCATGCGATTGTTTACTGAAGCCATAGACCATCGACAACCCCATGCCGATGCCCTGACCCACCGGTTTGGTGCTGAAAAATGGCTCAAAAGCCCGCTCCAGAGTGCTTTGCGACATCCCTTGGCCGTTGTCGCTGATGCTGATGCGCAGATAATCACCGCTGGCCAAGCCTTCATGGGCCAAGCGTGCCTTGTCAACCCGCAGGTTACTCGCCTCGATGGTCAGTTCGCCGCCGCTGGGCATCGCCTCCGAGGCGTTGGTCAGCAGGTTGCCCAGCGCTTCGCGTAGCTGCTGATCATCCGCCTGTACTCTCCAGAGGTTCTCCGGCAGGCGTAAGTGCACGCGGATTGCGCCGCCCAAGTCAGTCAATGGCATCGACTCGAGCAAGGCGCTCAGGTCGACACTGCGGCTGTCCAGCGATTGCCGGGAGGAGAACGCCAATAACCGATGGGTCAGGCGTGCGGCACGCGTAACGGCTTCCTGGCCCATGCGCAACACCGCGCCAAGCTTGTCGGTGTGGCCCTGTTGCAGGTAGCGGTCAATTAACTCGAAGCTTCCGCCTATGCTGGTCAACAGATTATTGAAGTCGTGGGCAACGCCGCCGGCCAATTGACCTACGGCTTCCATCTTGCACGTTTGGTGCAGTGCCTGGACTTCTTTTTGCCGCTGCTGCGCCTGATCGTGCAATTGCTGCTGCAACTCAAGCAGCTGGTCGCGAGCAAGGTACTGACGGCGTCGGGCCCGAAGGGCCGATTGGCTAAGATTCAGTAGCTGGCAATCATCGAAAGGAAGCTGCAGCAACAGCAGGTTACCCAAGCGTTCTCGCGGTGGGCCGGTGGTTGGCGAGTGGATATCTGCCAGCAACACAATGGGCAGGTCGGACCATTCAGGTTGGCCATCTATAAATTGCTGCAACGGTGATTTCTGATCGTCGGATAGGCTCTCTTCAGCGACGATCGCCAGGCCAACGCCCTCGGATAACCAGCCACACAAGCGCGCCAGATCGGTTGTACGTTGGCAGCCGATTCCTGCGGCCGCAAGCATTCTGCTGGTCTTCGCCCCCAGACGTGCTGGAGCCAGGATCAGTGCACGCTCGTCCAGCGACAACGAAGCGGCCAAGGCTGTTCTCCCTAAACAGTTGGCGGGTCGCAAGTGACCCTGCCGATATCCACTGGACAATGGCCCGGGGACCGGGGTTCAAACTGTTTAAGGATTTCTCTAAAGGCCTTGCTGGAGTATTGGATCATCCGGGTTTAGCCGCTCAAGTTCGGCCAATAGCACCTGAACGTTTTGCAACTGCCCGGTCTCTTTCCAGTATTGGATTAGCAATACCCGCGCCTTGCGATTGGCCGGCTGTCGATTCAATACCGTCTCCAACTGTTTTTGCGCGGCCTCAACCTGCTCCAACTGGTGCAGAGTCAGCGCCAGCGCGTAGCGATAGTCGGGATCGTCAGGTTGCAGTTCCACTGCGCGGGAGAACGCCAATAGCGCGTATTCGTGCTGATCGTGGCGAGTCAGCCAGAGGCCTAGTTGGTGCTGCAAAAAAGCAGAGTCTGGCTGCAAGGCCAGGGCCTTGCCCAGCACCTGCCGAGATGCATCGTGCTGACCCTGGCGCTCCAACAAACGAACTTGGATAGCTAACGCCTCGAGACTCTCCGGTGACGCTTTCAGGCTGCGTTGCAGGGCTGCATTAGCGCGCTGGTAGTCGTGTTCGTGCAAATACAGGCGTGCCAGGTGGATTTGCGCGGCGGGATCTTGCGGTTGCGCTTCAAGTGCTTGCTGGAATTGGTCAAGGGCCTGTTGCAGTGGACCGAAGTACAGGCCAATCGCATCGGGATCCAGGCCCAGCAAGGCGTCCACTGCGGCAAAGCGAACACTCTGGTCATCGTCATCAAGCAGTGGCCCTAGCACCAGGCTGCGCTGCGTCGCGGGCAATAGCTGGCGAATGCTGGCAATGGCGGCGCGGCGCACCAACGGTTCGTCGTGCTGCAGATCAAGCTTGGCCAGCTCCAGCGCTTTAGGTGAAGGGTAGTTGGCCAGTTCGGCATACAACGCCGCGCGACGAATCGGCGCCAGGTCGTTGCGCTGCAATTGCTGATAGAGCACGCGGGCGGCGCCCGGTTGGCCGTTATGGGCCATGCGCAGGGCTTTGGCGTAGCTATGTGGCGGCAGGGCGGGCGCGGTGGGCGCTTCGCTGCGCGACAAATAGCCGATCACCACCGATACCAGAATCAGCAACAGCACAGCGATCAGGTAGTGACGGTGTCGGGGCATCGGCGAGTCCGTTGAGGCAGAGGGGCTGAGCTTGGGCGAGCTTGAAGTGAATTGCAATCTTGGCGAGGGTGTGTTGTGTGAAGGGCTGTAGCGCGAATGGCTATCTGCAGCGGCTAGGTCGCTTAACCGACCCCGACACGAACTAAATGATCAAGTATCCGCAGATGCATGTTTTTTTCGGATGTTTCCTACGGGTTTTGAAGTAACAGATGACGGTCGTTTATGTTTTCGTAAGTTGCAAGTCCACTTTTTCTTTTTGTTCTTTTGTTTTGTTTGGTCAATTTTATGGGCAGATCCTTGGTGGTTCCTTGCTGAATGGTTTTTTTACCGAGATCTGTATCTTTTATTCGTTGGGCAAGGATTGATAATGGCCCGATGATAGTCAGCTCCGGGAGTGCTGAATGAATATGCACGTTGATATGCAGCAGGGTAGAGCGCGGTTGGGGGCGATGGTGGTGCGATTTTCTTTCAATGGTTTGGCGGCAGTAGGTTGTCACTTGGCTGGTTCCTAAATAGATGTAAGAAACGTCCGATAAGCGAGAAGCTAACTTGATTTTGCGCACTATTTAGTGGTGAGCAGAAGTCCTCGAAAGGAAGGGGTGCCCATGAGTGATATTCATGACCAAGCCATGCAGTACATTTATCAGCAAGTGCTGGAGCGCTTGTTGAAACATATGTCCCAAGCCCAGCGCGCATCTATGCAGTTATTGATCCAGCGACTGCTGGTGGCGGCTGGGGGCGTTGAGTACATTGGCCAGTTTCAGTTGCTAGTGGTGCATGGGGAAGACCGACGAAGCGCACATTTGCTAGCCTGCTTGCGTGCTGCGCAGTTGACCATCGCCTTGCGTGCGCCTGCCACCTTCCGACTGCGCGTGGTGGTCGCCGCGCTGCCGGCCATCAGTCACAAGACCCTGGTCAACCATGAGCGCAGCTTCGGCAAACTGTTTATGCAGGATGATGCGCGGGTGGAGTTGCTGATGATCGAAGGGCAATCGGTGGTGCCCTTTGGCGTGCGGCCAACGATGTCGATCGAGCCTTGGGCGCAATCGCGCCAAGCGTTGTTGCTTTTTGGCCACCTGACCGCAGGCCAGCCTGAAGCCATGTTCGGTAGCCGTCTGCACCTGCAACTGGCCAATGCTTTTTGCCTGGTACTGGACAATAGCCATGGTGCGAGCGCCCTGATCACGCTCATCCCTGAGCGCCAGCGCCTGCTCTATCTGGCGTGGAGTCGGCGCTGCCTGCGTTTGACGGGCGAGTTGGGTCTGCAGGGTACCTATCTGAATTTGGCGACGCTGGCCGAGGCGCTTGGCTGGCTGCAAGCATTGGCGGACGCACCTTTGGATGCTCCCAAGCATCCAGCGGCCGCGGCAAATCCAGACAGCCCGCTGCGGGTGATCGCGGTGGACGACTTGCTGCAGGACAGGCTCGACGACAGCCAGTTGCAGCAGATGCTCGGCGTGCACCTCGAACCTACCAGGTCCCAGGCACCCCTGATGGCTTATTTTGATCTTGACGCGTTGCTGCACCTGCGCCAGTTGCGTGGCCGTCAGCAGCGCAAGGGGCACAAAGAAGGGCGCTTGGGGCTGGCGGTGCGCGATCGAGCTCATTCCACGCAGGCGTGTGACTCGGCCCAGGCGCGCTTTCTGAACCTGGCGGGGTTGACCGAGCAGCAGTTGATTTGCCTGATTCATGCCCCGTTCGCCGATCATGGGCGCGGGCTTGAGGGTTTCGTTGAGTATTGCCATCCCGGTATGCGGGTCGCCTTGCCCTATCTGCATCGGGCCTTGCAGGGCAAACCCTGCCCTGAGCCGGTGCAGCAGTGGTTGATGGATGTCAGCGGTCTGAGTTTGGCGCAGCTCAAGGCGATCTATGCCCGGCGCATGGGCCAGCCGGCCAGACGCGTAGTGGCCAATCTGGCGCGGCGTGACTTGGCCCTGCGTCTGCACGTTAGCGCTAGAGCGGTGCCTCAGGTCGCGACCTGATGAGCCGGTCGGCCCGCGGCGAGTTCGCCTACCAGACGGTTTATCGCTACCTGGAGCGCTTGATTGGCGAAGCGGACCGCAACGGTGAGGGGCGTTTGCCCTCGCTCCGCGATCTGGCACGTCGTCTGCGCGTGTCGCTGGCGACGGTGCAAAGTGCCTACAGCCTGCTCGAGCATGAGGGGCGGGTGCGTTCAGTGCCCAAGTCGGGTTACTTCGTGCGTGCTTGTTTGACGGACGAAGCTCAGGCCGCTAACCCACGCTCGCAGCGGTTGTCGGCATTGCATGTGCCGCTGTCTTCATCAGCCGCGCTGGAGCGCGCGTTGCTCCGGCAGGAGCGTCGCTTGTCGCGCCAGAGCGCGTGCCAGAGTGGGCCACGGCGGGCGGTGGGGGGCGCGTTACTGCGTAACGCACTGGCGGCGCGCTATACCCGCTCTTCGCGTCAATGCTGGAGCGCCGAGGATGTGCACCTGGCCACCGACGTCCAAGCACTGCTGCAAACCCTGCTCTGCGCCTTGCACCTGCGCGGCGCCACAGCGCTGGTCGCATCGCCCTGTTGCTGGCGACTGCTGCGCGGGTTGCAGTTGGCCGGCCTGCGTGTGCTGGAGGTTCCGCTGGATGCCGAGTGCGGCTTGGACCTGGATGTTTTTGCGCGGCTGTTGGCGCGTGAACCGGTGCGTCTGGTGGTCATGCCGGCGTGCCTGAGCTTGCCGACCGGGCGGCTGCTGACCGAGCTTGAACAACACAAGATTGCCGCGTTGCTGGCTGAGCATCCGGCCTGGTTGCTGGAGAACGACCTGGACAGTGAGCTGAGCTTCGCGGCGCCCGCGAACCGACGTCTGCGCGACTGGCTAGAGCCTAAAGGCGTGCTGGTGCTGGGTTCGTTGGAGGCTGAAGTGGGGGCCGAAGCGCCCTATGCCTTTGTCTTGTGTCGTCATGCAGGCGTCGCCGAAAAGTTTGCCCAGCGAGGTTTTTTGCTGCCGCCGCTGCGCCAACAGGCGCTGGCCCAGTTGTACGTGAAAGGCGAGGTGGATTGCCATCTGGCGCCCTTGCGCAGGGAACGCGAGGCGCGCATGCAGTTGCTCTGTCAGCAGGTCCAGCTGCATTTGGGTGAATGGGTGGTTTTTTGTATGCCGCAGGGAGGCCAGGCACTGTGGGTACGCCTGCACCAGCCGTTGGCCAGCAATCGCGCAGTCGAGGTAGTGGCGGGCAGTGACCTGCTGATTGTCCCTGGTGATCGGTTCAGTTTGCAGGGGCGCTTTCATCAGTGCCTGTTGTTGGTCTGGGAGGGCACCAACGAGCAAAACCTGCAGCATGGGTTACGTCTGCTCAGCCAGGCGTTGCAAGAGCAGGTGCCTCCAGAGGATCCACGGTGAACGTCAGGCAGGCGCGCAATGGTATTCACTTGAATGCGCGCGGTAACCGGGCGAACACCCAATTACCACGCACGTTACGCAGATTCAGCCCTGGCCTCAGTCTGGCGTTTGGATACGGCCGATCACCGACCTGGCTTCAAAGTAGGCGCCAGGCTGCTGGCCAATCTGCAACTGACCTGCACAGGGTGCGAGGATGGACGTCTCCATTTTCATCGCTTCCATCACCGCCACCACTTGCCCGGCCTGCACCGCTTCACCGTTGGCAACGACCCAAGTATGCAGGTTGCCCGCGACCGGGGTGACTATCGCTTGTGGGTCTAAGGGTTCCACCTGGGCTTGGCCGATAGTGCTCTGTGCGGCCGAGTTCAGGCTCAAACCGCCCAGAAGCGCCGCTGGCAAGCCCAGTTGGTGGCGCTTGCCGTCAATCTCGACAAAGCTGCGCAGCACGCCAGGGTCGGCAGCATTGGCACTGCGCGGGGCGATTGCTATCTGATCGGCGAAGTCGGTCTCGATCCAACGGGTGTGCACCGCGAAGGTATCGGCGGCGGTGAAATCGGCATGCGCCATCACCGCCTGATGGAACGGCAACACAGTGGCAACGCCATCGACCTGGAATTCGGCCAAGGCGCGCCGGGCACGGGCGATGGCTTGCTCGCGGGTCGCGCCAGTCACGATCAGCTTGGCGATCATTGAGTCGAAATTGGGCGAAACCCGCGAGCCCTCGACCACCCCGCTGTCCAAACGCACGCCAGGTCCGGTGGGCGGCTGGAAGCGGGTGATGGCGCCGGGCGTTGGCAAGAAGCCGTTGCCGGCATCTTCAGCGTTGATGCGAAACTCAAAGCTGTGGCCGCGCGGAACTGGCGTATCGCTGAACGACAACGCCAGCCCTTGGGCAACGCGCAGCTGCTCGATGACCAGATCGATACCACTGGTTTCTTCGCTGACCGGGTGCTCCACCTGCAAACGCGTGTTGACCTCCAGGAACGACAGCGTGCCATCGTCACTGAGCAGGAACTCCACCGTCCCGGCGCCGACATAACCGGCCTCGGCGCAGATGTCGCGTGCCGAGGCATGGATGCGCTGGCGCAGCTCATCGGTCAGATACGGCGCAGGTGCTTCTTCGATCAGCTTCTGGTTGCGCCGCTGTAGCGAGCAGTCGCGGGTGCCGACTACCACCACCCGGCCGTGGCGATCGGCGATGATCTGCGCCTCGATGTGCCGAGGGCGATCGAGGAAGCGTTCGACGAAGCACTCGCCACGACCGAAGGCGGCAACCGCCTCGCGCACCGCCGACTCATACAGCTCGCTGACTTCTTCGAGCTTCCAGGCGACCTTGAGGCCACGCCCACCACCGCCGAACGCGGCCTTGATGGCAATCGGCAGGCCGTGCTGCTGGGCGAACGCGACAACTTCGCTGGCATCCTTGACCGGGTCTTCAGTGCCGGCCACCAGGGGCGCGCCGACTTTCAGGGCGATGCGCCGAGCCTGCACCTTGTCGCCCAGTGCATCGATGGTGCTGGGGTCTGGGCCGATCCAGGTCAGGCCCGCGGCGATCACCGCACGGGCGAAGTCGGCGCGTTCAGAGAGAAACCCATAACCAGGGTGCACGGCGTCAGCGCCGGCACGTGCCGCCACCGCCAGCAGTTTGTCGATGTTCAGGTAGCTGTCGGTCGGCCGTTGGCCGTCCAGCGCATAGGCCTCGTCGGCCTGACGGACATGCAGCGCATCGATATCGGCATCGGCGTACACCGCCACCGATGCCACCCCATAGTCGCGACAAGCGCGGGCGATACGGACGGCGATTTCGCCGCGATTGGCAATCAGAACCTTTTTCATCGCTGTTGGATCTCGTCAGAAAGGGCAGGGCACACGGGCTCGAATGCGCCCAGCGGGTTGAAGCGAATACGTGCGTTGACTGGAATTTGCCCGGCCAGGTCCAGGTGATAGGGCGCAACCACGCCGATTACCGGGTAGCCGCCGGTCAACGGATGGTCAGCCAAGAACAGCACCGGCTGGCCACTGGGCGGCACCTGGATGGCGCCGACGCAGGTGCCTTCGCTGGGCAGCTCGCCATCGACGGCGCGCGCCAAGGGCTGCGCGCCGGCCAGGCGGATACCGATCCGGTTCGATTGCGGCGTGACCTGCCACAGCTGTTCGGCCAGCAGCGTCTGTGCGTGGGGCGTGAACCAATCGCTACGCGGGCCCATCAGCACATCCAGGGTGATGACCTGATCGGCGCGCGGCATGGCGAACGCCGCTTGCTCGCTGAGCGACACTGCGGCGCCGCCACTGCGGTGCTGGAAGCCTAGGCGAGTCCCCGCCGCCAGTGGCGCGGGGCCAACCTGGGCGAGGGTGTCGGTCGACAGACTGCCCAGCACTGGCGGGTGATCGAAACCGCCGCGAATGGCCAGGTAATTGCGCAGGCCAGCCGTAGGCGCGTCGATGCTCAGTTGATCGCCATCGTGCAAGGCAAAGGGCATGTACAGCTGCGGTTGCAGCAGTTGGCCGTCAGCTGTGCGCACTTGCAGCGCCGCTGTGGCGCCGGTAACTGCGACCACTGCCTGGCCATGGCAAATGAGCTTCAGGCCGCCCATGAGAATTTCCAGGCAGGCGCTCGCCGCAGCGTTGCCCACGGCCTGGTTGGCGGCGCGCAAGGCGCCCCTGTCCATTGCCCCCGAGGCCGATACGCCTTGTCCGGCCAGGCCTGGGCGGCCAAGGTCTTGCAACAGCGTTTGCAGCCCAGGCGAGACAATCTCCAGGGTCTGGCCCACGGTGGGCGCTGTTGCTTGAGGGTTGGCTAGGGCAACCGAGACCCGCGTCCCTGGCAGGGGGCCTGCATCGTGAAAGCGCACGCGATAGCCCGGCTGGAGCAAAGCCGGCTGCTCGCGCTGCAAATCCCACATCTTTTGCTCAGTGATGCCGATGATCTGCCAGCCACCGGGGCTGGCTTGCGGATAAACACCACTGAAGCCGCCAGCCAGGGCTACGGCTCCGGCAGGAATGCGGGTGCGAGGGGTGCTGCGCCGGGGCACGACGAATTCGGCGCCGCCGCTGAGGTAGGCAAAGCCTGGGGCGAAGCCGCAGAAGGCGACGTTGTAATCGCTGCCGGTATGACGGCGTATTACCTCCTGGACGCTGATATCCAGCGCCCGCGCCACCTCTTCGAGGTCTTCGCCATTGTAGTGCACGGCAATCTCGACCAGCTTGCCGGCCGCGCGCGCCTGGCCGTGCAGCTGGCGCGAAGCAATTCGTGCGGCCAGCGCCTCGCGGCGCAGGGTCAAGGGGCAAAAGTGCACGAGCAGGGTGCGCGCTGCCGGAATGATCTCGCTCACGCCGACGATGGGCTCATGCTGGAGCGAGTCGAACAAGACCAGGGTCTCGTCCAGGTTCGCCAATTCAACCAGGAGCGCGTCCAGGCTGACCGGATAGAAACGCATGCTCCACTCCTATACGTGGTAGTAGCTGTCGGCAATGTCGGTAATGAACATGTGCCCGGGTGCATGGGAGATGGCAAATGGCACCTTGGAGGCCATCACCACCGCCTGCGGTGTTACCCCACACGCCCAGAACACCGGGATCTCGCCGGGTTTGAGGGTGACCGCGTCGCCAAAGTCGGGACGCCCCAGATCCTCGATGCCGAGCAGAGCCGGTTCGCCCACATGCACCGGTGCGCCATGCACGCCTGGGTAACGCGCGGTGATCCTGGCCGCATCCGCCACGCGCTCGGCAGCGATCGGGCGCATCGACACCACCATTTCGCCATGCAGGCGCCCGGCCGGGCGGCACAGCTTGTTGGTGCGGTACATCGGCACGTTGCAGCCTTGGCTGATGTGGCGCACGTCGATGCCGGCGTTGATCAGGTCGGCCTCGAAGGTGAAGCTGCAACCGATCAGGAAGCTGACCAGATCGTCGTGTTGCGCCCAGTGCTCGCGGACATCGCTGACTTCCTCGGTCAGCTGGCCGTCGCGCCAGACTCGGTAGGCGGGCAGGTCGGTACGCAGGTCGGCGCCCTCGGCCAGAAACGTGCTGTAGCTGCCAGGCTCGGTGACGTCTAGGACGGGACACGCCTGCGGGTTGCGTTGGGCGAACAGTAAAAAGTCGTAGGCCCATTCGCGGGGCAGGGTAATCATGTTGGCCTGGGTCAACCCAGGCGCCTGGCCGGCGCTCGGTGCTACCAGCCCTGCGCGATAACGGGCGCGGGCGTCGACGGCGGCTTGGCGGGCCTGCTGCAATGGTGTCATGGTCAACCTCAGGAAAATGCGCGGAGTGTGACGCCTGCCTCGAGCAGGCGGGTTTTCAGGTCGCGGGCGATGCTGACCGCATCGGGGCTGTCGCCATGCACACAGATCGACTCGGCTTGCAGGCTGATCACCTGGCCGTCCTCGGCTTCGATCACGCCTTCACGCACCAGGCGCAGCATGCGCTGGGCGATCAGCTCAGGGTCGTGCAGCACAGCGCCCGGCCGCGAGCGTGAAACCAGCGTGCCCTGGGCGGTGTAGGCGCGGTCGGCGAAAGCCTCGGCAATACACGAAAGGCCCGCCTCGCCGGCCCAGTCCAGCAGCGGCGAGTTGGCCAGGCACACCAGTTTCAGTTGCGGATCGATCCGCAGTACCGCCTGGATCACCGCGTCTGCCTGGGTGCGGTCATGGGCGATGGTGTTGTACAGCGCACCATGCGGTTTGACATAGCTGACCCGGGTGCCGGCGCTGCGCGCCAGGCCCATGAGCGCGCCGATCTGGTAGATGACATCGGCGCGCAGTTGCTCGGCAGGGATATCCATGTTGCGCCGGCCAAAACCGACCAGGTCCGGGTAGGCCACGTGGGCGCCAATGGCTACGCCTCGCGCCGCGGCGGTCTCCAGCGTGTGCAGGATGCCCAGCGGGTCGCCAGCATGAAAGCCACAGGCGACGTTGGCGCTGCTGACCACTTCGAGGATCGCCGCATCGTCGCCCATGCTCCAGGCGCCGAAGCTCTCCCCCAAGTCGCTGTTCAGATCAATGGAACGCATGTTGAAGTCTCCGCGGTAATCAGGCTGCGTTGATAAAGGCAAAGATGGCACCTGCCGACTTGAATGCCATGAACCACGACAACAGGCAGGTCACCACGCCCAGCACCAGCAGCCAGCGAGGGTAGTGATAGCCTTCCATCAGGTCGGCGCGACGCCAGCCAACGTACATGAAAATGCTCAGGCCCAGCGGCAGGATCAAGCCATTGAAGCCGCCGGCGAACACCAGCAGCGCCGCAGGTGGCTTGCCCAGCATCATGTACAGGACCAAGGCGATCAGGATGAACACCACCGTGCTCAGGTTGCGTACGCGTTCATCGATACGCTTGGAGAACACCGTGATGAACGACATCGAGGTGTACGAGGCGCCGATCACGCTGCTGATCCCGGCCGCCCACAGCACTAAGCCGAAGGCCATCATGCCGATGTCGCCGGCAGCGGCTTTGAACGCTTGCGCAGCCGGGTTGGCGCCTTGGCCGGAAACGTCGATGACCACGCCGCTGGCGACCACCCCAAGCACGGCCAAGAACAGTACGTAACGGGCAATGCCGGTGACCAGAATGCCGGTCAGCGCAGCCTTGGACACCACCTCGATGTTCTTTACCCCGACCACGCCGCGATCGAGCAGGCGGTGTGCACCGGCATAGGTGATGTAGCCACCGACGGTGCCACCAACGATGGTGGTGATCGAGGCGAAGTCGATGAAGTCAGGCCAGACCGCCTGGCGCAGGGCCTCGCCCAACGGCGGGTGGGTGGCGAAGGCGGCGAACACGATCAGGCCGACTTTCAGCGTGCCGAGCACCATCATGATGCGGTCCATGGCAACCCCTGCGCGGTGCGAGGAGAAGATCGCAATGGCCACCAGCGCGCTGAACGCGCCACCCCATTTGGGATCGAGGCCCGTCAGGGCATTCAGGCCCAGGCCGGCGCCGGCGATGTTGCCCAGGCTGAACACCAAGCCACCGAACACCACCAGTACCGTGAGCAGATAACCGCTGCCGGGAATGGCGGTATTGGCCAGTTCCGCGGCGCGCATGCGGGTCAGGGTCACGATGCGCCAGACGTTCAGCTGCACGACGAAATCGATCAGGATCGAGGCCAGGATACCAAAGGCAAACGCAGCACCCAGGGTGGCGGTAAAGGTGGTGGTCTGGGTGAGAAAGCCTGGCCCGATGGCGGAAGTCGCCATCATGAAGATCGCGGCGATCAGCGAAGACCGTCGCGCCTTGGTGAAGTCATGAGCGAGCTGTGTCACGGCATCATTCCTACAATGAGAGGTGCTTGTGTAGAGCAATGTGCATGCCAAGCTCAAATAAAACCGCTGCAATGTAGGTATATTGGTAATGGATTGTTCAACAATGTTTTGTTTGTGGATGAGCAATGTGCACCAGATTGTAACAATTGTCGGTAGCGGTGTTACCTAATGGAGCAGCCGTGACGCTGCGTCTTGCCAAGCACAAGGTGCTGATGGAACATCTGCACGGTTATCTCCTTCTGGATTGCTTATGAACGACGCTGCTTGTTCCCTGCCACGCACGCTGGGCGAGTCCATCACCCAGGAAGTCCGCAGAATGCTGGTGGAAGGCGAGCTGGTACCCGGCCAGCGCCTGTCCGAAGCAGCGCTGGCCGAGAGCCTGCAGATTTCCCGCAATACCTTGCGTGAGGCCTTCCGGGTGCTGACCCGCGAGGGCCTGCTCAAGCACGAGCCCAACCGTGGCGTAACCGTGGCAGAGCCAGACATGGCGTCGATCATCGACATCTATCGGGTGCGCCGTTTCATTGAATGCAAGGCCATTGCCCAGGGCTTTCCCATGCACCCAGGCACCCTGCAGATGCGCGAGGCGGTCGAGGCCGGCATGCGTGCGCGCGAGGCCAAGGACTGGGTAGCTGTCGGCACCGCCAACATGATGTTCCACAAGGGCATCGTCGAGCTGGCTGATAGCCCGCGGATGGTGGTGTTCTATGGCCAGATCGCCGCTGAGTTGCGCCTGGCCTTTGGCGTGCTCAATGATCCGGAGTTTCTCCACCTGCCTTATGTCGATATGAATGCGTCGATCTTGCGTTGTGTCGAGGAAGGCCGGCCCGATGAGGCCACGGCAATGCTCGATGCCTACCTGGTGCAGTCGGAACGTATCGTGCTGGCGGCTTACGAGCGCAGCCGAAATCGCTAGCCCCTGGCCCGGATAATCTGCGCCACTCGTCGGCTGTTGCCAGTGCCAGTCGACGAGTAGCAAAGGCGTGCAGCACAGGCAGGGCGGGCTTTTGCCGCTGCTCGATGGCGCTAGGTGGCCGGGCGCAGCGCTTGCCAGGCACCGATATCTGTATGTATAACCAGTGTTCGTTGCCGCTGCCCGACCTTTTGCCGTGATCGCTCATTCTGTCGATGACCCCCTCTATTATCTGCATAACTTCCGTAAGGTCCTGGCGTGGGTGGCTGTGCGCTATGCCGATCTGCTCGACGACCACGAGCAGGCGTTCATCAGTGCGTTCGAGCAATTGCAGCAGCCTGCCCAGGCGCTGTTGGTGCGCATGGTCATGCGCAAGGGCGAGCTGTTTCGCAGCGACAAACTCGAGTATGTCGAGATCGGTGACAGTCACTGCGCCTTACAGCCGCTGACGGCGTTGGGCTGGGTCAGCACGCAGGCCCCCTTGTCGCTGGAGCAACTGTTCAGCGTGCTGCGCAAGGAGGAGCTGGTGCAGTGCTTCGCGGCGCAACTGAGCCGCCCGCGTGCGGCCAAGCCGGACCTGCTGGCGCAGTTGCAGGCCTTATCATTACCCCCCAGGCCTTTCGCGCAGTGGTTTGCCGACAGCCCCGTGCAGATCATCCATTGGCGCCTGCAACCCTTATGCGACCGCTTGCGCTTGTTGTTCTTCGGTAATCTCTATCAGGACTGGTCGGATTTCGTCCTGGCCGACCTGGGCATGCTGCGTTTTGAAAAGGTCCCGTTCAGCGATGACAGCCGAGCGCTGCGCCAACGCGCCGAGATCGACCTGGCCATGGCCTTGCACCAGTGTGCCGAGCGTCTGGAGCAGGGCGAGGCGCCGGCGCTGCTGCTGGCCACGCTGCAGGGCCTGCACAGCGACAACCCCTGGCTGGCGCGGCGCCGCTCGCGGGTGCTGTTCAGCATCGGCCAGCAGTGCGAACGCCTGGCCGAATGGGACTTGGCGCTGAAGGTCTATGGCCAAAGCCGCCACCCTGAGGCACGGATTCGCCAGGTGCGGGTACTGGAGCGCAGCGAGCAGTGGGCGCAGGCCAAGACACTCGCCGAGCAGATGGCCGCGGCGCCCGGCAACGCCCACGAGGTTCAGGCATTGGCGCGCATGCTGCCGCGCCTGACGCGCAAGTTGGGCGGGCCACCCGCGGCCAGGCGCCGTGCGTCCGTGGTCACGCCGATCGAGCTGCAACTGCCCGTAGAGATGGCCGAACTTGGGGTCGAGGAGGCCGTGCGCGTGCATTTGGCCAAGCAAGGGGGGCAGGTCCATTACGTGGAGAACACGCTGCTCAACAGCTTGTTCGGCCTGCTCTGCTGGGAGGCGATCTTCGCCCCGGTGCCGGGGGCATTCTTTCACCCGTTCCAAATGGCCCCTCAGGACCTGCACGACGAAGATTTTCAGCAGCGGCGCAGTGCCCTGTTCGAGGCCTGCCTGGCGCGCCTGGATGATGGCAGCCATGCCCAGGCCATCCTGGCCTGCTTTGCCGCCAAGCAGGGGCTGCAGTCACCGTTCGTGTTCTGGCAGATGCTCACCCCGCAGTTGCTCGAGCAGGCGCTGGCCTGTGTGCCCGCCGCCCATCTCAAGCAGTGCTTCATGCGCTTGTTGCAGGATATTCGCAGCAATCGCGCCGGCATGCCGGATCTGATTCAGTTCTGGCCTGAGCAGGGGCGTTACCTGATGGTCGAGGTCAAGGGGCCGGGGGATCGCTTGCAGGACAACCAGCTGCGCTGGCTTGAGTTCTGTCGTGAGCACGGTCTGCCGGTCGCCGTGTGCCACGTGCGTTGGTGTGAGGCGCCGGCATGAGCTACAGCGTGGCGGTGCGTGCATTATGCGAGTTCAGCGCCAAGGTCGGTGATCTGGACTTGCGCTTCACCCCGTCGCCCACCGCCCAGGAAGGCATCGCCGGGCATCGGCGAGTGGTGGCGCGGCGCGCTGGTGATTACGAGGCCGAAGTCGCCCTTGAAGGGGACTATGAAAGCTTGCGCGTGCGCGGGCGTGCCGATGGCTATGACCCGCAGCTCAATCGCCTGGAAGAAATCAAGACCCACCGCGGTGACCTGGCCCGGCAACCCGACAACCACCGCCAACTGCACTGGGCCCAGGCCAAGGTCTATGCCTGGCTGCTGTGTCAGGCGCGGCAACTCGCAGAGGTCGAGGTAGCGCTGGTCTACCTGGATGTCGACAGCGATCGGCAAACCGTGATCAGCGAGCAGCACACAGCGGCAGAGTTGCAGCGCTTCTTTGAGCTTCAGTGCCAACGTTTTCTGGCCTGGGCGCAGATGCAGGAACAGCGCCTCGCCGAGCGTGACCAGGGCTTGCAGGCGCTGAGCTTCCCCTATCCGCAGTTCCGCCAGGGCCAACGCCAATTGGCCGAGACCCTGTACAAGGCGGTGAGTACCGGCCGCTGCCTGATGGCCCAGGCCAGTACCGGCATCGGCAAGACCCTGGGCACGCTGTTCCCGCTCCTCAAGGCGATGGCGCCGCAGCGCCTCGACAAGCTGTATTTCCTGACGGCCAAGACGCCCGGCCGGGCATTGGCACTCGATGCCTTGCGCCAGATCGACCAGGCCACGCCCCAGCCAGCCTTGCGTACGCTGGAGCTGATCGCCCGCGACAAGGCCTGCGAACACCCCGGCAGCGCCTGCCATGGCGAATCTTGCCCGTTGGCCAAGGGTTTCTACGACCGCCTGCCTGCGGCGCGCGAGGCAGCAGGCGCGCGGCCATTGCTCGATCGCCAGGCGCTGCGTGAGGTGGCCCTGGAACATCACGTGTGCCCTTACTACCTGGGCCAGGAGATGGCGCGCTGGGCTGATGTGCTGATTGCCGACTACAACTACTATTTCGATGCGCACGCCTTGCTGTTTGGCCTGGCCCAAGCCAACCAGTGGCGGGTATCGGTGCTGGTGGACGAGGCGCATAACCTGGTCGAGCGGGGGCGAGGCATGTACAGCGCCAGCCTGGATCAAGGCCAACTGCAGGCGTTGCGCCAGAGCAAGCCCGAAGGGTTGGTCAGTGCGCTGGATCGGCTGAACCGCCAATGGAACGCCCTGTACAAGGACCAGCATGCGCAGTACCAGGCCAGCGAGCGATTGCCCGACGGCTTGCTCAGCGCGTTGCAGCAGTGCATTGGCTTGATTCAAGAGCGCCTGAACCAGGCGCCTGCGCAAGTCGACCCGCTGCTCTTGCAGTTCTTCTATCAGGCCTTGCATTTCAGCCGGGTGGCGGAGTTGTTCGATGAGCATTTCATCTTCGACATCAGCCTGCGCAATGGCCCGCGCAAGCGGCGCCTGGCCACCCTGTGCCTGCGCAATGTAGTGCCGGCGCGCTTGCTGGGCCCGCGCATGAGTGCCGCGCGCAGTGTCACGTTGTTTTCCGCCACCCTCAGCCCACGGCATTTCTATGCCGACCTGCTGGGCATGCCTGGCGATACTGCTTGGCTTGAGGTCGCGGCGCCGTTCAAGGCAGAGCAACTGGATGTGCGCATTGTCAGCCAGGTGTCGACCCGCTTTCAGCACAGGCAGGCTTCGCTGGCGCCGATCGTCGAACTGATTGCCGAGCAGTATCGCAACCGGCCGGGTAACTACCTGGCGTTTTTCAGCAGCTTTGAATACCTGCAGCAGGTCGCCGGACTGCTGGCCGAACGTTACCCGCAACTGCCACGCTGGGAGCAGGCTGCGGGTATGGATGAAGCGGCGCGCGAGGCGTTTCTTGCGCGCTTTGTGCCAGACGGGCAGGGCATCGGCTTTGCCGTCCTGGGCGGGGCATTCGGCGAAGGGGTGGATTTGCCGGGTACGCGCCTGATCGGCGCCTTTGTCGCTACCCTCGGCCTACCTCAGGTCAACCCGATCAATGAGCAGTTCAAACAGCGCCTGGGTCGCCAGTTTGGCGCGGGGTTCGACTATGCCTACCTGTACCCCGGCGTGCGCAAGGTAATCCAGGCCGCCGGGCGGGTTATCCGCGGTGATGACGACCGTGGCGTGCTGCTGCTGATCGACGAGCGTTTCGCCGAGCCACGGGTGCAGCAGATGTTTCCCGCTTGGTGGCAGACGGCCCGTTAATAATCCCCGCTCGCCCCATCGCACGGCATTGCAACTCCCAGTACACTGCGCGTTCCAACACCTACATTCGTTGAACTCGAGGTTCTTGCATGACGCTCAGTCCTTTGGCAGGCAAGCTGGCTCCGGCCAGCGTTCTGGTTGATATTCCCCGCCTGCTGACCGCCTACTACACCGGCCGCCCTGATGCGTCCGTGGTGGCCCAGCGGGTTGCCTTCGGCACCTCCGGGCACCGGGGGACCTCCCTTGAGCTGAGCTTCAACGAGGACCACGTGCTGGCCATCACCCAGGCGATCTGCCTGTATCGCCAGACCCAGGGCATCGATGGCCCGCTGTTCATCGGCGCCGACACCCACGCACTGTCGGCACCGGCCGCCGCCAGCGCCCTGCAAGTGCTGGCGGCCAATGGCGTGCAGGTGATGCTGTCCAAGGATGACGAGTACACCCCGACCCCGGCGGTGTCCCACGCCATCCTCTGCTACAACCGTGGCCGCCAGACTGGCCTGGCCGATGGCATCGTCATCACCCCCTCGCACAACCCGCCACAAAGCGGCGGCTTCAAGTACAACCCACCCAACGGCGGCCCTGCGGACAGCGACGTGACCAAGTGGGTCGAGGCCAAGGCCAACGAACTGCTGGCCGCAGGTCTGGCCGGGGTCAAGCGCATGGACTACGCCCAGGCCCTCAAGGCGCCGACCACCCAGCGTCATGACTATGTCGGCAACTATGTCGCGGACCTGGCCAACGTCATCGACTTCGACGTCATCCGCGCCGCCAACCTGCGCCTGGGCGTCGACCCGCTGGGCGGTGCCGGGGTGCGTTACTGGCAGGCGATCGCCGAGCACTACCAGTTGAACCTGGAAGTGGTCAACACCGAGGTCGATCCGACCTTCCGCTTCATGACCGTCGACTGGGATGGGCAGATTCGCATGGACCCATCCTCGCCTTACGCCATGCAGGGTTTGATCGGCCTGCGTGAGCGCTTCGACGTGGCCTTCGCCTGTGACCCGGACCACGATCGCCATGGCATCGTCACCGCCGATGGCTTGTTGGCGCCGAACAACTACCTGGCGGTGACCATCGACTACCTGTTCCGCAACCGCCCGCAGTGGCGCAGTGATGCGGCAGTGGGCAAGACCGTGGTCAGCAGCGGCTTGATCGACCGCGTCACCGCGCGGCTGGGGCGCACCCTGTACGAAGTGCCAGTGGGCTTCAAGTATTTTGCCCAGGGGTTGTTCGACGGCTCGCTGGGCTTTGGCGGCGAGGAGAGCGCCGGTGCGTCGTTCTTGCGTCGGGATGGCTCGGTGTGGGCTACCGACAAGGACGGGCTGATCCCCGCGTTGCTGGCGGCGGAGATGACCGCACGCACCGGACGTAACCCGAGCCAGGCCTACGCTGACCTGACCGAGGCCCTGGGCAAGCCCTTTGCCACGCGGGTCGAGGCCAAGGCCGATGCGCGGCAGAAAGCCCTGCTGAGCAAGTTGGCGCCGGAGCAGGTCAAGTCGACCGAGCTTGCCGGTGAGCCGATCGAGCAGGTCTTGAGCCATGCCCCAGGCAATGGCCAGGCCATCGGTGGGCTGAAGGTGATGACCCGCAACGGCTGGTTTGCGGCGCGGCCATCGGGCACCGAGGACATCTACAAGATCTACGCCGAGAGTTTTGTCGACGAGGCGCACCTGCAGCGGCTGGTTGAAGAAGCTCAGGCGTTGGTGGATGCGGCCATTGCCTGATTGCGCGGTTTTGTCGATTCCGGCCCTATCGCTGCCACGTGTCACGCGATAGGGCCGGATGATTCAACCTAGAACTGGCCTGCCTCCATCCTATACAAACTCGAACTCCCCGCCCGCACACTGGCCTCCAGCGCCAACCCCCGCGGCAAGATTCGTTCGAAGAAAAACGCTGCACAGGCAAGCTTGGCCCCGCAGAACTCGGCATCTTCAGCCAATTTGGCCTGGGCTACCGCGGCCATCCGCGCCCACATGTAGGCATAGGCCGTCAGCCCAAATAGATGCAGGTATTCCACCGCCGTGGCACTGATCAGGTTGGCGTCGCTCGCCACCCCGGCCAGCAACCAGCGGGTGGTGTTTTCCAGTCGCACCAAGGCCTCGAGCAGCGCTTCGCGATGCACGGGCGCATCGACCGCGAACGCGCGAATTTCGGCGGCAAAGGCTGCTAGCCCCTGGCCGCCATCGGCCACCACCTTGCGCCCCAGCAGATCCAGCGCCTGGATACCATTGGTGCCTTCATAGATCTGGGCGATGCGCACATCGCGCACCAACTGCTCCTGACCCCACTCGCGAATGTAGCCATGGCCGCCGAACACCTGCTGGCCGAGCACGCAGCTCTCCAGGCCGTTGTCGGTGAAGAAGGCCTTGGCCACTGGCGTCAGCAGGGCGACCAGGCGCTGGGCATGCTCACGCTCACCGGCATCCTCGGCATAGCGCGCCAGGTCCAGCTGCTGGCCCACGTAAGTGGCAAAGGCGCGACCGCCTTCGGTGAGGCTGCGCATGGTCAACAGCATGCGCCGCACATCGCCATGGGCGATGATCGGGTCGGCGATCCGCTGCTGGGCTTGCGCGCCGCTGGCGGCGCGGCTTTGCAGGCGCTCATTGGCGTAGCGTGCGGCGTTCTGGTAGGACGCCTCGGCGCAGCCAATGCCCTGGATGCCGATCGACAGGCGCTCGTAGTTCATCATGGTGAACATCGCGGCCAGGCCCTTGTTCGGCTCGCCTACCAGAAAGCCGGTGGCGGCATCGAAGTTCATCACGCAGGTGGCCGAGGCCTTGATGCCCATCTTGTGTTCGATCGAGCCGCAGTGAGCGCCATTGCGTGCACCCAGGCTGCCATCGGCCTCGGGCAGGAACTTAGGCACCAGAAACAGTGAGATACCTTTGGCGCCTGCGGGGGCGTCGGGCAATTTCGCCAGGACCAGATGGACGATGTTCTCGGTCAGGTCCTGCTCGCCGCCGGTGATGAAGATCTTGCTGCCGCTGATCTGGTAGCTGCCATCGGCCTGCGGTTCGGCGCGGGTGCGGATCAGCCCCAGGTCGGTGCCGGCGTGGGGTTCGGTCAGGCACATGGTGCCGGCCCATTGGCCGCTGTACAGCTTTGGCAGGTAAGCGGCCTTGAGCGCTTCGCTGGCATGCGCATCGATCGCCAAACAGCTCCCGGCACTCAACGCCGAATACAGGCTGAAGCTGCTGTCGGCGGCGTACATCATCTCTTCGAACAGCACCCCGAGCATCTTTGGCATGCCCATGCCGTCATAGTCAGGATTACCGCCCAAGCCGACCCAGCCGCCTTCGCGGTAGGTGTGCCAACTCTCGCGAAAGCCGTCTGGGGTGCTGACCTGCCCCGCGTCGAAGCGCACGCCTTGCTCATCGCCGTTGCGGCTGAGCGGGGCGATCAGTTGGCCGGTTATTTTCGCCGCCTCTTCGAGAATGGCGTCGGCGGTGTCGGCATCGACCCGTTCGGCCAGGGCCGGCAGGCGCGCCCACAGGGCAGGGCCTTGGAACACGTCATGAAGCACGAAGCGCATGTCGCGCAGTGGAGCGTTGTAGTCGGTCATATCGAAGCTCGTCGGTTCAGAGGGCCTTGGCCCGGTCGCGCAGCAGGTATTTCTGGATCTTGCCGGTGGAGGTCTTTGGCAGGTCGCCGAACAGCACGGTCTTGGGCACTTTGAAGGCTGCCAGGTGCTCGCGGCACCAGGCGATGATCTCAGCTTCGCGGGTGGCGCCATGGCCCTGCTTGAGGGCGACGAAGGCGCACGGCGTCTCGCCCCATTTCTCATCTGGGCGGGCGACCACTGCGGCTTCGAGCACGGCAGGGTGCTTGTACAGGGTGTCTTCGACTTCGATGGTGGAGATGTTCTCGCCACCGGAGATGATGATGTCCTTGAGGCGGTCTTTGATCTCGACGTAACCGTCGGCATGCCACACCGCCAGGTCGCCGGTGTGGAACCAGCCGCCGCGGAAGGCTTCGGCGGTGGCTTCGGGGTTTTTCAGGTAGCCCTTCATCACCGTGTTGCCGCGCATGAAGATCTCGCCCAGGGTGTTGCCGTCGCGCGGTACTGGCTGCAGGGTCTGCGAGTCGGCCACCATCAAGCCTTCCAGGGTTGGATAACGCACGCCCTGGCGCGACTTGATGCGTGCACGCTCCGCTAGCGGCTGCTGGTCCCATTCGGCATGCCAGGCGCACACCGTGACCGGGCCATAGACCTCGGTCAGGCCGTAGACGTGGGTGACCGCGATGCCCATCTCCTCGACCGCGCCGATCACCTTGGCCGGTGGTGCAGCGCCGGCCACCATCGCCTGCACCGGGTGCTCGATGGCGGCCTTGGCGGTATCCGGCATGTTCACCAGCGCGTTGAGCACGATCGGCGCACCGCACAGGTGGCTGACGCGGTGTTCGCGGATCAGGGTGAGGATCTTTTGCGGATCGACCCGGCGCAGGAACACATGGGTGCCGGCCAAGGCGGTGACGGTCCACGGGTAGCACCAGCCGTTGCAGTGGAACATCGGCAAGGTCCACAGATACACCGGATGGTTACCCATCGCCCAGGTCATCTGGTTGCCGATGGCGTTGAGGTAGGCGCCGCGGTGGTGGTAGACAACGCCTTTCGGGTTACCGGTGGTGCCGGAGGTGTAGTTCAGCGAAATGGCCTGCCATTCGTCTTCAGGCCACTGCCAGGCGAACTCAGGGTCACCCTCGGCCAGCAGCGCTTCATAGTCCAGGTCACTGACCGGCTGGCCTTCGCCGTATTCCGGATCGTCGACGTCGACCACCAGGGGTGGCTGGGCCAGCAGCGCGAGGGCGCCTTGGATCACCGCGTGAAACTCGCGGTCAGCGATCAGCACCTTGGCTTCGCCATGTTCCAGCATGAAGGCAATGGCTTCGGCGTCCAGGCGCACGTTGAGGGTGTTGAGCACCGCGCCGAGCATGGGCACGGCAAAATGCGCTTCGAGCATCGCCGGGATGTTCGGCAGCATCACCGCAACGGTGTCGCCCTGGCCGATGCCGCGCTCGGCCAGGGCGCTGGCCAGGCGTCGGCAGCGTTGATAGGTCTGCTGCCAGTTGCGCCGGATAGCGCCGTGGATCACGGCCGGGTATTGGCCGTAGACCGAGGCGGTGCGCTCGATGAAGCTCAGCGGGGTGAGGGGAACATGATTGACAGCAGCGGGCATCAGGCCCTGGGAGAATATCGACATGCGGTGGTCCTGTGTGGGAGGCAGGCGCAGCCTGTGCGCTGGGCTCCCGGTGGCTGATTGTTAGCTCTGATCAGGGAAGGGGCAGCGAAAAATGGCTCGCTTGCCCTGTCGCATTTTTACGCGAACCGCTATGTTAGCTGGAAGATCGACTATAGCAATATGGTAGAAATACTATAAAAAGTGAGCTCAAGCCGTGGATCACACCTCATTACCGTTGCTAGCTAAAGACCCGCAGCCCAGCGCGCTGCTAGCGGCCGACGCTCAATTGATCAGCGCCAATCGCGCCTTGCAGGCGATGATTGCCCAAGGGCCGGCGCTGGCGCAGTGGCTGCCGGCAAATTGTGCAGCGCTGGTTCGCGCTTGCCTGCGCCAAGACCGCGCGATTGCCGAGGTCGAGGCGCAGGTTGGCCAGCGGATCTTGCTCTGGACCTTCATCCCCGATGCTCGTGGCCAGCAGGTCCTGGCGCGTTGTCGCGATGCCAGCGACGAGCGCCACGCCGCGCGCGAAGCCAATCAATCGCGCCGGCTGTACCGCCTGATTACCGAGAACACCACCGACCTGATCTCCCGGCACAGCCCGGACGGGCGCTTTCTCGATGCCACGCCAGCGGCCTTTCGCCTGCTTGGGGTGTGGCCAGAGCAGTTGCGCGGCACTCCGGTGCGCAACTTGCTGCACCCGCACGAGCGTCGCCAGGCGCTGCGTCAGGCGGCTGCGGCGTTGGATGCGGATGGCTATCACCTCATGACCTGCCGCGTGCGTCACGCCGATGGCGGCTATCGCTGGTTCGAGATCGCCAGCCGGGCGATACGCGAAACCTATACCGGGGCGGTGGTGGAGATCGTCAGTGTCTCTCGCGACATCAGCCTGCGCATCGAGGCCCAGCAGAACCTGGCGCACAGTGCCCGGCTGGCGACCCTGGGCGAGCTGGCCTCAGGCATTGCCCACGAAATCAATCAGCCGCTCGCGGCAGTGGTCAATTACGCCAACGCCAGCCAGCGTTACCTGCACGCTGTGGAGCATGACTCACAGGCGCGGGATCGGGTCGGCCAGGGCTTGCAACGCATCGTTGAACAGGCGACCCACGCCGCCGAGGTGATCCGCCGCCTGCGCGCTTTTTTGCGCAAGGGGCCACGTCGCCTACAGGCGCTGGCGATCGCCGATGTCGCCGGCGAAGCGGTGCGTCTATGCGCCTGGGAGGCCGACCGCGATCAGGTCGAGATCGAGCTGCGCCTGCCCAGCACCTTGCCCCAGGTATACGCCGACCGGGTGCTGCTGGAGCAGGTACTGCTCAACCTGCTGCGCAACGCCATCGACGCCAACCGTGACCAGCACAGGGGCCAGCCGTCGCGTATCGTCCTGGCTGCACGCCGCGAGGGGGACTGGCTACAGGTCGAGGTCAGCGATCAAGGGCCGGGCGTTGCCTGCGAGCGGCTGGATGATATTTTTACCCCGTTCACCACCAGCAAGGCAGACGGTCTCGGCCTGGGCCTGAGCATGAGCCGCAGCCTTATCGAAGGCTTTGGCGGCAGCTTGCAGGCGCGCTTGGGGGAGGCGGGCGGCTTGGTGCTGTGCTGCCGCTTGGCGGCGATCAAACTTTGAAGGGCAGGGCAGTGATGCAGGCGAAGGTTTATGTGGTCGATGATGATCTGGGCATGCTCGATTCGACCGTCTGGTTGCTCGAGTCGGTGGGGTTGCAGGCGTTGCCATTCAGCAGTGGCCAGGCGTTTCTGGATGCCTGTGCAGGCGATGAGCCGGCCTGCGTCCTGCTCGATGTGCGCATGCCTGGCCTGGGCGGCCTGGCGGTCCAGCAGGCGTTGCGTGATCGCGGGGTACTGATGCCGGTGATCTTTGTCAGCGGCCATGCCGATGTACCGATCGTGGTACGGGGGTTCAAGGCTGGTGCCTGCGACTTCATCGAAAAGCCCTACAACGAGCAGCTGTTGCTCGACAGCGTCCAAGCGGCATTGAGCCACGCGCATCAGGCGCAGCAGGGCAGTCTTGAGTTGGCCGCCATTCAGGCCCGTATCGACGGCATGACGCCACGTGAGCGCGACGTGTTCATCCCGCTGGTGCAAGGCCTGAGCAATCGGCAAGTCGCCGAGCAATTGGGGGTCAGCGTGAAGACCGTCGATCTGTATCGAGGACGTGTGATGAAACGCATGCAGGCCAGCAGCCTGGCGCAGTTGGTAGGGATGGCGATTGCCTGTGGTCAGGTGCAGGCGCTGGGGCTGGGTGCGATTGAAGTGAACTAACTGGCAGTCATGAAGGCTAATTTACATAGCCCGCTAATCAAAGCTTTGACATTCACTGCCTAGGCAGTAATATTTTCACACAATTGTCCGAGCAGCTGTCGATGTCTCATTTCAACCCGGAAAATTTCCAGACCTGCGCCATCGGCATGCTGCTGGGCCGCGCCGCGATCCTCAAGGACCGCATCCTCGACTGGCACCTGGAGAGCGAGGGGGTTACCGCCGCGCAATTCAAGGTGCTGATCATCGTCACCCAGTATCAGGTCGACACCCCAGCCGAGCTGTGCCGCTACCTGGGCCTGGATAGCGGTTCGATGACGCGCATGCTCGATCGCCTCGAACACAAAGGCCTGATCCTGCGCAACCGCTGCGCAGATGATCGGCGCCAAGTGCGCCTGGCCTTGACCGCTGATGGTCAACGTCTGGCCGACCGCCTGCCGGAGATCGGCGCGGCGGCAATGAACGAGCTGGTCGGTGTACTTCAGCCCGAAGAACTCAAGACCCTCGAAGGCCTGTTGGCCAAGGTGCTGCTCGGCGCTGGCGACCCCCTGACGATCCGCCGCTTTGGCGATCGTTGATCCCTGTTACGCATTATCCAAGGTATTGTCATGGCCACTCCCACGGACACCTCTCCATCCACCTCTGCAGCCCAGGGCTCAGGCAAGCGCAAGGCGTGGCTGCTCGCTTTGCTGCTGTTGGTGATCCTTGCCGGTGCTGGCACCTGGGCCTGGTACAGCCTGGTCGGGCGCTGGCACGAAAGCACCGATGACGCCTATGTCAACGGCAACGTGGTGGAAATCACCCCATTGGTCACCGGCACGGTGATCAGCATCGGCGCCGATGACGGCGACCTGGTGCATGCCGGCCAGGTACTGCTGCAGTTCGACCCCGCCGACAGCGAGGTGGCCTTGCAGGCCGCTGAAGCCAAACTGGCGCGCACAGTGCGCGAGGTGCGCGGGCTGTACAGCAATGTCGACGCGCTCAAGGCCCAGTTACAGAGCCGTACGGCCGAGCTGAAGAAAGCCCGTGACAACTACAACCGGCGCAAGGTACTGGCTGACAGTGGCGCGATCGCCGCCGAGGAAATCTCCCATGCCCACGATGACCTGACCTCGGCGCAAAGCGCGCTGGACAACGCCCGTCAGCAGCTCAATACCAGCACTGCGCTGATCGACGACACGGTGGTTTCCTCGCACCCAGAGGTGATGGCGGCAGCGGCTGACCTGCGTCAGGCCTATCTGGACCACGCCCGCACCACCCTGGTGGCGCCGGTCACCGGCTACGTGGCCAAGCGCACCGTGCAATTGGGCCAACGCCTGCAACCGGGCACGGCGACCATGGCCGTGATTCCGCTGGATCAGGTGTGGATCGATGCCAACTTCAAGGAAACCCAGCTGCGCCAGATGCGCATTGGCCAACCCGTGGAAATCAGCGCCGACTTGTACGGCAGCGAGGTCAAGTACACCGGCACCATCGACAGTCTCGGCGCCGGCACCGGCAGTGCCTTTGCCTTGTTGCCGGCGCAGAACGCCACCGGCAACTGGATCAAGATCGTCCAGCGGGTGCCGGTGCGTATTCACCTCAATCCCGAGCAGCTCAAGGAGCATCCGCTGCGTATCGGCCTGTCCACCCTGGTCGAGGTCGACCTGCACGACCAGAGCGGCCCGGCCCTGGCCCAGCAGCCACCGCAGCAGGCCAGCTACACCACCCAGGTGTACGACCGCCAGCTGGTCGAGGCCGACCACCTGATCGCCCGGCTGATCCATGACAATAGCGCCAGCGGCAAGACGGCCCAGCGATGAGCAACACAGCGCCCGCGCAGTTCACCCCGCCGAGCCTGCTGTTGACCACCATCGGCCTGTCGCTGGCGACCTTCATGCAGGTGCTCGACACCACCATCGCCAACGTTGCCTTGCCGACCATCTCGGGCAACCTGGGGGTCAGTTACGAGCAGGGCACCTGGGTCATCACCTCGTTTGCCGTGAGCAACGCCATCGCCTTGCCGCTGACCGGCTGGCTGAGCCGGCGTTTTGGTGAAGTGAAGCTGTTCATCTGGGCCACGCTGCTGTTCGTGGTGGCGTCGTTCCTGTGTGGCATTGCCCAGTCGATGCCGGAGTTGGTGGGCTTTCGTGTGCTTCAGGGGGTGGTCGCCGGCCCCCTGTACCCGATGACCCAGACCCTGCTGATTGCGGTTTATCCGCCTGCCAAACGGGGGATGGCCTTGGCGTTATTGGCCATGGTCACGGTGGTCGCGCCGATTGCCGGGCCGATTCTCGGCGGTTGGATCACCGACAGCTATAGCTGGCCATGGATCTTCTTCATCAATGTGCCAATCGGCCTGTTCGCTGCCGCCGTGGTGCGTCAGCAGATGCGTAGTCGGCCCGTGGTGACCAGCCGCCAGCCGATGGACTACATCGGCCTGATCACCTTGATCATCGGCGTTGGTGCATTGCAGGTGGTGCTGGACAAGGGCAACGACCTGGACTGGTTCGAGTCGTCGTTCATCATCGTCGGCAGCCTGATTTCGCTGGTGTTCCTGGCGATCTTCGTCATCTGGGAGCTGACCGACCGCCATCCGGTGGTCAACCTGCGGTTGTTCGCGTACCGCAATTTCCGCATCGGCACCCTGGTGCTGGTCGGCGGTTATGCAGGCTTTTTCGGCATCAACCTGATCTTGCCGCAGTGGCTACAGACGCAGATGGGTTACACCGCCACCTGGGCCGGGCTGGCCGTGGCGCCGATTGGCTTGCTGCCGGTGGTGATGTCGCCGTTTGTCGGCAAATACGCGCACCGCTTCGACTTGCGCGTGCTGGCTGGCCTGGCGTTCCTGGCCATCGGCACCAGCTGCTACATGCGCGCAGGCTTCACCAACGAGGTGGACTTCCAGCATATCGCCCTGGTGCAGCTGTTCATGGGTATTGGTGTGGCGCTGTTCTTCATGCCGACCTTGAGCATCCTGTTGTCGGACCTGCCGCCCCATCAAATTGCCGATGGCTCGGGCCTGGCCACCTTCCTGCGGACCTTGGGCGGCAGCTTCGCCGCATCGCTGACCACCTGGATCTGGATTCGCCGCGCCGACCAGCACCACGCCTACTTGAGCGAGCACATCAGCCAGTATGACCCGGCCACCCGGCATACTTTGGAGCAACTGGGCGGCGCTAGCCCGCAGAGCTATGCGCAGCTTGAGCAGATCCTCAATGGCCAGGCCTACATGATGTCGACGGTCGACTACTTCACCCTGATGACCTGGATATTTGCCGGGTTGATCCTGCTGGTGTGGTTCGCCAAACCGCCGTTCACCGCCAAGGCGGCGCCGGCTTCGGCAGGGCACTAGTTGTCAATCCAGTGAGGCAGGCGTTAGCCTTGTGCCATCAATTTCCAAGGGGGAATGGATGGACAAGGTAATCGTCATCACCGGTGCCAGCCGTGGCATCGGTGCCGCCACCGCACTGCTGGCTGCGCAACAGGGCTATCGCATCTGCATCAACTACCATGCGGACGACCAGGCTGCCGAGCGCATCCTGGCCCAGGTCCGCGAGCTGGGCGCCGAGGCGATCGCCGTGCGCGCCGATGCCAGCGTCGAGGACGAGGTAGTGCAGCTGTTCCACCGCGTCGATCAGGAGCTGGGGCCCGTCAGCGCATTGGTCAACAATGCCGGCACTATCGGTCAGCAGAGCCGGGTCGAGGAAATGTCCGAGTTTCGTCTGCTCAAAGTGATGAAGACCAACGTGGTCGGGCCGATACTGTGCGCCAAACATGCGCTGCTGCGCATGGCCCGCCGGCATGGCGGTCAGGGTGGGGCGATCGTCAACGTGTCATCGATGGCCGCGCGCCTGGGCTCGCCCAACGAGTACGTTGACTACGCCGCCTCCAAGGGCGCCCTGGACAGTTTCACCATTGGCCTGGCCAAGGAAGTGGCGGGCGAGGGCGTGCGGGTCAATGGCGTGCGCCCGGGCTACATCCACACCGGCTTTCATGCCCTGAGCGGCGATCCTGAACGGGTCAGCAAGCTCGAACCTGGGCTGCCGATGGGGCGCGGTGGCCAACCGCAAGAGGTGGCCGAGGCGATCCTTTGGCTGCTGTCGGACAAAGCTTCCTATTCCACTGGCAGCTTTATCGACCTCAGCGGCGGGCGCTGACGCACGCTGTCTCACTGCTCGAGCATCTGGCCGATCCGTTCGGCCAGGGCTTGGAGGGTGAATGGCTTGGTCAGTACGCTCATGCCAGGCTCCAGTTCGCCATTGCTCAACACGGCGGTTTCATCGTAGCCCGTGACGAACAGCACTTTCAGCCCTGGGTAGCGCGCCCGCAGTGCGTCCGCTACCTGGCGGCCGTTGAGCCCACCCGGCAGGCCGACGTCAGTGACCAGCAAATCAGGGCCCGCTGCGTCGTGCAGGCCACTGAGTGCGATCGGCCCATCCTCGAACATCTCAACCTGATGCCCCAGTTCTTCCAGCACTTCGGCCATGACCAGGCGCATCGCCGCTTCGTCCTCTACCACAACCACCCGGCAACCTGTAGCAGGTGGCTTTGTCGTGCTCAAGACCCGCTCAGGTTGCACTGCAAGCGATCCTGCCGTCGGTACATGACGCGGTATGAACAGCTTCACCACGGTGCCCTGGGCAAGCCTGGAGTCGATGTGCATTTGACCGCCCGATTGACGTACGAAGCCATACACCATCGATAGGCCCAGCCCGGTCCCGCGACCCAGCGCCTTGGTAGTGAAAAAGGGTTCGACTGCACGCGCCACGACCTGGGCCGACATCCCTCGGCCGCTGTCTTCCACGCTCAGGCAAAGATAAGCCCCGGCAGCTAGATCGAGTGGTTTGGCCTGGGCCTCAAGCAGCTCGACATTGTTGCAGCGAATAACGATATCGCCACCTTCAGGCATGGCATCGCGAGCATTGATACAGAGGTTGAGCAGGGCGCTTTCCAATTGCGGTGGATCGATGCGTACCGGCCATAGGTCAGTGGCGCAGTGGTTGTGCAGACGGATATGCGGACCCACGCTACGACCAATCAGCTCGTGCATGCCGGCGACCAATTCTGCGACAGAAGTCAGCCTGGGCAGCAGCGTCTGCCTGCGGGAGAACGCCAGCAGCCGATGGACCAGGGCGGCGGCGCGATGGGCCGCGTCATGGGCACTGTGCAGTAGCGCTGGGAGGGCATCAGGGCGCTCGTCCGCCAGCCGCGCTTGGGCCAGCTCCAGTGCGCCGAGGATACCGCCAAGCAGGTTGTTGAAGTCATGGGCCACGCCTCCGGTGAGTTGGCCGACAGCCTCCATTTTTTGTGCCTGACGCAAGGCCTCCTCAGCTTTTATGCGCTCGGCCATTGCTTGGTTGACGCGTTGCTCAAGCTGCTCGTTGAGCTTCTGCAGGGCATTTTCGGCACGTTTGCGCGCAGTCACATCGCGAAAGATCACCGCAACCATTCGTTGCTCGGCGGGCTCCAGGCGCAGCGCGCTGAGGGCCAGGCAGCGATCAGTGGCGTACAGGTCATGCTCGAAGTAGACCGGCTCACCGCTACGCGCTGCATCACCGAAGCGCTTCAGCCAGACCTCGGCTTCGTCCGGGATGACCTGGCGCAAGGTCCGCCCCACCACATCAGGCAGGCCGGCGTGACGCGAATAGGCCGCGTTGGCCATCAGGTGCACGTAGTCGCTCATCGGGCCATTGGGGCCGTCGATGAACTGGATGACGCAAAAACCTTCTTCCATGGTCTCGAACAGGAAGCGGTAACGTTCGGCTTCTTGTATGCGCTCGTGGAATAGCGCAGCTTCGTGGGTGAGGCGTGCATTGTCGCACTGCAAGGCCATCACCTGTTGGCGCAGGTGGTTCAGTTCGCTAGACGTCTGTGTCGACATCCGTGTCTCCATCCCTATGTTGGTCGAGCTGGGCAGAGCTGAATCAGCCCTGCAACAGTTGGCTTACCCGTTCGGCGAGTGTGGCAAGCTCGAAAGGCTTGAGCAGCATTTGCGCGTCAGCTGGCGGCGTGCCGCCGGTCAATGTGCTCGGCTCATAGCCTGTGATGAACAGGATCGCGGTATCCGGGCACGTGTCCCTGCAGGCGTTTGCCACCTGGTAACCGCTGATTCCACCGGGCAGGCCTATGTCACTGATCAGCAGATCTGGGCGGATACCCTGGGCAAGTGCTTCGATAGCGGCCGTGCCTGACTCGAACACATGCACATGATGACCAAGTTCCTCAAGCACATCGCACAGCACCATGCGCATGGTGGCCTGGTCTTCGACCAGCATGATCTGCTGCCCAACCTGCGCCGGGGCAGGGCGTGCGCCACTGCTGACGGTCGAGGGCAAGGGGGGGATCTCGGCAACATGTCGGGGCAGGAACAGGCGTATACAGGTGCCTTGCTCAGCCTGCGAGTCGATCCGCAACTGGCCACCCGATTGGCGCACGAAACCGTAAACCATCGACAGCCCCAGGCCCGACCCCTGGCCCAGCGGTTTGGTGGTGAAAAACGGGTCAATGGCCCGCTGCGCTACTTCGGCTGACATGCCGTGGCCGTTGTCTTCGACTGCCAGGCACAGATAATCACCAGCGTTCAAATCAAGTTGGCGTGCTCGATCATGATCAAGCGCGATGTTCTCACCTCGCACAGTGATCAGGCCACCCATGGGCAGCGCGTCGCGGGCATTGATGCAGAGATTGAGCAAGGCACTTTCCAGCTGTGGCGGATCAATGAAGGTTGGCCACAGCTCTTGACTGAAACAGCTGCGCAATTCGATGCCCGGACCGATGCTGCGACGCAGTAATTCCTCGATGCCATCGATCAACCGGCCCACCTCGGTAGGCTGAGGTTGCAAGGTTTGCTTGCGTGAGAAGGCCAGCAGGCGATGGACCAAGGCGCAGGCGCGCTCGGCGGAGCCGTTGGCAGTCTCCAGCAAGCGTGCCAGATCGTCGTAGTTGCCCTTGTCCAGGCGCTGTTGTATCAATTCGTGAGCGCCGAGAATGCCTCCCAGCAGATTGTTGAAGTCATGGGCAATGCCACCACTGAGTTGGCCCACAGCTTCCATTTTTTGCGCTTGGCGCAGGGCTTGCTCAGCCTGTAGCAAGCGTTGCTGGTCTTCCATGCGTCCAGTGATGTCGTAGGCAAACAGGTACGCGCCTTGTACAGTACCGGCCTGATCGCGCAGTGCATGGAAATGCAGTTCGAAATACCGTCGCAGGGATCCCTCACCGAAGGCCTCGATTGCAGTGAAACGCTCACCCGACAGCGCACGCAGCCACATAGGCAGGATCAATTGACTATCGATGGCGTGTTTACGCATGACATCCGGCATGTAGTCGCCCACTTGCGGGACGTGACCATACAATTGATGAATTTCGAGCCTGGCCGTGCGGTTGATGGCGATCCAGCGCAAATCCATGTCGATCACATGGACATTGGCAATGCTGTGATCGACCAGTTCGGCAAACAGCCGTCGTTCGGCCAGCGCCGTGCTGGAGCGATGCTCGAGCTGTGCGTTCAACGCTTGCAGAGCATGTTCGGCGCGCCGACGTTCGGTGACATCCTTGAACAACACCGCCACTTGGCGTTTGTGTGCAGGTTCGATGCGAAATGTGGTTACTGAAAGCACACGACCGGTGGCGATCAGTTCCTGTTCGAAATGCAATGGCTGGCCACTGCGTAAGACCTCACCATAGCGTTCCACCCAATGATCGGCTTCCTCGGGCACCATCTCGCGAAGCTTCTGCCCGACCACGTTGGCGATTCCGGCGTGCTTGGCATACGCAGCGTTAGCCATGATGTGAACGTAGTCGCTCAACGGCCCGTGCGGGCCATCGAAGAACTCGATGATGCAAAAGCCCTCGTCCATGGTGTCGAACAAAAAGCGGTACAGGCCATCGTCGAGGTTCTGGCCGAGCGCCAGTTGTGCTTCGAGCTCGCTATTGCGACGCTCAAGAGCATCAATCTGCTGGCGCAAGGCGTGTAGTTCGGAGTCGGGCATGCGGGCATCCTGCGCAAGGCATCACGGCGCAACTGTAGCCTGCTCGACCCCCTTAAGCTAGAACGACCTTACGATACGCCCGAGGGTTTCCATAGCCTGTTCCGAACTGTCCGTCCATGGGCTGCCATAGTTCAGGCGGATGCAATTGGCAAAGCGCCCGGTAGGCGAGAAGATCGGGCCTGGGGCGATGCTGATGCCTTGGGCCAGGGCCAGGTGGAACAGCTTGAGCGCGTCCATCTGTTCGGGCAGTTCCAACCACAGGAAATAACCCCCGGATGGCTGGCTGACGCGCGTCTGCGCCGGAAAGTGTCGGGCGATTGCCGCCAGCATGCTCGCCTGCTGGCCTTCCAGGGCGTAGCGCAGCTTACGCAGATGCCGATCATAGCCGCCATGCTGCAAGTAGTCGGCAATGGCTGCCTGGGCTGGCATCGAGGCGCACAGTGAGGTCATCAGCTTGAGTCGCTCGATCTTCTGCGCGAAGCGCCCGGCCGCGACCCAGCCGATGCGGTAGCCGGGGGCCAGGCTTTTGGCGAACGAGCCGCAGTGCATCACCAGCCCCTCGGTGTCGTAGGCCTTGGCCGGCTTCGGCGCTTGTTGCGCGTAATACAGCTCGGCGTAGACGTCGTCCTCGATCAGCGGCACCTGGTGGCGGCGCAGCAGTTCGACCAGCTCCTGTTTCTTGGCATCAGGCATGCTCGCGCCCACCGGGTTCTGGAAGTTGGTCATGCACCACACGGCCTTTACCGGGTGCTTGTCCAAGGTCTGCGCCAGCACGCCCAGGTCCATGCCTTCGCGTGGGTGTACCGGGATCTCCACCGCCTTGAGCTTGAGCCGTTCCAGCACCTGCAAGCAGGCATAGAACGCTGGCGCCTCGATTGCCACCAGGTCGCCGGGTTCGGTCACCGCCTGCAAGCACAAGTTCAGCGCCTCCAGGGCACCATTGGTGATCAGCAGCTCTTCCATCGGCAGCATCAGGCCGCCGACCATGTAGCGCAGGGCAATCTGCCGGCGCAGCTGCGGGTTGCCCGGCGACAGGTCGGTGACCACCATGCGTGGGTCCATGGCGCGGCTGGCGCTGGCCAGCGAACGGGCCAGGCGTTGTAGCGGAAACAGGGTGGGGCTGGGGAAAGCCGAGCCGAACGGGATGGTGTGCGGATCCTTGATCGAATCAAGAATGGAAAACACCAGGCCGCTGACGTCGACATCGGTCGATTCGCTGACCGGCTGCAACGCTTGCGGCTCGCTGAACTGGCGCGGGGCATGGGCGTTGACGAAATACCCTGAGCGCGGCCGGGCGCGGATCAGCCCGCGGCGTTCCAGCAGATAGTACGCCTGGAACACCGTGGAGGGGCTGACGCCGTGGGTCTGGCTGGCGTAGCGCACCGAGGGCACCCGTTGGCCGGGGCCGAGCACCCCGGAGCGGATCAGTTCGGCAATGTCATCGGCGAATCGTTCGTAACGTTTCATTGTGATTTTGGCAGGCAAGGTAATGGCTCAGTGTAAGGGATCAGCGGTTCAACGGCGCGACGAAACGGCTGCGCGCGGTACTGCGGACCTCAGCTTGGTCGCTGTCCTGGACCTGGAATACCAGGTCTTGTGAGCTGCTGGTCGGGCGCTCGGCAAGCAGGGCCACTGAAACCGGCATCTCACTCATTTCGCCAGCAGCGATGGTGAACTCGGTCTTGCCGTGCAGCTCAAAGCCGTCGGCATCCACCAGGCGCAGGTGGTAGCGCTGGGCTTGTTGGGTCTTGTTGATGACCTTGAGCAGGTAGATGTTCTCGATCTGCCCCTGGGCGTTTTCGCGGAACAGGCCGCGGTCCTTGATCACGTCCAACGAGACCATCGGGCGCCACTGCAAGGCCAGTACCAGCGCGCCGATCATCACCACCAGCGCGCAGGCATAGCCGAGCAGGCGCGGGCGCAGCCAATGGGTGACACCCCCTTGCAGGGTGTGCTCGGACTTGTAGCCGATCAGGCCGCGGGCGTAGCCCATCTTGTCCATCACCCCGTCACAGGCATCGATACAGGCGGCGCAACCAATGCAGGCCATCTGCAGCCCTTCGCGGATGTCGATACCCGTGGGACAGACTTGCACACACAGGGTGCAGTCGATGCAGTCACCGAGGTTCTGCGCGCGCGGGTCGCTGCCTTTCTTGCGTGGGCCACGCGACTCGCCCCGGGCCGGATCGTAGGCTACGGCCAACGTGTCTTTATCGAACATCACCGCCTGGAAGCGGGCGTACGGACACATGTGCATGCACACCGCTTCGCGCAGAAAACCTGCGTTGAGGTAGGTGGCCCCGGTGAAGAACAACACCCAGAACAGCGCGACGCCGCCCAACTGCAAGGTGAACAGCTCTGCGGCCAATGGCCGGATCGGTGTGAAGTAGCCGACGAAGGTCAACCCGGTCATCACCGCAATAGCCAGCCACAGCGTGTGCTTGAGCGTGCGTCGGGAGACTTTCTCCAGGCTCCACGGCGCGGCCGCCAACTTGATCCGTTGGTTGCGATCACCCTCGCTGATCTTTTCACACCACATGTACAGCCAGGTCCAGGTGCTTTGCGGGCAGCTGTAGCCGCACCAGACGCGCCCGGCGAACACGGTGATGGCGAACAGGCCGAAGGCGCAGATGATCAGCAGCGCCGACAGCAGGATGAAGTCCTGCGGCCAGAAGGTGGTGCCAAAGATGTGGAACTTGCTTTCAGCCAAGTCCCACAGCACCGCCTGGCGACCGTTCCAGTTCAGCCAGGCTGTGCCAAAGAACAGGGCGAACAGCAAGCCGGCAAAACCGATACGCAGGTTGCGGTACAGGCCGGTGAAGCTGCGGGTGTGGATAGCGCCGTCGCTGTGGCTTTTGCTCTTGTCGACGGCGGGCGGGGTCACTTCGATAACTCGGTAGGCAATTTTCTCGCTCATGTCGCGTTGCTCATCAGGCTTCATCGGACCTGGGCACTATGGCCCTCGGTCTGTTTTCAGCACAGACTCAGCTAGCGTGATAAAAACCGTATCAGATTACCGATAGTAGCTCTCCAGCCCTTAGATTACCGAGCCTGGCTCGCTGGCTTTCAGATGCCTGCGGCTATCCACCGCACCTACCACCGTCAACGCATCGGCCTCCGCTTCGGTGATCGGCACGCGCTCTCCGGCGAGCACCGCGACCGACATGCGCAGCTGCTCATCCGTGAAGATCTCAACTTCCGGCCCTGTGCCTTCAATGCGCACATGATCGCCAATCAGGGTGCAATGGCCGGTACTTTCGTTCACTTCGACAGGCATGGTGCGTTCCTCCAGGTGGGGTCATTGGTTGTGACCGCAGCGGCACGCCGGTTGCTGCATCGTTCCGTCCAGCGGAGCGCATTGCACTTAGTCAGGTGCGCGCTGGTCAACCTTTTAGTGGATTGGCAGTGGAGCGTGTCGATGGACAGTGGCTGGGAAAAGATCTGGCAAACCGTGCAGGCCGAGTTCGCCGATGTCACCAACGAAGAAGAAGTGACGCGGATCCTCCTGCGCTTGCTGATGGCGGCGCTGCTCGGCGCGGTGCTGGGTTTCGAGCGTGAGCACAAGGGCAAGTCGGCTGGGGTACGTACGCACATGCTGGTGTCGATGGGCGCGGCGTTGTTCGTGCTGGCGCCGAGCATGGCCGGGGCTGATGAACAGGCCTTGAGCCGGGTGATTCAGGGCATCGTTGCGGGGATTGGGTTTCTTGGCGCGGGGACCATTCTCAAGGGCAATGGCAAGGACCCCAGCCATGTCAAAGGGCTGACCACCGCAGCGGGTTTATGGATGACCGCAGCGATTGGCACGGCGGCCGGGATGGGGCGTGAAGCGACGGCGCTGATTAGCACGGTGCTGGCGCTGCTGGTGTTGGCGACGATGCCGATCTTGGTAGACAAGGTCGAGGGCGAGAACGACGAGAAGCAGCAGGAGGAGGGCAGTGAGAAGCACTGAGGGGAGCCGAAGCTCCCCTCAAATCGTTGCTGCCTGCTCTTTTTTTATTATTGGAGACTGACTTTTTGTTGTTTTTGTAAGCCTGTCTTGGTGTTGCGAGCCGACCCCCATCCGGGGTCAAGAGCAAACGTATTTTTTTGAGCGCTGACCTGCTTTCATCATGACTGATCCGATCCTGACCGTTGCTACCTGAAGGTAGTTTTATTGTTCTGTGTCAGGCCGCGGGGCAACCCCCTGGAAGGCACGTCTACTCCAAAAAAATCTGCTTGCTACGCCTCTGCCGTGTTGTTCTTGTTATGTCAGAGCCGTTACCTGTTGTTTTTATTGGGTGTCACATTTTTGTTCTTGTTATGCCAGAGATAAAGCAGGTGCCGTGCCAACTTTGTAAAACCCTTTAAAATCAATGATTTGATGTTTTTCGAGATGAGCGGCGCTCGGGAAAATCTGTCGAAATGTTTCCCTGTTACCCGATTTATTGCTGGCAAGTGTGGGGGCGGTAACACCAGGCCCACACATTGATGACATTAGTGTGACTCATTGTGCGCTGCGTGCCCGGGCCACCCGCGAGCCGTTGGCACGGCCCAGCACCTGGCTGATGCGTTGACCGGCGGCGATCAGCTTGTCCAGGTCGATACCGGTTTCGATGCCCAGGCCCTGCAACAGGTACAACACGTCTTCAGTGGCGATGTTGCCGGTCGCGCCCTTGGCATAAGGGCAGCCGCCAAGGCCGGCCACGGAGCTGTCGAACACCCCGATGCCTTCGAGCAGGCTGGCGTAGACGTTGGCCAGGGCTTGGCCGTAGGTGTCATGGAAGTGTCCGGCCAGTTGCTCACGCGGCACCTGGGCGGCGACCACTTCGAACAGACGCCGAGTGTCACCGGCGGTGCCGGTACCGATGGTGTCACCCAGCGACACCTCATAGCAGCCCATGTCGTGCAGTGCCTTGGCCACCGGAGCGACCTGTTCGGCGCTGACCTTGCCTTCATAAGGGCAGCCAAGTACGCAGGAAACATAGCCGCGCACGCGCACGCCGTGGCTGCGCGCTGCCTCCATGATCGGTTCGAAACGCTGCAGGCTTGCGCTGATCGAGCAGTTGATGTTGCGTTGAGAGAACGCCTCGGAAGCGGCGGCAAACACCGCTACCTCTTTCACGCCAGCCGCCAGCGCATCTTCAAAACCGCGCAAGTTCGGCGCCAGGGCCGCGTAGGTGACACCTGGATGCTGGCGGATGGCGGCGAACACCTCGGCCGAACCTGCCATTTGCGGCACCCATTTGGGCGAGACGAAACTGCCCACTTCAATGTAGCGAAGGCCAGCCTCGGTCAAGTCATCGACCAGGCGTACCTTGTCGGCGACGCTGATCGGCTGGGCTTCGTTTTGCAGGCCGTCACGCGGGCCGACTTCGACCAGGCGGACGTACTTGGGCAATGACATGGCAAGGTTCCTGTGGCGGATCAACGGTTGGCGTTGTGCGGGTTATTGAGGGTGGCGGCCAGGGCCTGTTCGCAGCGCTCTTGAGCGGTGTCCAGCTCAAGGTGCATCTGCTGGATGTCGAGCATCTGCTGCTCAAGCTGGGCGCGCCGTTCGGCGATTTTGGCGAGCATGCTGTTGAGCTGTTTGAAGTTGCCGCCGCTGGGGTCGTACAGCTCGATCAGTTCGCGACACTCGGCCAGGGAGAAGCCGATGCGCTTGCCGCGCAGGATGAGCTTGAGGGTGACCTTATCGCGCGCCGTGTAGATGCGCTCGAGGCCACGACGCTCGGGGCTGAGCAGACCCTGCTCCTCGTAGAAGCGGATGGCGCGGGTGGTGATGTCCAGCTCGCGGGACAGGTCGGAGATGCTGTAGGTCTGGCTGCTCATGCTCGGGCTCGGAAGAGGAATAGCGGTAAGCTAAAGGCAGGTTGACGTTTACGTCAAGCCATCACCCATTCAGTGGCCCTGCAACGAGCGTCTGTAGCCATTAGGCGTTTCGCCGCTCAAGCGCTTGAAGAACCGCGCAAAGTAGGTTGGATCACTGAACCCCAGGCTGTCCGACAGCTGGCCAATGCTCATGCGCGTGTACACCAGACTGCGCCGCGCCTCGAGCAGCAGGCGTTGATGAATCACTTGCAAGGCGCTCTGGCCAGTAAGCTCGCGACACAGCTGATTGAGCTGCAGGCTGGTAATGCCCATGCGCGTGGCAAACGTCTCCACCGACAAATGCTCGCGATAATGCGCTTCGACCAGGCGCAGATACCGGCCGAGCAACTGCTGGTCACGCTCGTCACGATTGCGTGGTACCTGGCCCAGTTGCTGGCGGCGGCTGATCCACACCATCAGCGCGGTGACCAGCGCCTGCAACATCGCCCCGCGGGCCGGCGCAGTGCCCTGGTACTCCTGTTGCAGCGTGGAGATCAGCGCGTGCACGTGATGACGGTCCCTGCCCAGCGGGTAGCACCCGGCCGCGGTCAGTACGGCCAGTGGCGCCCCCAGGCGCAGTTCCACATCTGCCACCAGGGCCGGGCCAAAGGTCAGCACGTGCCCTTGGATATCGGCACTGAAGCGAAAGCCATGCACGGTCAGTGGCGGTACCACTTGCAGCGCCGCCTCGCTGATCTGGCGGCGCTGGCCTTCGATCTCGACCTGCGCCTGACCGCGCTGGACATACAGCAACTGAAACAGGTCGGCATGCCGGTGCGGCTTGATTTCCCAATGGTGCAGGCGGCTACGCGCGGGAATCGACTCGCAGTGCAACAGGTCCGTGCCGGGCCAGGCCTGGTTTTCGCCATAGAGCTGAAACAGCGGCACGCCGCCAAGGCTGGATTTCATCGAAATGCCTGTCCGGTAATCGAACGAATTTTGTAAAAGTGCAGGTTATTCACTGGATATCACACTTTTTACCCGTTTCTAGCGAGTAAAAATGCAGGGGCACACCCTAACAGCAGATGCGCGATCCCTGCCACTAGCGGTTCGGCATCTTTATCATGAGATAAAAACAATGAAAACTCAGGTTGCAATCATCGGCGCAGGTCCGTCTGGCTTGCTGCTCGGTCAGTTGCTGCACAACGCTGGCATCGACACCCTGATCGTCGAGCGCCAGACTCCGCAATACGTGCTCGGGCGGATTCGCGCAGGCGTACTGGAACAGGGCACCGTCGACTTGCTGCGCGAGGCCGGTGTCGCCGAGCGCATGGAGCGCGAGGGGCTGGTGCACGATGGCGTCGAACTACTGGTGGGCGGTCGCCGCCAGCGCCTGGACCTCAAGGCGCTGACCGGCGGCAAGACGGTCATGGTCTATGGCCAGACCGAAGTCACCCGTGACCTGATGCAAGCGCGGCAAGACTGCGGCGCGCCGATCATCTATTGCGCCAACAATGTACAACCCCATGAGCTCAAGGGCGAAAAGCCTTACCTGACCTTCGAGAAGGACGGCCAGGTGCAGCGCATCGACTGCGACTACATTGCCGGGTGCGACGGCTTTCACGGCGTCTCGCGCCAGAGCATTCCGCAGGAGGTCATCAAACAGTACGAGCGGGTCTATCCGTTCGGCTGGCTGGGGCTGTTGTCGGATACCCCGCCGGTCAATCATGAACTGATCTACGCCCACCACGAACGGGGGTTCGCCTTGTGCAGCCAACGCTCGGCAACCCGCAGCCGCTATTACCTGCAGGTGCCGCTGGATGAGCGTGTCGAAGCGTGGAGCGATCAGCGCTTCTGGAACGAGCTCAAGGCGCGCCTGCCGCAGGATGTTGCAGATCGGCTAGTCACTGGCCCTGCCCTGGAAAAAAGCATCGCGCCGCTGCGCAGTCTGGTGGTTGAGCCCATGCAGTATGGGCACTTGTTCCTGGTCGGCGATGCCGCGCACATCGTCCCGCCGACTGGCGCCAAAGGCCTCAACCTGGCCGCCTCGGACGTCAATTACATGTACCGGATTCTGCTCAAGGTGTACCGCGAGGGGCGTACCGATCTGCTGGAACAATACTCGCCGCTGGCGTTACGGCGGGTATGGAAGGGCGAGCGCTTCAGCTGGTTCATGACCCAACTGCTGCATGATTTTGGCGAGCACAAGGATGATTGGGATCGCAAGATGCAGGAGGCGGACCGCGAGTACTTCCTCAACTCGCCGGCGGGGTTGGTAAACATTGCCGAGAACTATGTGGGACTGCCGTTTGAGGCGGTGGAGTAATACTGCTGCCTGAATTGTCAGTGTTGGGCCGCTTTGCGGTCCTTCACGGCGCATCGGCGTCCCGGCAGGTCCACTTGCGCAGCGCTATGGATCGTTCGTTGTCAGCTGCGCTGCGTCGATGACGCCAACACCCGGATAAAACACTGCATTACAAAATTGTAATGTTGCCGCCACCGCGCCGATAACCGCGCCTCCCTACAGTCCCTCGCCACTGCTTGCCGACGAGGACCTGTACCGTGCCGTGGATCCGTGCCACCCCCCACAAGCGCCTTTTGCTCTGCCTGCTGCTGAGCGGCTTCGCCGCCACGGCGGTACAGGCGCAGAGCCTGAGCCTGTCGCAGGCGCTCGATGCTGCCTTCGCGCAGAACCCGGATTTAGCTGCCGCTGGGCGCGAGATCGGCATCGCCGAGGGTGAGCGCCGCCAGGCCGGCTTGCTGCCCAACCCGGAACTGTCCTGGGAAGTCGAGGACACCCGTCGCGACACCAGCACCACCACCGTCACCCTCAGCCAGCCCCTGGAATTGGGCGGCAAGCGCGGCGCGCGCATCGATGTCGCCAGCGCCGGGCAAAACCTTGCCCAACTGGAGCTCGAACGCCAGCGCAACGGCTTGCGCGCCGATGTGGTGCAGGCGTTTCATGCGGCCCTGCGGGCGCAGACAGCGCTGGAGTTGGCGCAGCAATCGCAGCGCCTGACCGAGCGTGGCCTGCGGGTAGTCGAGGGGCGCGTCAAGGCGGGCCAGTCATCGCCGGTCGAAGCCACCCGCGCACAGGTTCAGCTCGCCCAGGCGCAGGCCCAGGTACGCCGCGCCGAGTCCGAGCAGCGGGTGGCCTACCAGTCGCTGGCGCGGTTGATCGGCAGCCCGCTGGCCAACTTCGATGAGCTCGATGCCGCGAGCCTATCGCCGGGGCCCGCACCCCAGGCCGAAGCCTTGCTCGCAACACTCGAGCAAACCGCCGAATGGCGCCAGGCCCAGGCCCAAATCAGTCGCGGTGATGCCGCGCTCGGCTCGGAAAAGGCCCAGCGCATTCCCAACCTCACCGTCAGCGTCGGCAGCCAGTACAGCCGCGAGGACCGCGAGCGGGTCAACGTGGTGGGGCTGTCGATGCCGCTGCCATTGTTCGACCGCAACCAAGGCAATGTCCTCGCCGCGGCACGCCGTGCCGACCAAGCCCGCGACCTACGCAACGCCACCGAGCTGCGCCTGCGTAGCGATACGCGTAACGCGCTGAGCCAGTGGGCCATCGCCATGCATGAGGTGCAGGCCTACGACCGCACCATCCTGCCCTCGGCCCAACAAGCGGTAGACACCGCGACCCGGGGCTTTGAGATGGGCAAGTTCGCCTTCCTCGATGTGCTCGATGCCCAGCGCACGCTGATCGAAGCGCGCGGCTTGTACCTGGATGCGCTGGCGGCGGCCACCGATGCGCGGGCCCAGGTCGAGCGCATCTATGGCGACCTCGATGCGCTTGGCCGATCGGCACAGCCCTGAACGATTGAATCAATGCCTTGGGAGTGACAATGGACAATACACGCAAGATCGCCATCCTGGTCGCCACCGTCGCTGTGCTCGGCATCGGCGGCCTGGCCTGGACCGGTAACCTCAGCCCGGCAGCCAGCAGCCAGGCTGGCCACGATGAGCATGGCGAACAGGGCCATGGCCACGAGGAAGAGGCGGGCCATGCCCACGGCGAGGAAGGCGGCGAAGGGCATGAGCAGGAGGGCACGTTGCACCTCAGCGCGGCGCAGATCAGCGCAGCCGGCGTGCAATTGGTTGACGCCGGCCCACGCGCGCTGGGCACGGCGATCAGCTTCCCCGGAGAGATTCGCTTCGATGAAGATCGTACTGCCCACGTGGTACCCAGGGTGGCGGGGGTGGTGGAGTCGGTGCATGCCAATCTGGGCCAGGCAGTCAAGCGTGGCCAGGTCTTGGCGGTGATCGCCAGCCAGCAGATTTCCGAACTGCGTAGCGAACAGCAAGCCGCACAACGCCGACTGGAGCTGGCGCAGCTGACCTTCAAGCGTGAGCAGCAGCTGTGGCAGGAACGCATCAGTGCCGAGCAGGACTACCTGCAAGCGCGTCAAGCGCTGCAAGAGGCGCAGATTGCCCTGGCCAATGCCCGGCAGAAAGTCGCCGCAGTGGCTCCGGCCGGCGCCGGTAATCGGTATGAACTGCGCGCACCCTTCGATGCGATGGTGGTGGAAAAGCACCTGACCATGGGTGAGGTGGTCGACGAGACCAGCAATGCTTTCACCCTGTCCGACCTGAGCCGCGTCTGGGCCACCTTTGCCGTGGCGCCGCGTGATCTGGACAAGGTCGTCAGCGGCCGCACGGTCACGGTCAGCGCGCCTGACCTGGGCGCCCAGGTCGAAGGCACGGTCAATTACGTGGGCAGCCTGCTCGGCGAGCAGAACCGCGCCGCCACTGTCCGCGCCACCCTGGCCAACCCCAATGGCGCCTGGCGCCCAGGGTTGTTCGTCAACATCGCGGTCAACGTCGAGCGCTTCGACGCAGCCGTGGTGGTTCCGGACAGCGCCTTGCAAACCTGGGAGGCGCAGACCGTGGTGTTTGCCCGCACTGAAGAAGGCTTCGAGGCCCGCCCGGTGAAGACCGGCCGACGCGACGCCGGCCAGGTGGAAATCACCGAGGGGCTGAGCGCAGGGACCCAAGTGGCCGCCGCTGGCAGCTTCGTTCTGAAGTCCGAACTCGGCAAGGGTTCGGCCGAGCACAGCCATTGATTCGGGGACGCCAGCATGTTTGAACGCATCATCCAATTCGCCATCGAGCAGCGCTTGGTGGTGATGCTCGCCGTGCTGCTGATGGCGGCGGTAGGCATCCACAGCTACCAGAAGCTGCCGATCGACGCTGTACCCGATATCACCAACGTCCAGGTGCAGATCAATACCGCTGCCCCCGGTTATTCGCCGCTGGAAACCGAGCAGCGCATCACCTTTGCCATCGAGACGGCCATGGCCGGCTTGCCGGGGCTCAAGCAGACCCGTTCGCTGTCGCGCTCGGGCCTGTCGCAGGTGACGGTGATCTTCGCTGACAACACCGATATCTTCTTCGCCCGGCAATTGGTCAACGAGCGCCTGCAAGTGGCTCGCGCACAGTTGCCCGAGGGCATCGAGGCAGCCATGGGCCCAATCTCCACCGGCTTAGGCGAGATCTTCCTGTGGACGGTCGAGGTTCAGGAGGGCGCGCTCAAGGACGACGGTACGCCTTACAGCGCCACCGACCTGCGGGTGATCCAGGATTGGATCATCAAGCCGCAATTGCGCAACGTGCCAGGGGTGGCCGAAGTCAACAGTATTGGTGGGCATGCCAAGCAGTACCTGATTGCCCCGGACCTCAAGCGCCTGGCCACCTACAAGCTGACCCTCAATGACCTGATCGGTGCCCTGGAGCGCAACAATGCCAACGTCGGTGCAGGCTACATCGAGCGCAACGGTGAGCAACTGCTGATTCGTGCGCCGGGGCAAGTGGCCTCGGCCGAGGACATCGCCAATGTGGTGATCTCCAGCGCCGATGGCGCGCCCATCCGCGTCAGCCACGTCGCCGAAGTTGGCTTGGGCCAGGAGCTGCGCTCAGGCGCGGCTACCGAGAATGGCCGCGAAGTGGTGCTGGGCACGGTGTTCATGCTGATCGGCGAAAACAGCCGGGCGGTGTCCCAGGCCGTGGCAGCCAAGCTGGTAGAAATCAACCGCAGCCTGCCCAAGGGCGTGGTCGCAGTGACGGTTTACGATCGCACCAACCTGGTCGAGAAGGCTATCGCCACGGTCAAGAAAAACCTGGTCGAAGGCGCGATCCTGGTGATCGCCGTGCTGTTCCTGTTCCTGGGCAACATCCGCGCCGCGCTGATCACCGCCATGGTCATCCCGCTGTCGATGCTGTTCACCTTCACTGGCATGTTCAGCAACAAGGTCAGTGCCAACCTGATGAGCCTGGGCGCGCTGGACTTCGGCATCATCGTCGATGGCGCCGTGGTGATCGTCGAGAACGCCATTCGCCGCCTGGCCCATGCCCAGCAGCGCCATGGCCGCATGCTGAGCCGCAGCGAGCGCTTCCATGAAGTGTTCGCCGCCGCCCGCGAGGCGCGTCGGCCGCTGATCTTCGGCCAGTTGATCATCATGGTGGTGTACCTGCCGATCTTTGCCCTGACCGGGGTCGAGGGCAAGATGTTCCACCCCATGGCGTTCACCGTGGTATTGGCGCTGCTCGGGGCGATGATCCTCTCGGTGACCTTCGTGCCGGCGGCCATCGCGCTGTTCGTCACCGGCAAGGTCAAGGAAGAAGAGGGCGTGCTGATGCGCACTGCGCGCTTGCGCTATGCCCCGGTGCTGAGTTGGGTACTGGGCCATCGCAACCTGGCGTTTGCTGGCGCTGCGACCTTGGTGCTGCTGTCGGGGGTGATGGCTGGCCGCATGGGCAGCGAGTTCATCCCCAGCCTTAGCGAGGGCGACTTCGCCCTGCAAGCCCTGCGCGTGCCGGGGACCAGCTTGAGCGAGTCAGTGCAGATGCAGCAGCGTCTGGAAAAAGCCATCATCCAGCAGGTGCCGGAGGTTGAGCGCGTGTTCGCCCGTACCGGTACCGCCGAAATTGCCTCCGACCCGATGCCGCCGAACATCTCCGATGCCTATGTGATGCTCAAGCCGCGTGAGCAGTGGGCCGACCCTGGCAAGCCGCGAGATGAACTGATCGCCCAGGTACAACGTGCCGCTGCCGGTATCCCGGGCAGTAACTACGAGCTGTCCCAGCCCATCCAGCTGCGCTTCAACGAGCTGATCTCCGGGGTGCGCAGCGATGTCGCGGTGAAGGTCTACGGCGACGACATGGACACCCTCAACCGTACCGCCGCGCAGATTGCCGCGACCCTGCAACAGGTGCCCGGCGCATCGGAAGTGAAGACCGAGCAGACCACCGGCTTGCCGGTGCTGACCATCGCTATCGACCGCGACAAGGCCGCACGTTATGGCTTGAACGTCGGCGATGTGCAGGACGCCATCGCCATCGCCGTGGGTGGGCGTACGGCCGGCACGTTGTATGAAGGCGACCGCCGTTTCGACATGGTGGTGCGCTTAGCGGAAACCTTGCGCACCGATGTCGATGGCCTGCAGGACCTGCTTATTCCGGTGCCGGCGAGCGCGGCGGCGGGGCAGATTGGCTTCATTGCGCTGTCGCAGGTGGCGAGCCTGAACCTGGAACTGGGACCGAACCAGATCAGCCGCGAAGATGGCAAGCGGGTGGTGGTAGTCAGCGCCAATGTGCGTGGGCGTGACCTGGGCTCGTTCGTCGAGCAAGCCCAGCAGACCCTGATCGACAAGGTGCAGATTCCGCCCGGCTACTGGACCCGCTGGGGCGGGCAGTTCGAGCAGTTGCAGTCGGCTGCCGAGCGGTTGCAAGTGGTGGTGCCAGTGGCGCTGCTGCTGGTGATGGCACTGCTGCTGATGATGTTCAGCAACCTCAAGGACGGCCTGATCGTGTTCACCGGGATTCCGTTTGCCTTGACCGGTGGGGTGTTGGCGCTGTGGCTTAGGGATATCCCGCTGTCGATCTCGGCTGGGGTCGGTTTTATCGCCTTGTCTGGGGTGGCAGTGCTCAATGGCCTGGTGATGATAGCCTTCATCCGCAGCCTGCGCGAGGAAGGCCGCCCCCTGCGCGTGGCCATCGAAGAAGGCGCGCTGACCCGCTTGCGGCCAGTGTTGATGACTGCGCTGGTGGCGTCGCTGGGGTTCATTCCGATGGCCTTGGCGACCGGCACGGGTGCCGAGGTGCAGCGACCGCTGGCGACCGTGGTGATTGGCGGGATCCTGTCGTCCACCGCGTTGACCCTGCTGGTGTTGCCAGCGCTGTATCAGTGGGTGCATCGACGCGAAGAGTAAGACTGTCTGTTTGTGCTGTTTGATCTGGCCTCATCGCGGGACACGTCGCTGCTACGTGTCCTGCGATGAGGCCACAGCATTTTGCAACTACAGCGCAGGGCTGGGCTGTGCGCACGGTACTTCATCATGCAACGAGATGCGTGATGTTTCCGGCAACGCCAACCCGCCTAGCAACGCAATCAAGGCAATCACCACCAAGTAGAAGGCTGGCGCCAGGCTGCTGCCGGTCTGGCCGATCAGCCAGGTTGCCACCAGGGGTGCGGTCCCGCCGAACAAGGTGTAGGCCACGTTGTAGGTGATCGCCGAGGCGGTATAGCGGGTGCGAGTGGGGAAGCTCTCCGACAGCAGTGCGGCGGTTACCACGCCGCTCATCAGCGCGCCGATGGCCAGTAGAATCACCCCAAGCAACGCCCCCGTCATCGACCCGGAACTGGCCAGCCAGTAGGCCGGGAACACCGCAATCATCACCCACAGGCAGGTAAAGCCGATGGTCTTGCGCCGCCCCACGCGGTCGGAGAAGGCACCGGCCAGCGGGCATCCGGCAGCGGCGAACAGCAACGCGACGGTGGACACCAGCAGCGACTGGGCGCGGGTCAGGTTGCCAACCATCTGCAGGTAGGTGGCGAAGTAGGTGGTGAACATGTAGAACGACAGCGCCGTCAGCGAGATGAACGCGCCGAGGTTGCGAATGGCCCGGCCATGATTGCGCAGCGTCTGTTTGAGTGGCGAATGGGCGTGCTCCTTACCCTCGGCCATGGCCGCGCGAAAGGCTGGGGTTTCTTCCATGCGCCAGCGCAGGTAGAGGCCGACCAGGCCCAGCGGCGCGGCCACCAGAAACGGCACACGCCAACCCCAGGCATTCATCGCTGCTGCGCTCAGGCTGGCTTCCAGGGAGTAGGCGATCACGGCGGCGCAAGCAAATGCGGAGAAGGTCGAAACCGGCACGAAGCTGCCATAGAAGGCGCGTTTGTCGTTGGGTGCGTGCTCCATCAGGTAGGCGCAGGCACCGGCATATTCACCGCCCGCTGAGAAGCCTTGCAAGCAGCGCGCCAGGGTCAGCAAGATCGGCGCCGCCAGGCCAATGCTGGCGTAGGTGGGTAACAGGCCGATCAGGGTGGTGGAGCCGGCCATCAGCAAAATGGTCATCGACAATACGCGCTTGCGGCCTAGTCGGTCACCCAGTGCGCCGAACACGATGCCGCCTAGTGGCCGCAGGGCAAATGCCACGGCGAACACGGCAAAGGTCTTGAGTAGGCCGGCGCTGGGGTCGGAGCTGTCGAAGAACTGGCTGGCGATGAGGGTGGCGAGAAAGCCATAGACGGCGAAGTCGAACCACTCGACGAAATTGCCGACGGCCGATGCGGCGATTACCCGGCGCAAGGTGGCGGGGGAGACCTCATGGGGTGTGGACATACCGATACGCTCCGGTTTCCATTGGCAGCCTGGATGAGAGTGCCGCGGTCGCGCCGCGTCATCGTTATTGTGGCTGCCAGTAGACCGAGAGGTGGCTCGGTGCGCTTGGTTGTGGGCGACATTGAGATATCTATTTCCACCATTGCTGCTCTGGTGACAGCACCGGCCTCTTCGCGGGCAAGCCCGCTCCGACAGGGTTAGCGGTGATCTTAGGCATTTGTGTATTCAGCGCCATGCGCCATAGGCCTTGGCATAGCAAAGCTCTACCTGTCCACGCCGCCCCTGTGGAGATATCTATTTCCATCATTGCTGCTCTGGTGACAGCACCGGCCTCTTCGCGGGCAAGCCCGCTCCCACAGAGTTAGCGGTGATCTTAGGCATTTGTGTATTCAGAGCCATGCGCCATAGGCCTTGGCATAGCAAAGCTCTACCTGTCCACGCGGCCCCTGTGGAGATATCTATTTCCATCATTGCTGCTCTGGCGACAGCACCGGCGTCTTCGCGGGCAAGCCCGCTCCCACAGGGTTAGCGGTGATCTTAGGCATGTGTGTATTCAGCGCCATGCGCCATAGGCCTTGGCATAGCAAAGCTCTACCTGTCCACGCGGCCCCTGTGGAGATATCTATTTCCATCATTGCTGCTCTGGTGACAGCACCGGCCTCTTCGCGGGTAAGCCCGCTCCCACAGGGTTAGCGGTGATCTTAGGCATTTGTGTATTCAGAGCCATGAGCCATGAGCCATGAGCCATGAGCCATAGGCCTTGGCATAGCAAAGCTCTACCTGTCTACGCGGCCCCTGTGGAGATATCTATTTCCACCATTGCTGCTCTGGTGACAGCACCGGCGTCTTCGCGGGCAAGCCCGCTCCCACAGGGTTAGCGGTGATCTTAGGCATTTGTGTATTCAGAGCCATGAGCCATGAGCCATGAGCCATGCGCCATAGGCCTTGGCATAGCAAAGCCCTACCTGTCCACGCGGCCCCTGTGGGAGCGGGCTTGCCCGCGAAGAGGCCGGGACAGGCTCACCGCTGTCTTAAACGCAAAACACCACCCCGGTGCGCGACGCAGCATTGCGAATGTGCTCCTGCATCGCTCGCTGTGCCCCCACCTGCGAGCGTCGCGCCAGGGCGCGCAGGATCTTGTTGTGCTCCTGCCAGGTCTCCATCGCACGCTCAGGCCGTATGAACGGCAGCTTCTGGCTTTCCAGGAAAATATCCTGGCTGGCGGTGATCACATGCAGCATCGCGCGGTTGCCGCTGGCCTGCAGCAGCGCCTGGTGAAAGGCGAAATCAAGCCGCGCCGCTGCTTCGAAATTGCCTGCGCGTAACTCCTGGCGCATGGCGTCGACATTGTCTTGCAGGCGGTCGATGTCATCGGCGGTCAGGTTCAGCGCTGCTTGCCCGGCAGCGAAGCCTTCCAGGGCATAACGCAACTGGAAGGTATCGGCGGCCGAGACCTGTTCGGCATAGGGCCAGCTAAAGCCAGTTGGCGTCTGCGGTGCAGGTTCCTGAACGAAGACGCCCTTGCCCGGCTGGACACTGACCAAGCCCAAGGCACTCAGCGATGACAAGGCCTCGCGCAAGGACGCGCGGCTCACCCCCAGCTGCTCGGAGAGATCGCGCTGCGAGGGCAGGGCGTCGCCAGGCAGGTAGCCGCCGTCCTCGATCAGTTTGCGGATCGCCTGCAGGGCGATCTCCGGGACGGCGCGGGGGAGGGTGTCGAGCATGCTGTTCAGACCGGTAGGGGCGATGTCCGATCCTTTTACGGGCTCTGAGGCGCGCTGGCAAGCCTTGCCCCGGCCTGGCGCAAAGGCTGTGCCGGTTGCACGAATGCGGGGCGTCCGCTGACGCCGATAGGGCGTATGACGGTGCAACTGTTCAGACCAGTAAGACCGTGTCGCGCCGCGGCTTTTGCGTGTTTCAACTGGTTTTTCTTCATTCTGGCATGCCCCGTGCACTGCTCATCCGGACTGATCACCCCGGACCCACGCGAGGCTATTGCATGACCACCTTCCGCTCCCTGTTCCTGGCTTCCCTGTTCTGCGCCAGTGCCCTGGCTGTGACCCAGGCCCAGGCCGACGCCCTCGCTGACATCACCGCCCGTGGCGTGCTGAAAGTGGCCGTGCCGCAAGACTTTCCGCCATTCGGCTCGGTAGGCCCAGACCTCAAGCCGCGCGGCCTGGACATCGACACCGCGCAGCTGCTGGCTGACAAACTGGGCGTCAAGCTGGCGCTGACCCCGGTCAACAGCACCAACCGTATTCCGTTCCTCACCACCGGCAAGGTCGACCTGGTCATCTCAAGCCTGGGCAAGAACCCCGAGCGCGCTGCAGTGATCGATTTCTCCCGGCCGTATGCGCCGTTCTACCTGGCCGTGTTCGGGCCGGCCGAGGCGAACATCGACGGCATCGAGGCCATTGCCGGCAAGACCATCAGCGTCACCCGTGGCTCGATCGAAGACATGGAGCTCTCCGCCGTGGCCCCCAAGGGCGCCACCATCAAGCGCTTCGAGGACAACAACTCGACGATTGCCGCTTACCTGGCCGGCCAGGTCGAGCTGATCGCCAGCGGCAGCGTGGTGATGTCGGCGATCGCTGAGAAGAACCCGGCCAAAGTGCCGGTAATGAAGGTCAAGCTCAAGGACTCGCCGGTGTATGTCGGCCTGGCCAAGCAAGAGCCGGCGCTGTTGGACAAGGTCAACGCCACCCTGGATGCGGCCAAGGCCGATGGCAGCCTCAATCGCAATGCCGAGAAATGGCTCAAGCAGCCACTGCCGGCCGATCTTTGAGCGGCGCCTGGAGTGGTTGATCGATGGCTTACCAATTTGATTTCGCCCCGGTCTTGGCCCAGGCCGACCTGTTGCTCAAAGGGGCGCTGTTCACCCTGCAACTGACCGTGGTCGGCACCGTGCTCGGGCTGGCCATCGGGGTGCTTGGCGCGGTGGTGCGCGCCTGGCGGCTGCGGCCGTTCGATGCACTGTTTGGGATGTATGTGGAGCTGATCCGCAACACGCCGTTCATTGTGCAATTGTTCTTCATTTTCTTCGGCCTGCCGGCGCTGGGCGTACGCCTGACGGAATGGCAGGCAGCGGTGCTGGCGATGGTGATCAACCTGGGTGCCTACTCCACCGAGATCATCCGCGCAGGTATCGTGGCAATCCCCAAGGGCCAGCTGGAAGCGGCCGCGGCACTGGCCATGAGCCGCTTCGAAGCGTTCCGCCATGTGGTGCTGCAGCCCGCGCTGGCCAAGGTTTGGCCAGCGCTGAGCAGTCAGATCGTGATCGTCATGCTCGGCTCGGCGGTGTGTTCGCAGATCGCCACCGAAGAGCTGTCGTTTGCCGCCAACTTCATCCAGTCGCGCAACTTTCGCGCCTTCGAGACTTACCTGCTGACCACGCTGCTGTACCTGGTCATGGCGATTGTCGTGCGCCAATTGCTGGCCTGGCTCGGTCAGCGCTTGCTGATGGGGAGACGCTGAATGGATTTCACCTTGTGGGACATCGTGCGCAACCTGCTGATCGGCTTGCAGTGGACAGTGCTGCTGTCGCTGGTGGCGTTTGTCTGCGGCGGGATCGCCGGACTGTTATTGCTGGTGGCGCGGATCTCCGATAACGGCTTCTTGCGCGGTCTGGCCAGGGGCTATATCGAATTGTTCCAGGGCACGCCACTGCTGATGCAGCTGTTCATGGTGTTCTTTGGCATCGCCCTGTTCGGTATCGACGTTTCAGCCTGGATGGCCGCAGCGATTGCCCTGACCTTGTTCACCAGTGCGTTTCTTGCCGAGATCTGGCGCGGCTGCGTCGAATCGATCCCGCGTGGGCAGTGGGAGGCCTCGGGCAGCCTGGCGTTAAACCGGCTTGAACAATTGCGCCATGTGATCCTGCCGCAGGCCTTGCGCATTGCCATTGCGCCGACGGTGGGTTTCTCGGTGCAGGTGGTCAAGGGCACGGCGGTGACCTCGATCATCGGCTTCACCGAGCTGACCAAGACCGGCGGCATGCTGGCCAACGCCACCTTCGAACCGTTCCTGACCTACGGCCTGGTGGCCTTGGGTTACTTCATCCTGTGTTATCCGCTCTCGCTGAGCGCCCGTTATCTGGAAAGGAGGCTGCATGCCCCTGCTTAGAGTGTCCGCGCTGCACAAGTACTACGGCGACAACCATGTGCTCAAGGGCGTCGACCTGAGCATCGAGGAAGGCGAGGTGGTTGCCATCATCGGCCGCAGCGGCTCTGGCAAGAGCACCTTCCTGCGCACCCTCAATGGCCTGGAGTCGATCAGCGATGGGGTGATCGAGGTTGATGGCGAATACCTCGATGCCGCCCGCGCCGACCTGCGCTCGTTGCGCCAGAAGGTCGGTATGGTGTTCCAGCAGTTCAACCTGTTCCCGCATCTGACTGTGGGCGAAAACGTCATGCTGGCGCCGCAAGTGGTGAAAAAGACCAGCAAGGCCGAGGCCCGGCAACTGGCTCGACAGATGCTCGAACGGGTCGGTCTGGGGGAGAAGTTCGATGCCTACCCGGATCGTTTGTCGGGTGGCCAGCAGCAGCGCGTGGCGATCGCCCGCGCCTTGGCGATGTCGCCCAAAGTGCTGCTGTGCGACGAGATCACCTCGGCGCTCGACCCAGAATTGGTCAACGAAGTGCTCGGCGTAGTGCGTCAGCTGGCCAAGGAGGGCATGACCTTGATCATGGTCACCCATGAGATGCGCTTTGCCCGCGAGGTGGGGGACAAACTGGTGTTCATGCACCAGGGCAAGGTGCATGAAATGGGCAATCCACGCGAGGTGTTCGCCGCGCCGCAGACGCCGGAGTTGGCCAACTTCATTGGTGCGGTGGCCGAGGCTGGCTAGCGGTCGCGCACCAGGCAGCAGAGCGTGCTAGACCGAGCCGTGGCGAAAATGCGCTAGAGTTTGCCTTCCACCAGCACGGAGCAGGTTCATGGCGCAGAACATCTACGATAACGCCGATTTCTTCGCAGGTTACAGTCAATTGCCGCGTCAGGTGCTCGGCCTGGACGGTGCACCTGAGTGGCCGGCGATCCGCGCTTTGCTGCCTGAGCTTGGCGGCAAGCGGGTGGTCGACCTGGGTTGCGGCTTTGGCTGGGCCTCGCGCTGGTTGCGTGAGCATGGTGCGGCTTCGGTGCTGGGCTTGGACATTTCAAACAATATGATCGAGCGAGCCCGTCGTGACACCCAGGACAGGGCTATCGAGTACCGCATTGCCGATCTGGAAACGCTGCAATTGCCGCCTGCCGCATTCGAGCTGGCCTACAGCGCGCTGACCTTCCACTACATCGAGGACTTCGCCCGCTTGCTGCGCACCCTCTACCAGTCCCTCACCCCGGATGGGCACCTGGTGTTTACCTGTGACCACCCGATCTACATGGCTGCCGCGCATGCGCATTTCAGCCTTGACCAAGACGGGCGCAAGACCTGGCCGGTCAATGGCTACGCGCAAGAGGGCGAGCGGCGTACCGACTGGTTCGCCAAAGGCGTGCTGAAGTACCACAGGACCCTGGCCAGTACCCTCAATGCCCTGATCGAAACGGGGTTCCAGATCAGCCGGATAGAGGAATTCGCCCCCAGCAGTGAACAGGTCCTGGCCATGCCGGCGCTGGCCGAAGAGCTGGAGCGGCCAATGATGTTGCTGGTTGCAGCCCAGCGCGGATGACGGGCAGCAGGTGTGGTGGTGGCAACACGGGCCTCTTCGCGGGCAAGCCGGCTCCTACAGGCACCCCGTTGACCTCCAAGCCAGCGCGGTACCTGTGGGAGCGGTCTTGTCGGGGCGCCGAACCGCCGCGAAGGGCTGCACAGCAGCCCCATAACAGCTGGTCCCGCGATGAGGGCAGATGAAACCCTACCAACAACCAGCACTCAGAAACGCATATCCATCGCCACCTCGAATGTGCGCGGCGCACCCATGTAGTACTGCAAGCCATAGGCCTGCTTGGCATACACCTCATCGGTCAGGTTGCGCACCCGCGCAGTGATCGCCGTGTGCTCATCCAGGCGGTAGCGGGCAAACGCGCCGAACAAGGTGTAGGCCGGCGCCTTGAGGGTGTTGGCGTTATCGGCATACACCGAGTCGACATAGCGGCCATCCACCCCGGCCGACCACGCCGGACTGAAGCTGTAGGTCAGCCACAGGTTGGCAACGTTGGCCGGCACGTTTACTGGCGCGTTGCCTTTGCGCGAGACCGACACGCGGTTGACCGCTTCGTTGAACTCATCGTACTGCGCATCGACATAGGCATAGTTGGCCTCGGCGAGCAGCTTGGGCGTAACTTGCAAGCGGCCGGACAACTCGATGCCACGCGAGGTCTGTTGGCCAGCTTGCACGGTCAGGTTGGGATTGCTCGAGTCGCGCACGGCAAAGTCCTTGCGCACGATCTGGTACAGCGCCACGGTTGCCGCGCCGCGCCCGTCGAGGAAGTCGAACTTGCTGCCCGCTTCCCATTGCTCGCCTTTGGACAGGTCGAACAGACCGACGTTGGAATAGGTCGCCCCGGCCAGTGAACCGGCCGGCAGGTCGGCGGCGGTGCTGTACTGCACGTAGACGCTGGCGCTTGGGGTCAGTTCGTAGGTCAGGCCAATGCGCCCGCTCAGTGGCTCCCAGCGGCGTTCGAAGTAGGCCGGGCTGGTTGGCGTGACGGCGCCATAGTTGGTTACCTGCATATCCAGGTAGTCGTAACGCAGGCCAGTCAGCAGGGCCAGGCGATCGGTCAGTTGCAGACGGTTCTCGGCGAACAGGGCGCGGTTGGTGACCTGGTGGTGACGCTGTTTGGCCAAGCCGGCGTTGACCCCAGGAATATCCTCGAAGCTGCCGGGGTCGAAGTGGTCCGGGTCGACCACATCACTCCAGCTGCCGGAGGTTGGGTAGAGGTCCTGGCGCATGCGTGAGTAGTCCAGACCAACTGCCCATTGGCTGGCCAGGCCGAACAGGCTGTTGTCGTGCCGCAGTTCGATACGATCGCCTAGCACGGTTTGCTCGTGGCGCTGTAGATAAGGGCTTGAGCGCAGTACGTTGCCGTCTGCGTTGTAGCTGTAGCGCTCGAGGTTGCGGTAGTCGCGTTGGGCGTCGTAGTGATAAAGGGTGTTCTGCACGCTGGTGCTGTCGCTGATCTGATAGTCGAGGATCGAACGCAGCCAGCGCACACGCTGCTCATAGCGCCCGTCGGCGACGTTGTAGTTCTCGAAGCGGCGGCTGTTGTCGATCTTCATGGTGCTGCGACCTGGCAGAATCGGCGTGCCCCAGTAGGGGCTGCGTTCCTTGTCCTGCTGGTACTCGAAGGCGAGGGTGTGGGTCAGGTTAGGGGTCAGGTCGCTGAGCAGGGAGATCGCCAGGCTGTCGGTGTCGCGCTCATTGCGGTCGATGTAGCCGTTGCTGTGGCCACGGCTGAAATCCAGGCGCAGGAAGTGATGGGCGTCTGCCGGGTTGCTGGCCAGCGCCTGATTGATGCCAAAAGCGACTTCCGCCTCATCGAAGCTGCCATAGCGAATCCGCCCATCGATGATCTGCTCATCGCGGCTGGCCAGCTTGGTGATGTAGTTGATCGAGCCGCCCACGGCGCCTGCGCCATGCAGGAACGATGACGGCCCGCCGATCAGCTCGACCCGGTCGATCACCCAGGCGTCCACCGGCCGGGTGGCGCTGCTGTAGCCCAGGTTGATGCCGTTGTAGAGCTGAGTGACCTGGTTCTGGGTAAAGCCGCGGTAGGCGACGAAACCGCCGTAACCGGGGTTGGCCGAGGCGTTCACGCCGGTCATGGTGTTGATCACGTCCTGGGTGTCCTTGGCACCACGCTCTTCGATCACGCGCCGGTCCGAGACACTCACCGAGGCCGGCGTTTGCCGGGCGGTCAGGCCCAGCTTGGAACCGGTGCGGATCGGCTCGTCCAGTTGCACCCCGGAAGGCGCGGCGCGCTCGGCATCGATGGTGGTGGCGCTGAGTTCAACGGGCGAGTGGTCCGCCCAGGCGACGGTGCAGGTGCTTGCCAGAAGCACCAGGGAGGTATTACGGATCATGTTGTTGTAGGTTCCACGCAAAGGTCATGGCTGACCGCACGCGCACGGGCAAGCGTACCCGAACGGGGTCAGACGAAGGTTGCAGCTGCGGGGAACACGGCGGGGGAGGCGCGGGGGTTGATGGCAGGGCGTAGGTAGCGCGGTGGCGGTTGTGCCCAGCTGCGCACGACGATGGGTGAAGGGGCATTGCCCTGCACTCGGCTGAACGACCAGCCGCTGCTGGTCAGCGGCACGGCGAGGGCGAACGAGGAGCACACCGGGCAGTCGAGCTGGGCCATGTGCTGATCGCCGCCGGCGTGATCCAGGTCGATGGCCGGGCCATGTTCGCTTGTGATCGAGCAGAATCCACCTTCCAGCCCAGCCAGGCGCAATCCGCTCATCTGGCCGTGGTGCAGGCCACACAGCAATAGGCTGAACAGAACGCTGGCATACAGCGCCCAGGCAGTCAGCGAACGCGTCTGGCGGGTGGTTTTCATGGCGAGGAATCTACCACTTGGGTGGATTCTATGGGCGCTGCAATGGATGTGGTCGATTGTCGCAGTTGCTGCGCTGCCTGCGCTGGCCCAATCGCGGGACAAGCGCGGATCAATCCATCAGGCGGCCCGCTCCAGCACATCCAGCAAATCGACGAACTCGCGCGACAACTTGTGCCCCGGCGCCAGGTGCACCAATGGCACTGAGGCCTGGTGCGACTCACGCATCTTGATCGTAGTGCTCAAGTACACCGGCAGCACCGGCAGGCCTTCAGCGCGCAGCTGGTCGACCAGCGTCTGGTGCAACGCCGTGCGTGCGGCGAACTGGTTGACCACGATCCCTTCGACGTGCAACGCGGCGTTGTGGTCCTGGCGCAGCTCCTCAACCTCGGCCATGACGCTGAGCAGCGCCTGGCGCGAGAAGCTGTCGCAGTCGAACGGGATCAGTAGCCGCTCGGCCGCCAGCATGGCGCTGAAGGTGTAGAAGTTAAGCGCAGGCGGGGTGTCGATGTAGATCCGCTCGTAGTCCTCTGACAGCGCCACCAGCAACTTGCGCAGCTTGTTGATCTTGTACTTGCTCTCAAGCTTGCTCTGTAGCTCGGCAAGGTCAGGGCTGGCGGTGATCAGGTGCAGGTTGGCGTAGCGCGTTTCGGTGATCGCGACGCGGTTCTTCTTGCCTTCTGGCGTGGCGCACAAGGTTTGGCGGAAGAAGTCGGCGATGCCGGCTGGAATGTCGTCGTTGGCCAGCCCGGTCAGGTAGTAGGTGGCATTGGCCTGGGGGTCGAGATCGACCAGCAACGTCCGGTAACCTTCGCCAGCGCTGGCCGCAGCCAGGTTGCAGGCGATGCTGGACTTGCCGACGCCACCTTTCTGATTGAATACGACACGACGCATGGTGCAGTTCATCCCTGAGATGCGCCGCTCGGGCGGCGCGCTGAAAATGTCAGATCAGGGACAATCCTATGAAGGAAACATGACAGTATTAAGACAAGCCTTGTTACATTGTGCTGCGCCGTGGTCAGTCGCCAGCTTGACTTACGCTCACCTGATTTCGCCCAGCACGTTTGGCTGCGTAAAGCGCTCGATCGGCCTTGCTTAGGGTAGTTGCAGGTTGCTCAGCGCCACTGGCCTGCCACTGCGCCACACCCAGCGAAACGGTCACCCCGCCAACGGGTGCAATTGCGCTGTCTTGTACGCAGATTCGCAACCGCTGGGCGACGGTACTGGCGATTTCCAGCGGCGCGCCGGGCAGCAGTATCAGGAACTCTTCACCGCCTGTGCGGCACAGCACATCACCTTCGCGGCAGCAGCGGCGCATCAGCTCGGCCAAGCGGCGCAGCACCTGATCGCCAACATCGTGGCCAAAACCATCGTTGATCCGTTTGAAGTGGTCGACATCCATCACGATGACCGAGAAATCACGCCCCTCAGCCTCCAGCAGCGACAAGCTGAACTCCAGGCTGCGGCGGTTGCCCAGCCCGGTCAGCGGGTCGGTTTGGACGTCGCGGTTGAGTCGGCCGATGCGCTCTTGGAGCAGATTGAGGCCAAACAATAAGGCGCGCTTGAGCTCGGCAGCTTCGAAGTACCAAGCCTTGACCCGGTGCAGCCGCTCTGCGGTTTCGGCGCGGTCCAGTGCCCGCGCGCCGGCGGCCAACTGCCACAGCGGGCGGGTGATGGTCAGCGCCAGCCACCACAGCAACAGGCTGCCGACCAGCGCCAGCGGGACAGAGATAAAGATCACATTGAGGATCAGCTGGCGCAGCGGCGCTATGGTTTGCGCCAACGGCTGTTGCGCCACCACGCCCCAACCAGTGCTGGGCACTGTGGCAAAACCGGCCAGCATCTGCACGCCGACGCTGTTAGTCAGCTGACGGGTACCGTCCTTGAGGGTGGCGAGCTGATCGATCAGTTCATTGCCGTTGACTACCGTGCCCACCCGCTGCGCATCAGGGTGATAGAGCAGGCGCCGGTTGCGGTCGACGACATACAGGTAGGAGCCGTCCTGGTAATAGTGCCGGCCGAGCAAGCTATTGAGAATGTTGTGCTCGCGCAGGTACAGGCTGCCGCCGACATAGCCCAGGTAATTGCCCTGGCTGTCGAACATCGGCTGCGACAGCGCCACCACCAGATTGTTGGCGGATGACAGGAACGGCGTGGAGACCAGCGCCCGGCGTTCACGCAATGCCTCTTGCGAGCCTGGAGAATGAACCTTGGAGCCGAGCAAGTGGCGCAGTGAGGCGGGCGAAACCGCGCGCAGCACGCCTTGGGCATCGATGACGAACGTTGAGTTGAAGGCGCTGCTTTGGCGCAGCAAACGTTCGGTTTCTTCCAGCAGCGCTGCCTGGTGGTTCAGTTGCAACGCTTGAACCCCGGCGCTGAAACTCAGCTGTTGTAGGCCATTGCCCAGGAAGGTGTCGGTAATCGCCGCAAGCTTTGCGGCATACACCCGGTTGGACTCCAGTGAGTGGTCGATCAACAGCTGGCGCTGCACCCTGTAGCTGGCGAAGTAACTGGTCAGCAACATGAGCACGGCGGTAAGCGCCGAGAGCACGAGGATGAGTGTGCGCAGATCCAGGCGCAGTCCTTTTTTGGCGTGTGGCAATCCTGACCTCACTGACAGGCAGAGCGAGCAATAACCTTACTCGCTCTGCGCCATCGCAGCTACGTGGACGGTGAAACAAGAAAAAACTGATGGGGCGCGTGAGCAGCGGTTTCCAGAGAGCTCCGAAGTCACTGGCTCTGGTTCAATTCATCTTCCACTTGCTGCATGCGCTCCTGCGCCAGCGCTTGGACCTTTTCATCCCGGGCACTTTCGCGCATCAGCCCGGTGAGCTTCTCGCTCAGCCGCTTGCCCTCGGCAGTTTCCCCCAGTGCCTTGGCCTTGGCTGGATCCTGGGTGGCCTGGACGATGGTGTCGAACTCGGCATCGCTGAAGTTCTTTTCGCTGTACAGCTTGAACAGGTCGTTGCGTTGGTCTTCGACGGTCAGGTGTTTGCGCAGCACGACCTTGATCTGCTCTTGCGGCACCTGCGGATGGGTCATGGCGAGCAACGCGGCCATGCGCCCGATGTTGTGCTCATAGGCCTCCTGCAGTGGCAGCTTGGCAAGGATCTGCGCTTCACGAGTCGGTTTCTGGTCGCAAGCGGCGAGGGCGCCGAGCAGGAGCAGGGGCAGCAGCAGTTTGGGCAGGCGGATCATCGACAGGCAGGCCTTGGGCGCGGGAGAGGCGGCCAGTTTACCGGTTTTTTCCTCGCTAGCAGCACACGCCAGGCTGTCGGAATCAGGCCTTTTTTTCGGCTTGGATTAAACGCATGGTTTTTGACACGACCTGCCCGTATCCACCTGAATAGGCCGGAATCAGGGGGTTAGGCCCTCTTTGGCAATCGGGGAGAGACGCGATGAAAAGGTGCATGGTGCAGGGCGACATGCTTGCTGATCGGACATCGGAGCAGTATCCGATGGTCATACTGTGCGAGGCGTGCATTCGCGAGGACGAGCAGTCAGGGCCAAACCGGCAAATTCTTGTAGTCGAAGGCGCCAGCGACTGCGTGCTCGATGACACCTGTGAATGGTGCGGCACCGAAGCATGAAGCAAACCATTCTCGGTGGCGCTGACGGTGCGCGGCTGATTGCCAGACAGGGCCGCCAGCGCTCTGTGCTGTTTGTTTCTGCCGGCCTGCTGCAGCCAAAAAAACGCGATCACCCGTTGGCGCGACGGCAACTGTACTTGAACTACGGTGCCCTGGGCTTGGCCACGCTGTGTGAAGTCAATGGCCTGGATACGCTGATGGTGCATGGCGAGCATGAACACCCCTTGGCGCTGGTACAGCGCCTGTACCAGCAGGGACGGATCAGTGCTGATACCCAGGTGCTGCTGTCGATCCCAAGTTTCTATGCCCTGCAGTGGTCGCGTCTTTTCTGTGAGGCAGTCAAGCGTGCCGACCGGGGTGCACGGATTGTGGTCGGTGGACGCTGGGTTACAGGTCCGGACAAGGCTTGGCTGGAGGGATTGCTGCCGCACGCGGATCTGATCGTTCAGGGGGTGGGCGAGCCGCTCCTGTCCGAGCTGCTGGACTTCCAGGGGCGTTGGCAGGCGCCCGCTGATTGCGGGCTGAATCATCGCCTGGTCGAGGGCTACGCACGCTACCAGCCAAGCATTGAAACCTCTCGCGGCTGTGGCCGCGGCTGCGCGTTCTGCGAAGAGCGAGCGATACCCCTGGAAGACCTCAAGGCGCCAGCGCTGATCGTCAAGGAGCTGCAACGCATCATCGCCGACTATGGTGATCAAACGGTGCGCCCGTACTTTCAATCATCCTACTTGGTGCCCAAGCGAAGCTGGGCCGAGCGGCTTGCCGAGCAGGTACAACGCGCGGGCATCGATGTCGCCTGGCGCTGCGAAAGCCGGGTCGACAGCGTCAAGCCCAACGCCGTGGCCGCTCTGGCGTCCGCGGGCATGAAAGTGATCGACCTGGGGCTTGAGTCGGCTTCGCTGCAGCAGCTCAGGCACATGAACAAGGCTCCGGAGCCAAAGCGCTATCTCGACGCAGCCAGCGAGCTGCTCGAAACCTGCGCCAGCCACGGCATCTGGGTCAAGCTCAACGTGCTGCTGTATGCCGGTGAAACGGCGCGCACGCTGGATGAAACGCGGCGCTGGCTGGATGCCCATGCCCAGTACTTCAAAGGCCTGTCGGTGGGGCCGGTGGTGGTCTATGGGCCGAACAGCCATTGCGCAGATTTTCTACAAGAGTTGCGTGTGCTCGGCGCATCGCCGGTTGACCCTGCCAGTGCCCAGGCTGGTGGCGTGACCCAGATGCACCTGAGCGCTGAGCTCAGTTCCGAGCAGGCCGAGCTTGAGAGCCTGGCATTGTCCAGGCGCTACATGACGCAAACCGACTACTTTGATCTGAAGTGTTTTTCCTACTACCCACGCGATTACAGCCAAGCGCAGTTCGAACGTGATGTGGCCGCCTGTGATGCATCGCGGCTGCCTTTTCGCATGCCAGCGTGATTGGCACGCTACGGTTTGATTGATTAGCTAAGGATGAGCCCATGTACGAGAAAGATGTCAAAGACTATGCCCGCGAGCAGGAACAGCGGGTATCGCGGCTGGAATACCGGGTGGTTTCACACAACGATGGCCGTTCTGGCGGTCGCCAGGGTCTGATGCGCGACTATGCAAGGATTCTCTATTCTTCGTCGTTCCGTCGCCTGCAAGGCAAGATGCAGCTGCTGTGGATCGACGCCGGGCGCTTCAATCGCAATCGCTTGACCCACAGCCTTGAGGTCGCGCAGATCGCCCGCTCGATCGCCAGCGACCTGGAGCTCAAGGACACGGTGGTTGCCGAAGCCGCAGCGCTTGCCCACGATATCGGCAACCCGCCGTTTGGCCATCACGGTGAAACCGTGCTCAATGAGCTGTGCCAGAGCTGCGGCGGCTATGAAGGCAACGCCCAGGCGTTTCGCATCCTGCGCACCTTGGAGCGCAAGCACCATGCCTACGACGGATTGAACCTGAATGTGCGCACCCTGATGGGGGTGACCAAGTACTTCCATCTGCGCCAAGACGACCCGAAGAAATTTCTCTATGACGACGATCATGCGTTTTTGACTGGCGAGCTGGCCAAGCACGATGTGCAGATCGTCAAAAGCATCGATGCCGAAATCATGGACCTGGCCGACGAGATCGCCTACGCCGCGCATGATCTGGAAGATGCCTTGAGTTTCGGGTTGATCAGCCTTGGCGAGATCTTGCACGAGTTCAAGATCAGCGAAGACTTCTGCGGCGCCTACAGCACGTTTCAGGACCTGGCGGACGAGGTCGTGAAAGATGCCATGCAAGCCCATCGCTCGGGCTCGTCGGAAGAGTACGCGATGGTGCTGAAAAAGGAACTGACCTCCAAGATCGTCAATATCCTCTGCGAAGACATCGGCCTGGTCGGCGGCAAGCTGGGCTACAAGCAGCACGCCAAGCTGGCCGAAGGCCTGAAGAAACTGCTGTTCAAAGCCATCTTGCGCAAGAAGGATGTCCAGCTCTACGAAAAGCGTGGCGAGCAGGTCATCCGCAAGCTGTTCGAGGTATACACCGACAAGACCTACAACAAGGACAACATGCTCCTGCCTCCAGAGTTGCGCTGCGTGAAGGGCGATAGCAAGCGCCTGGTCACCGACTACATTGCCGGCATGATGGATCTGTATGCTGTGCAGGAGTACGAGCGCTACTTCGGCAAAGGCAGCCTCGACCGCTGTTACTTCGGCCCAAAGGAGAAGTGAACTCAGGTGAAGTATGAAAATGTCGAGCGGCCGTTGCTGGACTTTCTCCACAACCCGATGAAGCAACTTGACGCGATGACGGCTGCGCGTCCGGCGATACGCTGGTCGACCCGGTTGTTGTACCAGGTGCCCTGCCTGCGTCGGCTGATCTGCGCCGAGCAAGTGGCGGGGCTTGTGCTGGAAAAGCTGCTGCACGGGCTGCGAGCCGCCAGGCAATCGCTACCTGCCACGCTGTTCGAGGATCACTCGGTCGCCGACCAGCACGTGCTCGAAAGGTACATTGTCGAGGTAGAAAAGTACTTCTCGCTGGTCCATGTCAATATTGACCCGCAGGCCTTGAGCCCCGAGCAGCGCCAGGGCCTTGATCAGGTGCGAAAGGCGCATACCTTCGCCAAGCTCGAGTACACCTGCAACCGGGTCGCCGAAAGCCTGGAACTGCGTGAGGAACATAACCTGGCTATCTTGCGTAATGGTGGCTTGTGGCTTTCCTACTATGTGAGCGAGCTGTACTTTTTGATCGCCCACGGCATGATGCAAGCCCAGTTGCGCGGCAAGGTGCTGTACATCACCCCGACCCTTGAACTGCAACGCCGTCTGAAGGCCTATTGGCTTTCTGAGATCACTGAGGAAAACACCAAGTTCAGCGACATGCGCATGCTGATGGATGTCGCTCAGGTGCTGCAGCTGCGCAAGTACCTGCCTGCACCATTGAAGCAGCAGCTGATCAACGTGGTGATGGACAAGTGCCTGTCCCTGCATGTCGATTACGTATCGCCATCGATGCAGGCTGACCCGCAGTATGGCTTGATGCGCGAGGTGGTCTATTTTGCTGCGCACCTGGAGCTCAATGCGATGTTGGGGCGAGCCTCTACGCCGGTTCAGGAGATTCGCCAGCATGTGAGCGCTGCGACGCTGGACTTGATCAACGGCTGTCTGCAGGGTCGCCACGCCACCCTTGACAGCGCCAACAGCTTCGTCGAGTTACGCGGTGAGCAGTATCAGCGAGGGCCGGTGAAACTCAAGTATGGCGTGAAAAAGCTGATCGGCCAGCTGCTGCACAAACGCTTTGCCGGTGATCTGGGTAAGCGCTTTGAGGTCGATTATGTCCTCAATTACCTGCGTGACCTTGATGATCCGCGCTACGCCATCCATGCGGGATTCAAGGCCGAGACCGGGGCAAAGGTATTGGGCTATGACATCGATCTGGTTTTGCAGGATCTGGAAGAGGACATGTATTACTTCATTCAGGTCAAGTACAAGGTGTCCGAGCTGCCGGTGTACTTCTCCGAACAGTGTCGATTGATGGCTAATCCTGCGTTTCGTAATGGTTTTGACAGGCAGCTGGCGGTGCTCAGGGAAAACCTTGGCGAACCCAGCATTCGCCAAAAGCTTACCCAGCTAGGTCTTGGTGCCGCTCATGCGAGCAACAGCCACTTCGTCTTGCTGCACAACCTGCCGTTCCTGAATTTCTATGAACTGGACGGCATTTATTTCTACGAATGGAATCTGCTGCGCAACATCCTGCGTAACGGCAGGGTGCAGTACCGAAACAACGACGACATCGCCGAACGCTACGTGCTGAACAAAGCACGGCTGCATCGCCCGCAGGAAATGGTCGAGGCGTACTTCGAAGATGGCCAGGATGCGGCGCAGATGGAGCAGGCCTATCAGCTGTACCTAAGGACGCACTCGGTGTTCGCGTATGATGACCTGCAATTTGTCTGCAAGGTCCTCTGAGTCATGCCTAGCTGGAAAATCCACGCGCCGCAGCCGGCGTCTGTCGAGGAGGTGGTGGCCTTCGTCAATCAGGCGCGCCGCGAGCTGTTCCCGATGCTCAGCAGTGCGCCACTGCCCACCGATCTGGCCAGGTTCGCCGAGACCTATCTGCACGGCGAAGGGCAATTTCTCATTGCCCGTGATCAAGGCCGGTTGGTCGCAGCCATTGGCTATCTGCCTTACGACCAGCGCTTTGCCCAACTCGATTATCGCGGGGTGAAAACGGTGGAGATCGTCAGGTTGTTCGTCCTGCCGGACTATCGCCGCTGTGGTCTTGCTCAGGCGCTGTTCCAGGCGTTGCGCGAATGCGCGGTGAACGCCGGGGTCGAGCTGCTGTACCTGCATACTCATCCGTTCCTGCCGGGGGCGATCAGCTTCTGGGAGCGCCAGGGGTTCGAGATAATCGATATCGAACAGGATCCCCTTTGGCGTACCACCCATATGCAGTTGTCGCTAAGCTAGCGCTGCTTCAGAACCCACCCGTCAAAGGGAACTCGACCGCCAAGCGAATCTGATCGGCATCCAGCTCGGCCTGCGCGGTATTGCCCCGATGCACGTTGTGACGCAGCGAGAACGCAGTGCCTTTGGCCTTGCCGCTTTGCACCACGTAGCGTGCTTCCAGATCACGCTCCCAGTGCTTGCCGCCCCTGCCATAGCCCAGGTATGCATAGCCGCCCCGCTGATCGACATGGCTGCCATCGATATCGAAGCCACGTACATACAGCGCGGTCAGGTTCAGCCCGGGCACGCCATAGGCGCCCATGTTCAGGTCATAGCGCGCCTGCCACGACTTCTCGTTGGGGGCGTTGAAGTCGGACAGCTGCACCGCGTTGCTGATGAAAATCGCGCCGCGGGTGACATAGTCGAACGGGGTATTGCCATCGACCTGCTGCCAACCGAGGCTGAAGCCGTGCGGGCCGTGGTTGTAGCGCGAGACCAGGCTCCAGGTGGTGTTGTCGATCTGCCCGGAGAGGGCCTTGCCGGTGTCGGTGGTGCGGTACAGGTTGAGATCCAGGCTCAGGCTGCGCCGGTCATCCAGGGCGTGGCTGAGGGTGCTGCCCAGGTAGTGCTGGTTCCAGCTGTCTTCATAGCGCGAAGTGTAGAGACTGGCGCTGACTGCGCTGCTTGGGTTCCACACCGCACCAGCCAGGTCGAAGGCGTTGCCCTTGCGTGCATTGGAGTAATTCACCACGAAGCCTTGATCGTGACTGGAGGCGTTGCGGTCGGTGCTTTCAGTGAAATGCCCGGCGACCAGCTTGAGGGTTTCGATCTCGTTGCTGGTAAGGAACAGTCCGGTGGCGGTCTCGGGCAGCAGGCGGCTGTCGGAGGAGCTGAAAACGGGTGTCTTGACTCGCTGCTCACCGTAGGACAGCACTGTGTTGGACAGGCGCAGCTTGAGCGCCGCGCCGCCACGGCTATACTCGTTCTTCGGGTGGCCCTGGTTGTCCACGCCCAGCAGGCGCGCTTTGCCGGCGCGACCGCCGCCGCTGTCGAGCTGCACGCCGAGGTAGGCATGGGCGTCGACGCCGACGCCGATCAAACCTTGGGTGAAGCCGGACTGCACGCTGCCCATCAGGCCGTAGGCCCATTCCTCGGCTTTACCGCTGCGTTCGCTGCGCGGCTTGTAGGCGTTGCGCGCGCTGCTGTTGCTGGCGCCATGACGATAGTCGCGCTGGTCGAACACGCTGCGGTTGAGCAGGCTCCAGGTGCTGTCTTGGACAAAGCCGTTGGACTGCGACTGGGCAGACTCAGCCGCGGCCAGGGCGCTGAAGCCCAGCCAGGGCAGGGCCAGGGTCATGCGTAGCAAAGGGCTCATTGACCGGCCTCCAGTTTCGCCAGTTGCACCTGCAGGCGGGCTTTGGCGCGGGCGGGGAGGTTGTCTGGCAGCGACTGGGTGTGCCCGGTCGGCTTGCCGACCTGGATCAGCATGACCATGCCCATGGCCAGGTGTGGAATGCACTGGATGCCGTACAGCCCCGGTACCCTGAAGGTCTGCTCGACGGGCTGGTTGAGCTTGCTCTTGAACGGCTCGGCACCGGTGGGCAGCAGGGTGGCGATGCTGGCTGCGTTGTGCCCGTTCTGGGTAGGCAAGAAGCGCACGCTGTCGCCCGGCGCGATGTGCAGATGGTCTGGCTCGTAGACCATTGCGCCGTCGGCGCCACGGTTGAGCATTTTCACTTCATGGACTTCAGCCAAGGCCTGCGGGGCGAGCAGGGCGCTGGACAGCAGCAGGGCAAACGGGCGCAACAGCATGGCGAGAACTTCCAGGTTCAGGGGGCGCGAAAGCGCAGGATGCGCGCGCCGTCGTAAGGGTCGGTGAGGTAGTGGGCGTGCACGCCAAAGGTGCTCAGCAGACGCTCAGGGGTGAGCACCTCGAATGGCTTGCCAAGCGCGACCAGACGGCCCTGATCGAGCACTGCCAGCCGGTCGCAGGTCAGTGCCTGGTTGAGATCGTGCAGCGCGACCAGGGTGGTCACCGGCAGCGCCTGCACCTGTTGCAGCAGGCTCAACTGGTGTTGGATATCCAGGTGGTTGGTCGGCTCGTCGAGCAATAGCACCTGCGGTCGTTGCGCCAAGGCGCGGGCGATGTGCACGCGCTGGCGCTCGCCGCCCGACAGGCTATGCCAGAGGCGCTCGCGCAAGTGCAGCGCATCGAGGTTGAGCAAAGCCTGTTCGACGATGCTGCGGTCGTCTTTAGAGAACGGCGCGAGGGCCGACAACCACGGCGTGCGGCCGAGGGCCACAGCATCGTAGACGCTGATGGCGTCGCTGGTGTCGGCTTGTTGCTCGACCAGGGCCAGGCCCTGTGCAACCCGGCGCCGCGGCATGTGCGCCAGTGGCTCGCCGAGCAATTGCACCGTGCCGCTAGTGGGTTTGAGCAAGCCGGCCAGAAGCTTGAGCAGGGTCGACTTGCCCGAACCGTTGGGGCCGACCACGCCTAAGGTTTCGCCGGGGATCACTGCCAGGTCGATGTCTTGCAGCACCGTGCGCCCGCCCAGGCGCAAACTGAGGCCCAGGCAGGACAACGGCGCCACCTGCAAGGCTGTCATTACCGTCATGGGCGCCCCCTGCGGCTGACCAGAATCAACGCGAACACCGGCGCGCCAATCAGCGCCGTGACCACGCCCACCGGAATCACCTGGCCGCTGATCAGCGTGCGCGAGAGGATATCGGCGCTGATCAGGAACAGCGCCCCGCCCAGGGCACTGGCCGGCAGCAGGCGGTTATGCCCGGGGCCAAGCAGCAGGCGCAGGGCATGCGGGATGACCAGCCCGACAAAGCCGATGGCGCCGACGATCGACACCATCACGGCGGTCACCAGTGCTGCGCAGCTGATCAGCAGCAATTGCGTGCGCCGGACCGGGACGCCCAGCGAGGCAGCCGAGTCGGCGCCGAAGGTGAACGCGTCCAAGGCGCGCCGATGCCACAAGCACACCGCCAGCCCCAGCAGGGCGACTGGCAACGCCAGCCACACCGAAGGCCAGCGCACTCCGCTTAAGTTGCCCAGCAGCCAGAACAGAATGCCCCGCGCCTGTTCAGCGGTTGCCGACTTGGTAATGAGAAATGCTGTCAGCGCGCTGAACAGCTGCGAGCCTGCGATACCGGCAAGAATCACCTGGGCGTTGCTGCTACTGGGGCCACTGGCACGCGACAGCAGCAAGACCAGGCCAAAGGCGGCGAGGGCGCCGATAAAGGCGCCACCGGACATCGTCAGCGCCGCACCGCCCAGACCGAGCAGGCCGACTGCCACCGCGCCGGTCGAGGCCCCGGCCGATAGCCCCAGCAAATAGGGTTCGGCCAGCGGGTTGCGCAGCAATGCCTGGAGAATCACCCCGCAGGTTGCCAGCCCGGCGCCGCACGCCGCGGCGACCAGGGTGCGGGTGAGGCGATAGTTCCAGATGATGCCGGCATCGATCGGGTCGACCGGGTAGCCCGCGCTCCACAACTGGTTGGCCAGCACCTGATAGACCACGCTTGGCGACAGTGGCGTCTCACCGATGGCGATGCCCGCCAACAGGGCCGCGAACAGCGCGGCCAGGGCCAGGGCGGTGTAGGGCAGCAGGCGGATCATGGTTGCGCGGCTTTACCGGAGGCGAAGGCGCTGGACAGGGTTTCCAGGCCACGGAACAGGCGAATACCGGCCTGCATGGCGTCGGCGTCGAGAACGACGATACGCCCTTGCTTGACCGCATCCATGTTCTGCGTGACCGGGTCGTTGCGCAGGAACTCCAGCTTTTTCTGGTAGTCATCGGCTGGGAAGCGGCGACGGTCCATGCGCGCGATGATCAGCCAGGTCGGGTTGGCCTTGGCCAGGGTTTCCCAGCCGACCGTGGGCCACTCTTCGGTGGACTCGACCACGTTGCGCACCCCCAGGGTTTGCAGCATGAAGTCGGCCACGCCTTGGCGACCGGCGACGTACGGGTCGATATCCAGGTCGGCACTGGAGAACCAGAACAGCGCCGAGGTGTGCGACAGGTCCTTACCGGCCAACTGCTGCTTGGCGTTGTCCAGGCGCGCCTTGAGTTCGGCATTCAGTGCGCTGCCGCGCGCTTGCACGTCGAAGATCTCGGCCAGCTGGCTGACGCTCTTGTAGATGCTGTCGATCTGGAACGGTTGCAGGCGGGTGCCGTCGGCGCCGACCAGGTTGTCCTTGCCTTCGCAATCGGAGGGCAGCAGGTAGGTGGGAATGTTCAGTTCAGCAAATTGCTCACGGGTGCCGACCACGCCCTGGGCGCCGACCATCCACTCGAATTGTACCGCCACCAGTTGCGGGCGCTTGCCGACCACGGCCTCGAAGCTTGGGTCGTTGTCAGCCAGGCGTTCGACCTTGTCGTTCTGCGCTTTGTACTCAGGCAGGACATTGTTGAACCACAGCGAAGTGCCGGCCAATTTGTCGCCCAAGCCCAATGCGTAGAGCATCTCGGTGCCCGCCTGGCCGATGGTCACGGCGCGCTCGGGGGCCTGGGCAAAGGTCTGCGGTGCGCCACAGTTGTCGACCGTCAACGGGTAGTGGGTGGCGGCGGCTTGGGCCAGGCCGGTCAGACTCAGGCCGGCGAGCAGGGCGGCGAAACGAGGCAGCATGATGGGGCGATCTCCTATCGAACAGTTCACGGAATGAACGCACGGACAGGCATCGCCAAGCCCGTTGCGCAAGGCAACAGGCCACACCCTGGCCAGGGTGGAGATGACCATCCCGGACACCCCGCCGGTTGGAATATGTAGGCCGGCAGGTCTCCTGACTGATGCGTCTGCGCCCGGCTCCAGCCTTCCCGGATCAGCGGATCCAGTGGCATCGATGGAGCGGGCTCGGCACCTACAGTTGCGGGGGCAGTTCCAGTTGACCTGCGTGAGGGCAGGCCGGGGATTCCCTATTATTTCCGTGGTGGAAACCGGCGGGCGGCATGGTAGACCATCAGGCCGCCGGGTGAAACGCTTTTCACAGGTACTTGAGCCAGGCGATGTCGCGTCGGCGTGCCTTGAGCCGGGCGAACCAGCGCACTGGCAAGTACAGCGAGACCGCCAGCAGCAGCGCTGCCAGCCACACCGCGCCGATGCTGTCGAAGCCGAAGTAATCGCCGTGGTTCAGGCCAAACAGGGCCACACTGGCCAGGTACAGCAGCTTGAGCACGTACAGGTGCAGCAGGTAGAAGAACATCGGTGCGGCGCCGAACACCGCCAGCACGCTGATCCAGCGTGCCTGCCCGGCGCGCTCGAAACCACGCAACAGCAGCAGGCCGGCGCCCAGGGTCAGGGTCAGGAACAGCAGCGACGGCGGGTACTTGGTGATGTTGAAGAAGCTCATCAGCGTTTGCGTCAGCGTCGGGTAACTGCTCCAGGGCGCTTCGCCATAGCCGTTGAGCATGCGCAGTACGAGGAAACCCAACAGGGCCAACGCACCGGCCAGCAACAACCGGTGCTGTCGCTCGCCAGCATCGCTGCTGCGGGCAAACCATGGCCCCAGGCCATAGCCGAGCGCGATGACTCCAATCCACGGCAGAACCGGGTACGAGGTGCGCAGGCGCAGGCTGTCAGAAAACTCCAGCCAGCCGCGATCATGCAGGATCGCCCACGGCACATGCATCCACGACCCAGGCGCGAAGTGCAGGCCGTCGAGCAGGTTGTGCCCGGCGACGATCAGCGCGCCCAGGGCGATCAGGGCAGGGCGTGGCAGCCAGACCAGCAGCGACAGGGCGATCATGCTCACGCCAATGGCCCAGATCACTTGCATGTAGATCACGCTGGGTGGCAGTTGGAAGGTCCAGGCGAAGTTGACCAGGGTGAACTCCAGCACCACCAGAAACAGCCCACGCTTGAACAGGAACGCCGAGACAGCGCCACGGCCCTGGTATTTTTCGCCATACAGCCAGGCTGAAAGACCGGTCAGCAGGACGAACACCGGCGCGCACAGATGAGCCAGGGTCCGGCTGAAGAACAGCGATGGGTCGGTGGCGTCGATGGCCATTGGGTCGCTGACCTGGCGATGCAGGAAGAAGGTTTCACGCACGTGATCCAGGAGCATGAACACGATTACCAGGCCGCGCAGGGCATCGATGCTTTGCAGGCGCTGGGTGAGCAGGGTGGGGGTGGCGCTGGCGCTTGTCATGGGAGGGGTCGCAGGCAGGAATGGATATCAAATGAAACATTATCTTATAACTATTCGATTTGCGAGTGATAGGGATTTTTGTGCGGGTCTGGTGTTGGTGAGATGCGACAGGCGCTATCGCCCGCAAGCCCGCTCCTACAGGGCCAATGGCGCCCTCTGTAGGAGCGGGCTTGCCCGCGATGACGTCAGCACTGTCTCAAACGATCAGAAGCAGTAGTCCACCGTCGCAAAGTACGACCGCGGCGCCCCCAGCAACCACTGCTCGCCACTGTACGCCGACACTACATAATCGCGATTGAGCAGGTTGTTCAACTGTAGCCCCAGGCGCACATCTGGCAGCACCTGCCAGCCCAGGTTGGCATCGACCACGGTATACCCCGGGATGCGCTTGCTATTGGCCGTGTCGGCATACCGCGCATCGACATAACGCAGGCCAACACCGGCATCCAGCGCCTGACCAAAGCCTTTGCTCAACCACACATTGGCAGTGCGCCGTGGCACGTTGTCGGGACGGTTGCCACTGCGGTCCACCGCCACCCCTGCGACCACTTCATCGAAGTCATCGAACTTGGCGCGCACCAGCGAGGCGTTGGCCGAGACATGCCATTGGTTGGCCAAGGCCAGTTCCACGCTGGCTTCCAGGCCGTTTGAGCTTTGCCGGCCTGCCTGTTGTGGCTCGTGGGTGATCGGGTTGTCGACCAACAGCTTCTTCTTGACGATGTGATACGCCGCCAGGGTCCACTCACCGCGGCCGTCCCAGAAGCGCTGCTTGAGGCCCAGCTCGGTTTGCTTGGACTCGGTCAGGTCGTAGTCCATCTGCGTCGGGCTGAGGCTGACCAGGTTGTTCACGCCGTCCTCGCTGGTGGAGTACTGGCCATACAGCGACAGGTCGTCGGTCACGGCGAACACCAGGCCTGCGCGCCAGTTGCCGCCATTGAGGCTGCGGTCGCTGCGGCTGCCGTCGAGCAGGTTGTCGCGGTCGATGTGGTTCTGGTCGCGGCGAATCCCGGTGACCAACGACAGGCGCTCGGTCAGCTGGGTGCGGTTCTCGGCGAACAGGGCGAAGGTATGGGTAGTGCTGTGGGTGCGCGGGCGCAGCGGACTTTGGCTGTCGAACCAGCCGGGCGCTGGGGCCCACGGGTCGATGTAGTCGCCGCCGATGTCATTGTAGGGCGCATTGTTGGTGAGCTTGAAGCGGATCTTGTTGTACTCGGCGCCGACCACAGTCTTGCTGGCCAGGCCGAACAGCGAGTGATCGAAGGTGAAGCTCTGGCGATCGCCGATCTGCTCCTGATTGTGCTTGATCTCAAGGAAGCCATTGCGCAGCAGCTGGCCTTGGGCTGCGTCCCAGTTGTAGTTCTCGGCATTGCGCCAGTGTCGACGGCTCTTGATGTAGTACAGCTGGTTGCTGGCGTTGACGCTGTCGCTGAGGGTCCAGTCGGTGTTCAGGCGCGTCCACTCATCGTGGTAGCGCAGCACGTCGTTGCGCACGTTGTAGTTTTTCTTGCGCAGGCTGTCGCGGTAATGACCGTCGATCAATGGCGTGCCGAAGTAGTTCATCGGCTCGGCATCGCCGCGCTCGTGGGCGACGGTGAAGCTCAAATCGTCCGTGGCATCGAAGCGCAGTGCGGCGCTCAGGGCCAGGTTGCGCGAGTCGCCGCGGTCGACGTAACCGTTGCCCTGCTGTTGGTTCAGGGTCATCCGATAGCTCAGGCGTTGGCTCAGGCTGCCGCCGCTGTCCAGGCCAAGCTGGGTGCGGTCCCAGGAGCCATAGCCCAGGCGCAGGTGATTGCGGATCTTGCCTGCCAAGGGTTTTTTCGGCATCACGTTGACCACCGCACCGGTGGCGCCTTCACCGTACAGCACCGAGGCAGGGCCACGAATCACGTCGATACGCTCGACCATCCACGGATCGACCGGGAAGGTCTGGGTGCCTGCGCCGGTATACAGCCGGGCACCGTCGAACAGGGTCATTACCGAGCCGTGGCCGGTAAAGCCGCGTGCCGAGAGCGCGGTGCCGCCATCGCCTGGGTTGCCGATGAAGGTGATGCCGGGCGAACGGCTGACGGCGTCTTGCACGGTGAGGTTGCTGCGTTGCTGGATCTGTTCGGCGCTGATGCTGCTGGTGCTGGCCGGGGTTTCCAGGGCGCTCAGGCCCAGGCGTGAGCCTGCTTGGGTCGGCGTGGCCAGGTCGACGCGCGGTTCGTCGCGCACATCGGTGATCGCTGTCGAAGGCAGGGCCAGCACTGCGCGTTCAGGTTCATCGGCCAGGGCCGGAAGGGAAACGGCCAGGCAGGCCGCCAGGGTGTGAAGCTTGCTTGTACGGGACATGTCGTTCCACTGCTGCAGGAAGAAATGGTTCCCGGTGGAAACAACGCAAAGACGAGCACGCACGGGCGCAGGCGCGCACGCGCAAACCGGCCTGCGCCCGCCCACCGCGGGTTTGCCAACTGAAGCTTCAGGCCGGTCTCCGGGCTTGCGAGGATCAAGAAACCTTCACCTTCCCATGCATACGCACAGTGGTCTGTCGAAGATTTCGCTCGCTTACCGTTGCGGGGGCAGCGCCGGACTTGTCGTGAACACGACGCACCGGCTTCCCGTTTCACCCTGCGCACGGCGGCGCAGGACACCTGAAACTGGCGCGCATCTGACCACCGAATGCAGGGGGCGTCAACGCAACGCAGTAGGAAATTTCTGTGATGGGACGCAGGCTTACGAGTTTTTACTGTTTTTTTTTCGAACTTTTCACATTCAGCGTGCCTCGAAGCGAGCGATTCCCATCAACATTCACGTCATGGAGACTTCCGCGAATGTCCACCCGTAATCTGCTGCGTCACTCTTGCCTGCTTGCCCTGTTGGGCGCTCCCCTGGCGGCCTCTGCCGCGCCAAGCACCGATCCACTGTTCACCTTCGGTGTGCTGGGTAGCTACGACAAGTTCAAGTATGAGGGCGGCTCGCAGTCCGAGACCGATCACCTGGGCCAGGGCGGTGTGTTCGCCAACTTCGGCAACAAGATGACCGCTGAATCCGGCTTGATCTATCAGGTTGGCGCCGAGGCCAAATATGGCAAGAAGAACGACAACAAGCTCAAGGAAGCCCAGATCGACCTCGACCTGGGTTGGCGTGCTGCGCTGGATGCGCGCAACTTCGTCGACATCACCGTCGGCGGTGGCTATGACTGGTCGCGCTTTGAGCCTGAGCTCAACGACCTGGACACCGAGCTGACCTACAAGTCGCCGTTCGCCAAGGCTGCGCTGGGCTACAACCATCAGTTCGATGCCGCGACCCTGCGCGTTGAAGTGGGCGCACGGCACACGATCGATGGCCGCGCCAAGCTCAAGGTGGATGATTTTGGCAGCGACACTGTCGACATGAAGGACCGCACCAACCCGTATGCCGAGGTCAGCCTGCTGATGAACCAGCAAGGCGGCATGCCGATCTATGCCGGGGTTTACTACACCCGCACCGAGTACAAGCTCGATGAGGATTCGCCGGTAGCCGATAACACCAAGCTCAAGCGCGATGAGTTTGGTGTCAAGGTTGGTCTGGCGTTCTGAGTTAGGCGTCAGGTAGCTGTTGCCTGTACCGGCCTCTTCGCGGGCAAGCCCGCTCCCACAGGGTTCACCGCAAGCCCTGTGGAAGTGGGCTAACCGGAGAAGAGGCCAGACCCACAAGGTTCACAAGCCCTGTGGAAGTGGGCTAACCCAAGAAGAGGCCAGACCCACAAGGTTCACAAGCCCTGTGGAAGTAGGCTAATCCGAGAAGAGGCCAGACCCACAAGGTTCACAAGCCCTGTGGAAGTAGGTTAATCCGAGAAGAGGCCAGACCCACAAGGTTCAAAAGCCCTGTGGAAGTAGGCTAACTCGATAAGAGGCCACACCCACAAGATTCACCGCAAGCCCTGTGGAAGTAGGCTAACCCGAGAAGAGGCCAGACCCACAAGGTTCACAAGCCCTGTGGAAGTGGGCTAACCCAAGAAGAGGCCAGACCCACAAGGTTCACCACCAACCCTGTGGGAGCGGGCTTGCCCGCGAAGAGGCCGGTACAGACGGCGCAAATGCTGTTGTTAGCGTCCGCGCCGCCGCGACACCCGCGCCTCGATATTCTTGCGCCCGATCAACAGCGCAGGCTTCTCCACCACCGGCTCATCGGCCAGCCATTTGTACATCACCAAACAATCCACCAACCCTAGCCGGGCATGCCGATAGGCCTTTGGCAGGCGCCCGACCGTTTCGAACCCCAGCGTGTGCCAGAGCGCCACGGCCACCTCGTTAGTGGCCACCACCGAGTTGAACTGCAGGGCGAGAAAACCTTCCTGGCGCGCCAGTTTCTGCGAGTGCTCGCACATCAGCTTGGCCACCCCGCGCCCGCGTGCTGCCGGGCAGACCATGTAGCCGCAATTGCCCACGTGCGCGCCAGGGCCAGCGGCGTTGGCCTTGAGAAAATATGATCCGAGCAACTCACCGTCCTGCTCTGCCACCAACGTGCGCAGGGGCAGTTCCAGCCACAACTGGCGAGCCTGCTCGGCGCTCAGCTGCGGGTCGTAGGCATAGGTCTCGCGGGCTTGGACGATGCTCTGGAACGTCGGCCAGAAGCGCTCGAAGTCTTCCGGGGTCATGGGGCGGATGTGAATCATGGCGGTTCCTGCGCAGGCTTGGCCGCCAAGTCTGGTGTGCGCAGCGTCGCCGCGCAAGGGCGACGACGCTCGCTGTGGCTTAGTCGCTAAGCTTGCCCACCGCATCCAGCGCGCGCGCCGAGTAGACCAGCGCTGCACCTGCGTTCATCGCCACCGCCACCCCCAGCGCCTCGGCAATCTCCTCGCGGCTGGCGCCGTGCTTGACGGCCTGTTGCGAATGCACGGCGATACAGCCGTCGCAGCGGGTAGTCACGGCCACGGCCAGGGAGATCAGTTCGCGGGTCTTGGCGTCCAGGTGGTTGGTCTTGGCGCCGGCGCCGCTGGCGGTCATGTAGCCGGCCACAGTATCGGGCGACAGTTGCTTGAGATCGCCGATGCCGGCCATCAGCTGCTTACGGTAGGCGTCCCAGTCCATCATGCTCATTGTCTTCACCTTGTGGGGTTTACGGCAGGAGCTTTGAGGCTAGTCGAATGTGCGCGGCGAAGAGGGGGGAAGATGGTCGGAAAAAACTACGACTTACGAACCTGTCGACACCGTGGGAGCGGCTGAGTTGGCTCCCACGTTGCCCAGCAGGGGTTCAGATGTAGATGAACAGCAACAGCAATGCTGCCACCACTGCCCATTTCTCCAGGTAGTAGCGCATGCGATTACGCTTTTTCAGCGCCTTGCCGCGTTCACGGATCTTGTAGATGCGGGTGAACAGGCGGTTGATGCCGCCAGTCTTGTCATTGGCATTGTTGGGCGCCGCAGCAGCGGCCATGACGTTGCGGCTGAACCAGCGATTGAACGCGGTCGCCCAACGGTACTTGAGCGGCCGCTCGACGTCGCAGAACAGGATGATCCGGTTGTGCTCGGTGGTGTTGGCGGCGTAGTGGATGTAGGTCTCGTCGAACACCACGGCCTCGCCATCGCGCCAGGAATATTTCTCGCCGTCCACGTCGATGTAGCAGCCATCGTCGTTCGGCGTGTCCAGGCCCAGGTGGTAGCGGTACGAGCCGGCATACGGGTCGCGGTGACGCACCAGCTTGGCGCCGGGCGGCAGGGTGGCGAACATCGCCGCTTTAACCGTGCCGATACCCTGCAGCAGCTCGGTGGTGCGTGGGCACAGGTTCATAGCCGAGGGGTGGCTTTCGCCATACCACTTCAGGTAGAAGCGCTTCCAGCCGGTCTTGAAGAACGAGTTGAAACCGACATCGTCATAGTTATCGGATTTCTTGATCTCGCCCACGTGCAGCAACTGCTGGGCTTCCTCGCGGATTTCCTGCCAATGGTCCTTGAGCGGTTGCAGCTCGGGGAAAGACTCCACCGGCAGGTAAGGCTTGGCCGGGTGCTTGGAGAACAGGTACAGGAAGCTGTTGACCGGAGCCAGGAAACTTGAGTGATCGCCCAGTTGGCGAGTCAGCTTGTGTCGTACCCGACCGCGTAGGTGAACATAGGCGATCGAGAGAACGAAGATCAGTACGAGTGCAATTTTCATGAACGGATACTTGTCGAAAATGGCCATGCGCCATGGCGTAAGCGCGCCAGCATAAACAATCGTCGTAGGACTTTGTACCTCTTGTTACATCCAGTCGGGGTGACTTTGGTGCAATGGCCTACCGATTGCGCAAACGTTTCAACTGGTTTTTTGCCGATTGAGAGACTAGGGAAGCGGTACACTCAGGTTGCCTTCACCCATCAGGAATGCCCATGGCCAAGGACGCACGCCCCACTGGCAGCCCATTCAAACGTCTGTTTTTCGCCCTGTCACTGAGCGAGGCACAGCATCGCGCGATCGCGCAATGGCGACGTGAGCTGGGCTTGCGCAGCGGAAAACCGGTGCCGGCAGAAAACTTCCACCTGACCTTGCTGTTCCTGGGGGATGTCGACGCGGCGCAGCTGCCGGCGTTGTGTGCGGCAGTCGATAGCATTGCCCGTCCCCAGGCGCCGCTGCGCCTGGTGCTGGATCGGTTGCAGGTGTGGCCGCGCCCCGGCGTGTTGGTGCTCGAAGCTGAGCAAACCCCACCCGCACTGCGCCAATTGGTCTATGCGCTGGAGCAGGCGGCGTTAGCGCTGGGGATTGCCCGCGAGTCGCGCGAATACCGCCCGCACCTGACCTTGGCACGGGAGTTCCGCGGCCAGCTGCCAGAGGCCGCCAGCGCGCCGGAGTTTTTCCTCAGTACTCGCCACTTCACCTTGTACGAGTCGCGCAAGGGCCGCTACTGGCCACTGGCGCAGTGGCCCTTGCTGGACTGACCCAGGCCTCAGAACTGCGGCGTGTACTTGACCGTCAGCATGAAGTTGCGCGGCTCGCCGTAGTTGTTGCTGCCATTGAGCTGGTTGAAGCCCGCTACCCAGTACTTTTTGTCGAACAGGTTGTTGGCGTTGACCGCCAGGTTCACTTCCGGGGTCAGCTGATAGGCAACGCGTGCGCTCCACACGGTGTAGCCGGCCACGCTGTAGGTACGTTCGTAACCGAGGGTGTGGCTTTGCGTGGTGAAGCCCAGGCCGGTGCTCCAGCGCTGGTCATCCACCGGTAGCTGGTAGTCGGCCCAGGCGCGCAGCATGTGCTTGGGCGTCCACTGGCTGAACACGCGGCCTTCTTCGTCCGGGTCGTCAAGGAATTTGGTGGTGTTGTAGGTGTAGCCGGCAAACAACTGCAGGCCGCTGAGCACTTCGCCGCTGATCTCGGCTTCTACGCCCTGGCTGCGGACCTTGCCGGCGGCTGTGGAGCAGTACCAGTCGTCACAGGCAAAACCCGAGGCGGTATCGGTGACTGCGCGGTTTTCCTGATCGTAACGGAACAGCGCGATCGATGCGTTGACCCGTCCGTCGAGCAGCTCGGCCTTCAGGCCGGTTTCATAGTTACTGCCGATCACAGGCTTGAGCGGGGTATTGCCGACCGCGCGTTCGGTTTGCGGGATAAACACGTCGGTGTAGCTGGTGTACCAGGCCCACTCGCGAGTCAGGTCGTAGACAAAGCCCGCGTACGGGGTGACTTGCCCGGTTTCGGTCATGCGGCTGGTGGGATAACGATTGCCCGGATCGTTCGGGCCATTGAAGTCGATCGAGTCCCAGCTGTAGTCGAACCAGCTCACGCGGGTGCCCAGTACCAAGGTCAGGTCCTCGACTGGCTTGACTCGCCAGGCGCCGTACAGGCCCTTCTGACGGATGTCGTAACTGGCCTTGTTGGCGCGGCCCATGTTGCCTGCCAGCAAGCTGTCACGGCTGGGTTCCGGGCGGCCATGGTCGAGGTCGAAGATGCTGTCATCGGGGTCGGCAGCAAAATTGCGCCAGTAGGCATCGTCCGAGGTCAGCTTGGAGTAGTTGCCACCGACGGTCACTTCGTGTGCCACGGAGCCTGTGTCAAAGTGGCCGACCAGGTTCATGTCCAGGCCGATCTTGGTGTTGTGAAAGTCGGTGATCCAGTCGGCATAGGTGATGCCGGTGCCATCGGGGTTCAGGCCCTGGCCGGTGGTCTGTACGCGCTGATGGGTCGAGGTGTTGGTCTCGTCCATGCGAATGGCCGCGGCCTTGTAGGTCCAATCGTCGTTGAAGCGGTGCTCAAGGTCCAGGTAGTAGGTGGTGACGTCGGTCTCGGCGCGGCTCCAGCGGGCGCCGGTGTAGGTCGAACGCGACACGTTGGCCGGCTTGCCGTCGGCGTAGCGGGGAATGCCACGCAGCATCGGCCGGGATTGCTCGCGGCTGTAGCTGATACCGCCGCCAATGGTAGTGGCATCGTTCAGGTCGATGTCCAGGGCGCCATACAGCGAGTGGGTCTTGCCCCACTGGTAATCGATGAAACTGTCGCTCTGGTCTTCATCGAGCACCATCCGCCCGCGCACCTTGCCGTCGCTGGTCAACGGCCCGCCGGCGTCCAGCTGTAGGCCATAGTGATCCCAGGAACCGGCCTTGCCGGTAATCGCCACGGTGGGTTTGGCCTGGCCGCGCTTGCGTACCAGGTTGATCGCGCCACCGGGGCTGCCGGTGCCTTGCAGCAGGCCGGAGGCGCCGCGCAGGACTTCGACGCGGTCGAAGAACACCAGGTCCTGGGTCGCCCAGTTGCCCAGCGAGTAGTTGTTGCGCGGGATGGGTACGCCGTCGTACTGCCAGTCATCGATCTGGAAGCCGCGCGAGGTGATGACCATGCCCGGGCCGATGCCCTGGGCGCCGACCAGGCCGGTGGTGTGGTTGAGCGCGTCCTTGAGGTCGGTGATGCCCTGATCGTCGAGCTGCTTGCGGGTGATCACCGTCACCGACTGAGGGATTTCTTTAAGGGTGTGCGTGCCTTTGCCGAGGGTCACTGCGCGGGCCGCATAAGAGCCACTGCCTTCGCTGGTGGCGTCTAGATAGTGGTCGGTGACACTGGTCGCGCCCAGTTCCATCACGTCCTCGCCAGCGCTGGCCGGGGCCACGCTGAAGTGGCCACTGCCACTCACCCGCAACTGCAAGCCGCTACCGGCCAGGGCCGCCTGCATGGCCTGTTCGGCGCTCATCTGGCCGACCACGGCTGGGGCCTGCTTGCCGCGCACCAGCGCCGGTTCCAGGGCAATGATGTGGCCGCTCTGGCTGGCGATGCGATTGAGCGTGGTGGCCAGGCTCGCGGGCGGCAGGTTGAACGACAGGGTCTGCGCCTGGACCAAGGCACTGAAGCTGCTCATGGCGACGACGAGGGGCAGGGCGCGGGGCCAGTTGTTGTGCACGGTGTTCTCCCGATTAGAGGTTGGCTGTCAGGAGATAGGTGGGACGAGAATTGAAAACCGGACACCATTACGAATGATTTTCAAAAATATTTTCATTATTGGCGTTTTGGCCCGATCAAGGTCAGCCACGGACCATAGCGCTTGACCTCGATCGGCAAGGCCTCGCTGAGTGCGGCCAAGGCTTGTTGCGGCTGGTCCAGGGCGAATACCCCTTGTACGCGCAAGGTGGCGATATCCGGGGCCACGCGAATGTAGCCTCGCTGATAGGGGCGCAGCGCATCGACCACCGCCTGCAGCGGCTCGTCGAGCACTTCCAGGCGGCCATCGAGCCAGGCGGCGCGCTGCTGTTGCTCACTGGCCAGGGGTTCGATGCCGGTGGCGCGCAGCAGCGCAGCCTGGCCCTGTTGCACGTCCAGCTGACGGCCATCGACAAGGCTGGCGCGCACGCTGTGTTCAAGCACTACCACCCGCGTGGCGTCGAGCTCTTGGCTGACCAAAAAGCGTGTGCCAAGGGCCTGCACCTGGCCTTGCGCAGTGCGTACGCGCAGCGGCCGCTTAGGATCGGGCGCCACCTGGATCACCAGTTCACCGTGGCGCAGCACCAGCAGACGTTGTTCGGCGTCGAACAGCAGGTCGACGGCACTGGCGCTGTTCAGGCTCAGGCGGCTGCCATCGTCCAGGATGAAGCTGCGCCGTTCGCCCGCGCCGGTATGCAGATCGGCCATCCAGTCCTGGGCGGTGTCACTGCGCCAGCCGGCCCACAGGCCGCCACCCAGCAGGCCAAGGCCGGCCAGACCGCGCAGTACTTCGCGCCGCGACTGGGTGGGTTGCAGCAGCAGGCTACGTGCGGCACTGGCTTGGCCCGGCGCGCGTTGATCGAGCGTTCGCAGCGCCGCGCACGGGCGAGCCAGGCGCTGTTGCAGGCGATCCCAGGCCTGCTGGTGGCGTGGGTCCTGCTCCAGCCACTGCTGCAGGCGCAGCAGCAGGGCGGCATCGGGGCTGCGCGCATTGAGCTCGACCATCCAGTCGATGGCTTGTTCGCTGATGCTGTCCAGCGTGCGCGCGCTCATGGTTGCAGCTCGCACAGGTAGCACTGGCGCAGGGCCTGTTTCATGTAGCGGCTGACGGTACGCTCGGACAGCTGCAGCTTGCTGGCGATCTCGACGTAGCTCATGCCATCGAGTTGGCTGTAGAGGAAGGCGGTCTTGACGATCGCAGGCAGGCCATCGAGCACTTGGTCAATGGTCAGCAAGGCTTCGATCAAGAGCAGTTGCTCTTCGGCCGAAGGGGCGACCTGTTCGGGCAGCAGGGCCAGGCGTTCGAGGTAGGCCTGTTCCAGTTGCCGGCGGCGGTGGCGGTCGAAGATCAGCCGCCGGGCGATGGTCGAGAGGTAGGCGCGTGGTTGCTCGATGCTGTCCGGATCGACCCGCGCCCCGAGCATCTGGCAGAACGCTTCGGCCGCAGTGTCTTCGGCATCGGCGCGATTGCGCAGGCGCTTGTGGATGTGTTGGAGCAGCCAGCGGTGATGGTCGCTGAAAAAGAAGCCCAGCTTGCGGGTCGAGGAGCTGTCCAACGATTGATATCCGATCGTGAGTGTGAATCGTTCTCAATGGTAGCTGGGGAGGTTGTGCTCTCGCAATGGGAATCAATAGGGGCCGCAAAGCGGCCCCAGCGCTCCTGCGCTCAAGCCGCTGCCTCGACCCCCTCGAACAGCCGCAGCCCCAACTGACGCGCCCGCTGCAGATTGCCCGCATTGTCCCCGCTCTCACTGTCCGCCAACAGCGTCGAACCCAGCACCCGCGCGCCGCAGTAATCGAAAATGCCGTGCTCGATCTGGGTAACCATCGCCGGCCCATAACCATGGCGCTCGAAGGTCGCCGCATCGGCCCCGGCGACCCCAACCAGTTGCACCGGCAGCCCGCCCAGTTTCTTGATCAATTTGCCGTCGGGGTGATAGTCGAACGCCCAGCCATTGCTGAACACCCGTTCGACCCAGCCCTTGAGCAGCGCGGGTAGCGACCACCAGTAGATCGGGTACGCCAGCACCAGTGCATCCGCGCGCTCGATCCGCGCTTGCTCGAGCAGCACATCGGCCGGTGGCCCAGCCAAGCGGCGGTGCACCGCATGGTCAGCCAGGCCGAAGCGTGGATCGAAACCTTCCCTGGCCAGGTCGGCGATTTCACTGCAGTGTCCGGCGCGGGCCAGGCCTTCGGCGATCTGCCCGGCGAGGGCGTGGGTCAGCGAGGCGGGGTCGTGGTGGCCGATGACGATCAAGGCTTTCATGCTCGATTCTCCAGGATAGGGGTGCGCGCTAGCCACAGGGGCTATATACTCAAGGTAAGTTACGACTAGTAAGTTACTTTTGGTAGGTAAGCGATGTCAAGCGCCGAAAAAACCTCGCCGCGTAAACGCCTGTCGCGTGACGAACGTCGCCGCCAGTTGCTGGAGATGGCCTGGCAGTTGGTCCGCGAGGAGGGCACCGATGCGCTGAGCCTGGGCCGCCTGGCCGAGCAGGCGGGGGTCACCAAGCCGGTGGTGTATGACCATTTCGAAACCCGTACCGGCTTGTTGGCGGCGCTGTATCAGGAGTACGACGCGCGCCAGACGGCCATGCTCGATGCGGCATTGGCGCATTGCGAGCCGAACGTGCACAGTCGAGCGGCGGTGATTGCCCAGGCCTATGTCGATTGTGTGCTGAGCCAAGGGCGAGAGATTCCGGGCGTCAGCGCGGCCTTGGCGGGCTCGCCGGAAATGGAAGCGTTGAAGCGCGTCTATGAAGGGCCGTTTCTGGAGAAGTGTCGCCTGGCCCTGGTGCCGTTTGCCCCAGGTGGGGATGTTGGCGTGGCGGGGTTGCGGGTGTTGGTCGGTGCGGCAGATGCGCTGGCGCTGGCGGCAGCGGCGGGCGAGTTGACGGCGCAGCAGGCCAGGCAGGAGCTGCAGGCGACCATTGTGGCGATGGTGGGGCGTCAGTGAGCGTAGTTATGCCCCTGGGACCGCTGCGCGCTCCAACACAGGCTTTTGTAGGAGCGGGCTTGCCTGCGATGGAGCGCGCAGCGGTCCCAGGATCGATCACGCCACCGGAATCAACGGATCCGCCGCCGCCAACGCCGCAACCTTGTCTGCCGCTGGCGGATAGATCCACACCGAGTTGATCTGCTGCTTGAGTTGCTTGGCCTCGAATCGGTCCTCAGGCGGCGCCACCTGGCGATCCCAGCCCTCGGTATACACCGCGCCCCAGGCGCCCAGGTCCAGACAGGTCACGTACTTGGGCTGGCTGTAGGTCATCGGCGCCACGCCGATCAATTCGGCGGCGGCATTGTTGCCGGCATAACGCCCCAGCGGAATCGCGTGCTGGCAGGACATCACCGCATAGTTGCCGAACTCGTCGCACGCGGCATAGGCGACATCACCGGCGGCATAGACCGCGCCATTGCCCTTGACCTTGAGGTTGCCGTCGACATGCAGGCGGCCCTGGAGGTCGCGTTCGCCACGGATCTGCTCGGTGAGCGGGTTGGCCTTGAAGCCCACGGTCCAGATCACGGTCTTGGCCGGGATGCGCTGGCCATTGTCCAGCAGCACCCCATCGCCATCGACTGAGGCCACGGTGGCGCCGCAGATCCATTCGATGCCCAACTCGGTTGAAGCCGCCTCGATGGCCGGGCTGATCCCCGCGCCCAGCGCTGCGCCAATTTTCGCGCCGCGATCGACCACGACAATGCGCGGGGTGACCTGCTCACCGAAAATGGCGCGCAGCCGGGTCGGCAATTCGGTCGCGGTCTCGATGCCGGTAAAGCCGCCGCCGGCGACTACCACGGTATTGCGCGCTGGGCTGTCAGGCTGGGAGGCGAGCGACTTGAGGTGCTCTTCCAGGCGCGTCGCCGAGTCGATCTTGTCGACGTCGAAGGCGTGTTGATCGAAACCCTCCAGCGCGGGGCGGTTAAGCAGGCTGCCACAGGCCATGATCAGCCGGTCATAGCCAATGCTCAGCTCAGCCCCGGAAGGATCACGATAGGCCACCGACTGGCGGCCCTCATCGATGCGGTAGGCGGTGCCTTTGATGAAGCGCACGTTGACCGCGTCGAACAGCGCTTGCAGGGGGGCGGCCATGGTGTGCACGTCGGGCTCATAGAACCGCGGGCGCACGTGCAGCTCGGCTTTGGGCGCAAGTACGCTGATCTGCACATCGTCGCGGCCCTGCAGGTCAAGCAGGCGCGCGGCACCCAGGGCGCTCCATAGGCCGGCGAAGCCTGCGCCAATGACAAGAATCTGTTTCATCGTTGTGCTCCAGGTGATTATTGGAATTATCAGTGCGGGCACGGCACGTGAACGGCGCGCATAAAGCTCGCTCGAAACGCAGAGGGGGCGCCTTTCCAGTTGGCTGGCCGATGGAAATCATAGGCCCTCCTGGCAAGTGCGTGCCGTGCTCCGACAAACGCAGCAGCCCACGCAGGTGTTGAGTTTGTTGCGCTGGATGCTAGGCGCGCAGGGCGTTTGGCCCTAGGCCAAAGAACCCTGGATTTCGGCCAGGGGCACGCTGCGGGCGAAACGTGCGCGGTAGTCGCGTGGGGTCACTGCCAAGTGGCGCTGGAACGCCAGGCGCAGGCGTTCTTCGCTGCCGAACCCGCACTGACGGGCGATTTGCTCGATCTGCAGGTCAGTGTTTTCCAGCAGGCGCCGGGCCGCTTCCAGACGAAACACTTCAATGGCCTTGGCCGGAGTGCGTCCGGTTTTTTGTTTGTACACCCGCGTGAAGTTACGCAGGCTCATGCACGCTTGCCCAGCCAGGCGCTCGACACTCAGCTGTGGATCGTGCAAATGCTCATTGAGCCACAGGTGCAGTTCATCGAAGGCGGCGCTGTGCTCGCCCTGGGCCTTGAGCAACTCGCTGAACTGCGCCTGGCCGCCAGGGCGCTTGAGGAAAACCACCAGCTCGCGGGCCACCTGCATCGCCACCTCACGGCCGCAATCAGCCTCGACCAGGGCCAACGCCAAGTCGATGCCGGCGCTAACCCCGGCCGAGGTCCAGACCTGCTCTTGCTGCACGAAGATCGCCTCGGCATCCACCTCGATGGCAGGAAAGCGCTGGCGCAGGGCATCGCACATGGCCCAATGGGTGGCGGCCCGGCGTCCGTCGAGCAGGCCGGCGGCCGCCAGCAGGAAGGTGCCGCTGCACACCGAGGCGGTGCGCCGCGCCTTGGCGGCGACCTGACGCAGCCAACTGACCAGTTCGACGTGCTCAGGCAGGGTGCGCACGATCTCCGGCGCACCGGGCACCACCAGGGTGTCGATCTGTTCGAGCAGTAGTGGTTCAAGGGTCTCGGTGTGCACCCGCAGACCTTCGGCGGTTGCGATCAATCCACCCGGCACGCTGGCCGTACACACCCGATAACCGGCCAGGCCACGTTCGGCGCAGGCCTTGTTGGCGGCCCAGAACACCGTTTGTGCGCCGGTCAGGTCGAGCAGGCCCATGTGCGCATAGGCCAGAAACAGCACCAGGCGTGGTTGGCTCACGGACGTGGCGACAGTGTCGGGAACGTTGGCTGCGTGGGTCATGCTCAGGTGTCCGGAGCGGGTATCAGGGTGAGTGCGTATGTTACTCCAGGCTCGGGCTGTCGGGCCTTGCGCTTATCGCGTGTTGCACCAGCGCTAACAGCAGGCGCTTCGCCTAGCGCGGTGAGGGTGCAACGTGTCCAGTCGCTGGCCTAGCGGTCAGATCGACAAACGCACCAGGCGGTTATCCAGCGGTTGCTCCTGATTGCGGCGTTTGTTGACCACCAACTCGCCAATGGCGATCAGCCGGGTGCGGGTGACATTGCGTGATAAGCCGAGCAACTGCGCGGTGTGCACCTGGTTGTAATGGCAGAAGCGATAGGCCGAGCGCAGTAGGGCGTTCTCGACTTTCTCGTAAAGCTCGCCTGGCTGCTCTTCGTAGAGTCGACTGAAGGCCAGCTGCAACAGATCTTCGACCGCATCGCCGCTGGATGCGCGCGCGGTGCTCTCGTCCTGTCGTTCCAGGCGCAGGTTCGACAGACGCAGGTCTTGCGCCTGGATCTCGCCATTGCCGCAGGTCAGCAGGCTGTGGTGAATGACGTTTTCCAGCTCGCGAATATTGCCCGGCCAGCTGTATTCGACCAGCTTGGCCTGGGCGCGCGGGCTGAGCTCCACCTGGCCATAGCTCAGGCGTTCGCTGTAGCTGCGGATGAAGTGCCGCGCCAATGGCAGGATGTCGCCCGGCCGCTCGCGCAGTGGATGCAGCGACAAGGTCACCACGTTCAGGCGGTAATACAGGTCTTCGCGAAAGTGCCCGGCGTTGATGGCCTTTTCCAGTTGTACGTTGGTCGCTGCCAGCACTCGCACGTTGATCGGGATACTTTTGCGCGAGCCCAGGCGCACGACTTCCCGCTCCTGTAGCACGCGCAGCAACTTGACCTGGATCGGCAGCGGCAGGTCGCCGATCTCATCGAGAAACAGCGTGCCGCCGTTGGCTTCCTCGAACCAGCCAGCCTTCGCTGCCAAGGCGCCTGTGAAGGCGCCCTTGTCGTGGCCGAACAGCTCCGCTTCCACCAGCGATTCGGAGAACGCGCCGCAGTTGACCGCGACGAACGGCCCGTTGCGCCGGCCACTGAGGTTGTGGATATGGCGTGCGACCAGCTCCTTGCCCGTGCCGGTCTCGCCGATGATCAGGACGCTGGCCTCACTGGGGGCGACCTGTTGCAAGTGGGCGAGCAGCGCCTGCGACCTGGGGTCTTCGAAGACCTGTGCGGTCGCCCTGATCGAGGTAGCCAATGACGGTGACGGGGGGAGGGTCAGCAATTGCATGAGCGTGCCTTAAGAATAGAAAGACGGGACGGGACGCTTGCCGTTGAGGGCCCACTCGCCGAGCTCGTGGATGCGATAGTCCACAGGGTCGTGCAAGGTTTGCGTCCTCAGGTTGCGCCAATGGCGGTCGAAGCGCAGCGAGGCATGGGTCGCGCGGGCTCCGGTGACTTCGAACAGGCGGTTGCAGATATCCAGGCCATGGCGGGTGGCCGCGACCTTGGCGGTGCCGATGGCCAGCGCCAGGTCACCGCGCTCCTCGGCAGTCAGGGCATGCTCCTTGGCCCAGGCGCGGTCGAGCTGTTCGGCGGCGCGCTCGATCAACAGGCGCACGCTTTCCAGACCGACCCAGAACTCGCCGTAGTGGCGCAGGATATATGGGTCTTCGCTGCTGCTGGTGGCCTCGGAGCGGAACCACGGCCGGCTCTCCTTGAGGCTGTACTGGCGTGCTTCGGCGAAGGCGCCCTCGGCGATGCCGAGGAACAGGTTGGCAAAATGCAACTGGGCGATCAGTGGCCGCAAGGCTGCGAATGGCGTGCTCAGCGGGCCGGGGTCGAGCAGCAGTTCGTCATGCTCGACGCGCACACGCTCGAACGTGGCGCTGCCGCTGTCGGTCTGGCGCTGGCCGATATTGTTCCAGTCATTGTGCAGGGTGATGCCGGTGCGCCCGCTGGGGATCGCGGCAATCAGCAGCTTGCCGCCCGCACGCTCGTCCACCGCCGAGGCGATGAGCATTTCCGAGTCGCTGGCCCCTGAGCAAAAGCTCTTCTGCCCGGAAAACTCACACCAGCCGTCGAAGTGCTTGACCTGGGTGCGGGTATCCAACGGGTTCAGTGCGTTGCCCCAGAACCAGTGCTTGCGCGCGGTCTGTTCGAACCACGGTTGCCACTGATCAGGGCGGGAGAACAGCCGCACGGTGGCCAGCATCAGGTGATGAAAGCCAAACACGTGGGCGATCGAGCTGTCGACGCGGGCAAACTCGCGTACCACTTCAAAGGTGTCGCGCCAGTTGGCCCCTTGGCCGCCGTAGGCGCTCGGGATGGCCAGCGACAACAGGCCGCTGCTGCGCAGGGCATCGCGCTCGGCTTTGGGCGTGCCGCCGCGCTCGTCACGCTCGACGGCGGTCTGGGCAAACTGCCCGGCCAGTTCTTGGGCGATGGCCAGGGCAGGGCGTAGGGCAGGTTTCACGGGTGCATTCATGGCCGCTCCTCAGGCGCTTTTGCGCAGCGCATGGTGAGCCGCGAACAACGGCACGGCGCGCTCGGCGGCCAGTCGGATGCGCGCAGCCAAAGCTTCGCTGGTCACCCGGTAGTCGGCCAGCTCGTTCTGGCTGGCGTATACGCCGATGGGCAAGGTCAGCGCTTGCAGGAAGCTGAACAGTGGCCGCAGCTGATGATCGAGGACCAGCGCATGGCGTTCGCTGCCGCCGGTGGCTGCCAGCAGCACCGGCGTGTCGACCAGCGCATCCTGGCCGATCAAGTCGAACAGGTGCTTGAAGTGGCCAGGGAAGCTGCCGCGATAGACCGGCGTGGTCACCACCAGCAGGTCGGCCTTTTCCACCAGGCGCAGTTGTTGTTCGACGCTCTCGGGCAGCTCGCTGCGCCACAACGCCGCGCCCAGTGAGCGGGCGATATCGCCCAGTTCGATTAGCTGCGCCTTGATGTGCAGGTGCTGGCTCAGTTCAGCGAGGATGGCCTCGGTCAGGGCCAAGGTGCGCGAGGGGCGGCTGGTGCCACCGGACAAAGCGACGACGTTCAGCGGGGTGCTCATGGCAAGTCTCCAGGTCAGGTTGAGCGGGACTTTGCTTGAGCAATCGTCGTGCCTATTTTAAATGTCCATATAGATCAACAGGTTGCACCGTTTCATTGTGCAGCCGGTGTTGCCTTGTGGGCCTGGATGTTGATCAACTGTTGCGCTGCGAACAGTTGGCCTGGTGTTGGCGGCTGTGCAGTGGAGAGAGTTATAGAGGATTTGCGTCAGGATAAAAAAGAATAAGAAGTCATATTCTTATTCGTTTATACACTTTGATAGTAAGGTATTTTGCGCTGAGATGTACCGGCCTCTTCGCGGGGCAAGCCCGCTCCCACGGCAAGTGACCGTCCGGCATAGACGACCCAGGTCTTCAGCTATGCGGCGAGGTATGATCGCCACCGGCATACTGCGCCTTCAGATGCCCCTGCTCATCGAGCAGATAGGCATCCATCACCTCGCGCACAACAGGCCCGGCAACTCGGCCGCCGGCCTCACCGTTCTCGATCATCACCGCCACCACGATCGAGGGATGATCAGCCGGGGCAAAACCCACGAACAGCGCGTTATCGCGATGGCGCTCCAGGGTCTTGTTGCGGTTGTAGCGTTCACCCTGGCGGATTGCGACAACCTGTGCAGTACCGCTCTTGCCGGCAATCCGGTACTGCGCGCCGGCGGCAGATGCCCGGGCAATACCGCGTGGGTCGTGCATGACCATCTGCATGCCTTGGCTGACCTGATCCCAGGCGCGCTTGTCGTGCAAGACGATATCCGGCATCGGATGCGGATCGACCGGCTGCTCACCGGCGACGGTCATGGCCAGGTGCGGCCGGTGCCACACACCCTTGCTGGCCAGCAGGCTGGTGGCCTGGGCCAACTGCAACGGGGTGACCTGCATGTAGCCCTGGCCAATGCCAAGGATCAGCGTTTCGCCCGGGAACCAGGCCTGACGGCGGGTGGCACGTTTCCACTGGGCTGAAGGCATCAAGCCTGCGGCCTCTTCGAACATGTCCAGCGAGACCTTCTGGCCCAGGCCAAATTCGGCCATGTAGTCGTGCAGGCGATCGATGCCCAGTTTGTGCGCCAGGTCGTAGAAGTAGGTGTCGTTGGAGCGCATGATCGCGCTGTACATATCCACCCAGCCATCGCCGCTGCGGTTCCAATTGCGGTACTTGTGCGCATAGTTGGGCAGCTCGTAGTAGCCGGGGTCGAACACCCGGCTGGCCGGGGTGATGACGCCGCTGTCCAGGCCTGCGATGGCCACCTCTGGCTTGACCGTCGAGCCTGGCGCATACAGCCCGCGCAGCACCCGGTTGAACAGCGGGCGGTCGATCGAGTCGCGCAGGGCCGCGTACTGCTTGAAGCTGATGCCTTTGACGAACAGGTTGGGATCAAAGCTTGGCTTGCTGACCATCGCCAGCACATCGCCGCTGGCAGGGTCGAGCGCTACCACTGACCCGCGTCGGTCGCCCAGGGCCTTTTCAGCGGCCTGCTGCAAGTGCGCGTCGAGGGTCAGGATGATGTCCTTGCCGGGGGTCGGGTCCTGGTGACGCAGTACGCGCATGACCCGGCCCTGGGCGTTGGTCTCGACTTCCTCGTAGCCGACCTGGCCGTGCAGTTCGCGCTCGTAGAAGCGCTCGATACCGGTCTTGCCGATCGACTGGGTGCCGCGATACTCGGTGGCGTCGAGGCTCTTGGCTTCCTTCTCGTTGATCCGCCCGACATAGCCGACCGAGTGGGCAAAGTGCTCATTTAGCGGGTACTCGCGAATGAACTGCGCTTGGACCTCCAGCCCCGGCAAGCGGAACTGATTGACGGCGATCAGCGCGATCTGCTCCTCGGACAGCCCGACCATCAACGTCACCGGCTCGAACGGCTTGCGGCCACGGCGCAGGTCCTTGTCGAACTGGACACGATCATCCTCGCCCAACCCGAGTATCTGCGCCAGGGCATCGAGCACCTTGGCCGAATCACCGGCGCGTTCGCGGGTCATGGTCAGGTTGAAGCTGGGTTTGTTGTCGGCCAGCACCACGCCATTGCGGTCGTAGATCAGCCCGCGTTCAGGCGCGATGGGCAGCACGTGCACGCGGTTGTTTTCCGATACCGCGCTCTGCTGGTCGTGTTGCAGGACTTGCAGCACGTACAGCCGCCCGACCAGCACTGCCACCAGGCCCAGGGTCAGCCCGGCACAGACCAGCAACCGCCGGTTGACCAGGTGTTTTTCTTTGTCGTGGTCTTTGAGGGGGATGGGTTGGGGCATGCGCGCTCTTGAGGTTGAGTACCGCCACAACAAGGGCAGGTACGTTGACCGGGGCGGCGATGCTACGCAACCGATACGCCAGGCTCAAGGCGCACGCCGCCTGGCGCGGCGCAGGTTTGGCCTGTCCGGCCCGCTATCAGTAGCTTTACCGGACACATGAAGATTCGTTCATGTAAGGCAGCGAGCGATACCTCGGCATAGGCTGGCTGACTCATGCCGAGGTGAGGGCATGCTCAGCGACTGAAGTCGATCACCATGCGGCCTTTGATCTTGCCTTCTTGCATCTCGTCGAAAATCTGATTGATGTCTTCGACCGGGCGCAGGGTCACCTTGGGCACGACCTTGCCTTGCGCGGCGAACTCGAACGCCTCGTGCAAGTCTTGCCGGGTGCCAACCAACGAGCCGACCACTTCGATGCCATCGAGCACCAGCCGTGGAATGTCCAGGCTCATGGCTTCTGGCGGCAAGCCTACCGCGACCAGCCGGCCACCGGCACGCAGGGCATCGACCGCCGAGTTGAACGCCGCTTTGGCCACCGCCGTGACCACCGCAGCGTGGGCGCCGCCGGTCTTCTCCTGGATGATTTTCGCGGCATCCTCGCTCCGTGAGTTGATCACCAGATCCGCGCCCATCTCGCTGGCAAAGCGCAGTTGCTCATCGTTGACATCGATGGCGATGACCTTGGCGTTGAACACGTTCTTGGCGTACTGCAGGGCCAGGTTACCCAGCCCGCCGAGGCCGTAGATGGCGATCCATTGACCGGGGCGGATGTTGGAGATCTTCACCGCCTTGTAGGTGGTGACACCTGCGCAAGTGATGCTGCTGGCGGCGGCAGAGTCGAGCCCATCCGGGACTTTGACCGAGTAATCGGCGACCACGATGCACGACTCGGCCATCCCCCCGTCGACGGTATAGCCGGAGTTCTTCACCTCGCGGCACAGCGTCTCGTTACCGCTATTGCAGTACTCGCAGTGGCCGCAGCCTTGGAAGAACCAGGCCACGCTGGCGCGGTCGCCTGGCTTGAGCGAGGTCACGCCGGGGCCCACTTCCTGAACGATACCGATGCCTTCATGGCCGAGGATCACCCCGGTCTTGTCACCGAAATCGCCGTTCTTGACGTGCAGGTCGGTGTGGCAAACGCCGCAGCACTGCATTTTCAGCAGCGCTTCACCGTGTTTGAGCGGGCGCAGGGTTTTGTCCACGACCTCGACGCGACGCCCTTGGGCAACAACAGCAGCTTTCATACATGCCTCCGTGTAATGCTGAGTGAGCTTGAGTTATTGCAGGGTCAGCATAGCCAATACGCGTGAAGCGTCGGCTGCGCGCATGACCCTGCTCGGGTTTACATCCAGCCAAGCCAAGACCAGTAGGTGCTGGCGAACACCAGCAGCAGCGCATAGCCGATCGCCGTGACCCACAGGCCGACCCGGGCAAACTGGCGCGGGGTGAACGTGTCGGTGCCCAGGCAGACCATGTTCTGCGGGGCGTTGATCGGCAAGATGAAGCCAAAGCTGACCACAAAGCCGAGCAACATGGTCATGCCGATGCGGCTGAAGTCGCCCGGCAGGGTTTGCAGCACGGCGATCAAGATCGGCAGCAGCGCCGAGGTCAGCGCGGTGGCGCTGGCGAACCCCAGGTGGATGACGATCAAAAACGCGCCGAGCACCGCCAGCACGCCCAGCGAGCTGAGCTGATCCAGGCCTGTGTGCTGCACCACTTGCGCGCCCAGCCACTGCCCGGCCTGGGTGGTGAGCAAGGTGGTACCCAGGCTGATGCCGACGCCGAACACGATCACCGTGCCCCACGGGATGCGCGCTTGCACATCCTTCCAGGTCATCACGCCAAAGCGTGGCAGCAACAGCACCACCAGTCCGGCGTAGGTGGTGGTCGTGGTATCGAACGGGTGCAGGCGGCCTTCAGTGGCCCAGGCCAACAGCAATAGCAGCGAGACCACACCCAGGCGCTTTTGCGCGGCGCTCATCGGCCCCAGTTGGGCCAGGCTCTGGCTGACCCCGGCCATGCCGCCGGGCACGCTGTCGCTTTCCGGCGGCAGCAGCTTCAATACCAGCACGATCAGCACCACCGACATGATCAGCGCCCAAGGCGCGCCGGCGATCAGCCAGTCGAGCCACGACACCCGCTCGCCCAGCATCTTGTCCATGAAGCCGATGGTCAGCAGGTTCTGCGCCGCTGCGGTCTGGATACCGACGTTCCAGATGCTGGTGCCCTGGGCGACGATGATCATGATTCCTGCAGCGATATTGGAGCGCGCCGGCACTCCGAATGCGGCGATCACCCCCATCATGATCGGCACCACGCAGGCACTGCGCGCCGTTGCGCTGGGCACCACCAGGCTGAGCAGGACGATAACGATCATCGCCCCGAGCAATACCCGTCGGGTGCTGGCTCCGACCTTGGTCAGGGTGACCAGGGCGATGCGCTTGTCCAGCCCGGTATGGGTCATCGCCGCGGCGATGAACAATGCGCCGACCACCAGCGCCAACGCCGGGTTGGCAAAGCCTGACAACGCCATCGACACGCCTGCTGAAGAGCCGTAGCTGACCGAAGGGTCGGCCAGGGTCGGCGCGGTGCCCAGCAGCATGGCCATCAGCGAGGTGATCATGATCGCGCTGGCTTCGTAGGAAACCGCCTCGGTGATCCACACGATCACGGCAAATACCAGGATCGCCAGCATGCGCTGGCCTGCTACAGGCAAGGTGTCGGGAAACGGCAGGAATAAGACCCCAGCCAACGCCAGGCAGGCGATGATCAGCCCGGGTGGAAAGCGCACAGCAGCAGGCGAGGGCTGCTGTGAGGCATGGTCCGTCATGGTTCGCTCACTGACTGCAATAAAGGTGCTAGCCAGCATAGCGCGGGTTGCGCGCGGTAAAGCTGCTTCAGGTCATGGGTTGGCTGAGTGGTCAGCGCGACGCGCAAGCCAGCGCCCGAGGAGCCGCTGCGACCTGTCCCGCGAATTGGGCCGCAGCAGCCTAGTGAGGTGTCGCTGCTAGCAGGGCTGCGCCGCCAGACTGTTACTGACCTTGCGCCCCAGCACCAGCACCGTGACAAACCCGCAGCCGACCAGCGCCGTGGCCAGACTCAACAGCACCGAGCTGCCCAGCTGGTCGACGATCTGTCCGCCGAAGAACGAGCCCAGCGCGATAATCACCTGGAACATGGCTACGAACAGCGGCATGCCGCGTTCGACGTCCTTGGGCGCTACGACGAACATCCAGATGCTGGCGCAGGCCGGGAACGCGCCGAAGGCGAAGCCCCACAAAGCGATGAGCATCGCAGCGCCAGTCATGCCGGTCGCGAAATAGGGGAACAGCGCGGTGCTTACGCCAATCATCAACGCGACCAGCAACAAGGTGTGGCGCACGCTACGGTTAGCGGCAAATCCGGCGAAGATATTGCCCAGCACCCCGGCCACGCCATACAGCAACAACAGCGAGCCAATGGTCGGCCCATCGAAGCCTGCATTTTGTTTGAAGAATGGCGCGACATAGGTGTACGCGGCAAAGTGCGCCAGGCCAATCAGCAGCACCGCGATCAAGCCAACCCGCGCTTGTGGGTTGATGAACAATGCTGGCAGGTCACTGATGCGAATCGCTTTGTCGGGGTTGAGCCGCGGCAGCAGGAAGATCTGCGCCAACAGCACCGGTATGCCGACCAACGCGGTGACCAGGAAGGTCATGCGCCAGCCCATCAAGCCACTGAGCCAGGTGCCCACCGGCACACCCAGCACGGTGGCCAAGGTCACCCCGACCATGATGATCGAAGTGGCCTGGGCTACGCCGACCCCCTTGGGCGCCAAACGGCCGCTAAGGGCAATTGCCGTTGCCCAGAAACCGCCGATGCTGATGCCCAGTAGTACCCGGCCAAACAGCAGCAGGCTGAAGTCGCTGGCGTAGGCCACGACCGCGTTGGCGATGATCATGATCAGCGTCAGGCCGATCAGCAGGTAGCGCCGATCCAACGCGCCAATGCCCACCGACAGCAAGGGCGCGGCGAGGGCGGCCATGATGCCGGGCAGGGTAACCATCAGGCCGGCTTGGCCGGCGCTGATGCCCAGGTCGCTGGCGACATCGTTGAGCACCCCCACCGGGAGAAACTCGCTGGTGACCAGGGCAAAGGCGCCCACCGCGACCGAGAGAATCGCCAGCCACTGCTGGCTGACGCTCTGTTGATTATGTTCGAGAAGGCCTTCAGAGGCCTGGTTGACGCTTGGCATTGTGTAGAGTTCCAAGGTGCAAGGTCGCCTGCAGCAGGCGAGAAAACGCAGAAAATTGACGGCGATTATAGGAGCCGGGCTTGTCAGCCGATTAGGCAGGCGGCTCGATAGTAATAATCAGCGCAATCGATGAACCGCCCCGCGCAGAGCGCCCGCAGGCGTGTGTTCAGGAGTCGCTTGTACGCGCAACGCGAGGGGCGAGTGGCCGTCACGACGTCAACCGGGCAGCTTCATGTGCAGCAACGGGAACGGCCGCCCTTCACCATCGAGGGGGGAGCGACCAGTCTGAACGAAGCCGTAATGCAGATAAAAACCCACTGCCTGCGGATTTTGCTCGTTGACATCGACGCTCAGTGTTTTGCGCGACTCGCGCACAAAATCGAGCAGGGCACGGCCAGTGCCTTGACCGTGCAGATGCGGATCGATGAAGAGCATTTCCACGTGGTCTTGGTTGAGCCCAATGAAGCCCTGTGGCGAATCTTCGCTATCAACCGCAACCCACAGTTCGACTGCCGGTAAGTAGATATCGCGTAGCTGTGGGAGCAGGGCGTCTATGTCGGACGCTTGCAAAAAAGGGTGGGTTGCGCGAACGGCGCGCAGCCAAATGCTAAGCAGCAGCGGATGGTCCGCAGCATTAGCCTGACGAATGATCATGCAATCATCCTCATTCACTGGATGTCGGAAGCGTGGTGCGCCAGTGCCTGGCGACCGTGGGGGACTCGGCATCGTGTATGCCCGCTTCGCGAATTAACGCCTGGGCGGTGCACTGAAGAGGTGGCCGAAAAAGAAGGGGGTGGTGAATTTACTAAGTGCTTGTTGGGGCGTCAAGGTGCTGCGGCGATGCGCTGGCCCAGTTCAATGCCAGCGCACCGCTCCTGGCGCCGACTATCGAGCACGGGAGCGGGCACTGACAGATCGCGGTGAAGGGCTTAAACCTCAGAACGCTACTGGACCTGATGCAATTGAATCAAACTTTTCCATGCTGTTGGGCTCTGCTGAATAACACACCCCATTGAAGGACAACCGCCATGAAGCACACTGATCCCAAGCTGGCTGATCGTGAATTGGCAGACAAAGTGCCTCGGCCGATATCTTCAGACCAGGCGCAAAAGGGCGAGCCTTCGCCCGATCCGGTGCTGGAACAGCCAGATCCAGATACCGAAGCGGTAGACAAGGTGATCACGCCGACTTCGATCAAGCAGCAACAGCAGCAGACGCTTGAAATCGAGCGGCGCCTGGCTGAAGCAGAGAAGAAAAACCGGCCTTGAGAAGGGGATGCAGGCGAGTGCGGCTCACCTGCCCCGCAGCCTACAGTGCATGTACTGACTCTGAGGGTCTGTCCAAATGAAGGTCTTCTGCGCATCATTCGCAGCACACGACGAGTCACGACTGCGTGCGCTGGCTGCCTGGTATCAAATGCTCGAGGACTTGCAGCTGCGCATGGAGTGTCCGAACGACTACCACGACCAACTGCTCAGGCACGCGGACGAAATGGATCGATGCGGGCTGGTGAGTTGGCAAGAGTGGCGCGACTTGCGCATCGAGGCCGATCAACACTACCTGCTTGCCATCGCCGGAGCGGATTATTGGCCAAACGCAGGACGGCATGGCTGACAGGCAGCACGCGTAGCGCAAACCCGCTGCTGCAGCGCTTGTGAACCGCGAACTGCCGAGAGTGCGTGGGTCAAGCGCAGGGTGGGCGTGCGCCTATGCATCAGTCGCACGCACAACCTTAAAGCCGTCGCTCAAGCGGCACGTTGCTCGTTCTTGAGCAATTTTTTCTGCGCCAGCATCGCCTGGCCCATGCTCTCCAATGCATCTTTGCCCAGTAGCTTTTTCGCCGTTGGGAACAGCTCGCTCTCTTCTTCCTCGATGTGGTGCTCCAGCAGCTCCTTCATGACCTTCACCCGGCCAGCAAATTCGACGGTGTCGGTGGCGGTGTGAAGCAGGTCGGGGAGTACCAGTGAATCGACGGTGCGGTGTTCTTCCTTGGCCTCGTAGTACAGCTTCTCTTCTTCTCTGCCGCCAGCTTGCTTGATGGCCGGATAAAGAATCTGCTCTTCAAGCGCGGTATGGATCTGCAGCTCCTGCTCGATGCGTTGGAGCAGTTCGCCGCGTTTCTTGACCGCGCGTTCAGTGGTGGTGGATAGCTCCTCCAGGAGCTTTTTCACGAGCTTGTGATCTTGCGTCAGCAATTCGATAGCGTTCATTCGAAGACCTCATTGCAGGCGGGATAATAGGCATTACCTGCGGTGGAGTACGCGCTGAGCAACAGCGTTCAATAGCATTGACGGTTGGCATTGTCGGCGGCCAACCACAGCCAACCTACTCCTGCGGGATAATCGAAATCTTGCCGTTGCGCTCGACAACGGCAAATTTGATCTGCTCGACCCTCTCCAGGCCCTGGCTATCACGCGCCGATTCAAGAATATCGTCCTCGGTCAGTCGCGCCCGCCGCATTCGCTGGTGAAGAAAACGTCCGTGCTCGACCACCAAGGTCGCATGCCCGTCCAGTAGTCTTGCCAGCGGACGGGAGTTGAGCTTGGCCAATGACAGACCCACATCCAGCACGATCAAGGTGGCGATCACCAGCATTGCGTTGATGAACGAGAAGTCATCGCCCAGCAGCGCCTGTTGCGTTGCCTCGCCGATGATCAGCAGCAGGACGAAGTCGAAGGTCGTCAGGTCCGACAAAGAACGTCTGCCCGCTACCCGAAACAGCAACATCAAGGCCACGTACATGCCCGCGGCTCGAAGGATCGAGTCCATGCAGCGCTCCTAAGGAAAGAAAAACGTGGAAAAAGCAGCCGCGCTGCCGGGGCCCGATCTGACAACACCCTTCAGTCTCCCCACAGACTCGCTATGCAGTGTCAGGTACAAGGTGGCCACGCCATCTGCGCTGGTACCCAGCTCGAACAACAACGCTTGCCCGCGTGAGCGCGAGACCTGGGGCTCAGGTTGCAGCGTCTGGATGCTGACGTGCCTGAAAAATCCCCCGTCGAGCTCGACCGTCACCGGTGTTCCCGGCGTGCCGCGTATGCTGATGCGAAGGTTGTCTTGCGTGCCGCTGCGGCTGATGCGCTGGTAGTCGACCTGGACCCGACCGTCAGCACTGATCGATCGCCCATCGCTGAGCGGGCCGTTACCGAACAGACCCGCCAAACCCAGCGAAACGATCACCACCAGCGCGTACCAGCCGAGCCGTTCGAAACGCCAGACGCGCTGCTGCATGCGCATGTTTTCTTCAACCGGATGGTGCCTGGAACTCAGCTCATCGTTGTCCATTGCCACGCCCTCACGCGCGCTCGCCGCGCAGCCAGCGTTGGTGATAGTGAGCCAGGCGGGTAAGGCCAAACACCGCCCCCTGGTGCATCACCTCGGCACGTTCACCGAAAAAACGCTGGGTGCGGGTGAACACCGCGAACGGTTCACCGGCAAATGCCCAAGCGAAACATAGCGTACCCGGCGCTACGCCGGCTTCAGGCTCGGGGCCGGCTACCCCTGTGGTGGCGATAGCGACATTGGCAGTGCTGTCTTTCAAGGCACCGATTGCCATCTCCCAAGCAACGGCTTCGCTGGTCAGTCCGTAGCGCTCGATGGTTTGTGGGTTGACCCCGAGCAGGCGTTGCTTGGCGCTGGGCGAATACACCACATAGCCACTCTCGAGCACTTCGCCAGTCCCAGGAATCTCGGCCAGCAGGGCCACCATGAAACCGGCCGTACAGGATTCGGCCGTGGTCAATAGCAGTGCGTTATGCCTGAGGTAGTCGAGTGCAGCCACGACGGTGTCTTTAGGCATCTGAGGTGCTCGCCGGGTTGTTTAGCGGTGGACGTTAGCCGCCCTGCTTTGGTTCACGCCAATTGACGGTAACCGCGTATCTAGCTAGTGCATTGCTCCCCAGTAAACCCCGCGCAAGCCCTTAGCGCTGAGGCTAAGGGTTACCGATCACTCTGACTGAACTCTATGAGCCAGCGCTGCGTCCCCCGATTGAAGGCACTTCATCCGGCAGCCGCCGGCTGATCATTTGCGAGGGACATGACCATGGAACGCGATCAAGGCTCGGCGTCACCGCCGAGCAGCACCCAGGATCACCTGCACGCCATTACCGATGAAGCAGGGGCCCTGCTCAATGAGGCGAAGACTCAAGGCAATGAGCAGTTCGAGCATTACCGCGACACCGCCGCTGACCAGCTCGACTCGCTCAAGCAAGGTGCACGCTCGGCAGCGTCGGCGTTGCAAGGCGGCGATAGCCTGGGGCTGTCCCAGTACTTGGGTCAGGCCGCCGAGTGCATTGGCAGTTTCGCCGAACAAATCCGTCATGAGAGCGCCGAAGACCTGCTCCATCGAGGGTCTCGGTTGGCGCGGGATAATCCGGCGCTGTTTCTCGCCGGTAGTGTGGCGATCGGCTTTGCCTTGTCGCGGTTTCTCCGGGCCAGCGCCAACCCTGCTACAACCAACCCTGCGCCGACTCCAGCCTATGGTGCCAGCGAGCCCTATCAAAGCACGGCTGCGCACCCGGACCGCGCCAGCGATGTGTCTACCCACAAACCCTATACGCCGGTCGACCCGGTCGGCATGGGCGCCGGTACGCCGGTGAGCGGCGGGCCACTGGAGCGTGATCCGCTCAAAGGAGGTGAATGATGAACAAGGACCCTCTACAGGCGACCCCAGGGTTGCACACACCCGCTGACGATCCGGTCGGCGTAGGTGGCCTGCTGCGCCAGCTGATGCGCGAAGTCCCCGAGCTGTTCAGCAAGGAGCTGGCCCTGGCCAAGGCGGAGTTGCAGCACAACCTCAGTACCTTGAAGGCCGGCACTGCGGCGGTCGCTGCAGGTGCAATGGTGTTATTGGCAGGGCTGATCATCCTGCTACTGGCGGCAGTGTATGCCCTGGCCATGGTGGTAGAGCCTTGGCTGGCGGCGCTTATCGTCGGCGCCGTGACCGTGATTATCGGCTTCATCATGCTGCAATCGGGCAAGAAACAGTTCGAGCCCTCGCAGCTGACACCTGATCGCACGCTGCATGCCATGCAGCAGGACAAGGATGCGTTGAAGAGGAAACTGCCATGAATAGCTCATTCGAACAGGACACGCAAAAAGACCCTGACGTGCTCGAGCAGGAAATCAATGCCAAGCGCGAGCACATCAGCGATCTGGTCGATGCCTTGGAGCAGCGTCTGAGCCCCGGGCAACTGATGGATCAGCTGCTTGCCTACAGCAAGGGCAATGGCGGGGAATTTTTCCATAACCTGGGCACCACGCTGAAGAACAACCCGGTGCCCACCGCCCTTACGGTCTTAGGGCTGGCCTGGCTAGGCCTCAATCAGAATCGCCCGTTCAACCCCGGCCCTGCGCAGAGCGGAGCGGGATTGGGTGAAAAGCTCGGCGAGGCGGTCGACAGTGTAAAAGGTGCCTTTGCTCACGCAGGCGAGGCCTTGCACGATGCCAACCACAACATGCGCAGCAAGGCCCATGATCTGCGCGACCGGGTCGGCGAACTGGGCCAAGACGCGCGCGACTCGATGCAGGATTCGGCAGACTTTCTGCGCGGTAGCGCACATCAGCTCGGCGACCAGGCCACGGCCTTGAAGGGGCAATTCGATCATCTGCTCAAGGAACAGCCGTTGGTCCTGGCCGCGCTAGGGATCGCGCTGGGAGCAGCCTTGGGAGCGGCGTTACCCGGCACGCACAAAGAGGATCAGTTATTTGGCGCCAGCAGTGACCGCTTAACCGAGACTTTGAAGACCAAGGGTGCTCAAGCCAAGGAGGCTGTCCAGGAGACCGTCAGAGAAGCCACTGCCAAAGACGTACCCACTGCAACGCCCAGAACAGGGGAGAGCGACCTTTCCTCAGGCTTGGGCTTCCCGTCATGAGGTTTCACATCTAGCTGCCGCAGAGCAAACTGTGCGCAACGGCTCGGGGCGCTGCAGCCGCCTCGGTTGCGCTGACCAGAGGTGTATCCCCTGGTTGTTTCGGCAGGCGAGCCAACGCACCTGCTCAGCTAGGCAGCGCCGCCCGCAACGCAGCGGTCACGACGATGGCAAACAGCACCACCGGCAGGATCGAATACCGTGAAGCGGCATAGCCGGTGAGGGCCAGGGCAATCAGATCCGCTGGGTGGCCAGAGACGAACTTGGGCGCGATCACGGCGATCAGCACGCAGCCGGGTGCGGCGTTGAGCACCTGGCTCAGTTGCGGCCCCAAGGTGCGCTTGCGCAATAGCGCAAGGCCCATTGCGCGGGTCAGGTAGCTCGCCACGGCCATACCCAGGATGGTCACCAAGGGGGTTATATCGATCATGGCTTGGCCCACAAGTAGGCGCAGAGCAAACCCGCCAGGGTGCCCGCGAGCACATACCAGCCGCCGGGAATCATCAGGTAGAACAGCGCCGCAGTGATCAGGCTGAACAACCAGGGCAGGGCGGCATGTACGCCTTTCCACATCCCCTTGAGCAGCACCAGGAAGATCGCCGCGAAGGCCATGTCCAAACCGTAGCTGTGCAGGTCACCCAGCAGCGGCCCGAGCAGTACGCCGAGGGTGCTGAAACTGATCCAGGGGGTCCACAGGCACAGCGACATGCCCATGAAGTAAGGCAGGCTGAAGCCGCCACGCTGGCGGGCGTCGGCCAAACCCACTGCCCAGCTCTCGTCGCACATGAAGAACAGCGCGCCGAGCGCCTTCTTCAGGGGCAGGTGACGCAGGTGTGGCGCCAAGGTCGCACCCATCAGCAGGTGACGGCTGTTGACCAGCAGGGTCATGGCGACAATCACCAGCAGCGCTGGCGGCGACGTCCACAGCTCAATGGCGGCGAACTGCGAGCCACCGGCGAAATTGAGCCCGGTCATCAGCGCCACTTCGCCGGCCTTGAGCTGATGCTGCGAAGCTTGCGCGCCGAGCACCAGCGCCAGGGGTATGAAACCCAGCAGGACGGGCAGGGCAGCCAGCGCACCACGGCGCAGTTCGCTGTGCGGCGTGCTTGCGGGGGGATCGTTCAGTACGGATTCAAGGGTATTCATGGTCACCTCCAAGGGAGGAAAATTATTCCAATGAATCGCTGAAATCGGGTTGCGTAGTAGCGCCTCGGGCGTGAGTATTTGGCAGCTGCTACCACTAAATTGCACTCATGGGTTTTCTATGCCAATCAAGCTCGACGCCATCGATCGACGCATCCTGCGCGCGCTGCAACGCGACGGCAGGTTGCAAAACCAGGAACTGGCCAAACAAGTCGGCCTCTCCGCCTCGCCGTGCCTGCGGCGGGTGCGTTTGTTGGAAGAAGCGGGCGTTATCGAGCGTTATGTGGCGCTGGTGGACCCGGCCAAGGTGGCGCTGGGCCTGACCTTGTTCGTGCGCGTCTGGCTCAAGCGCCAGGATCAGGAGACGACTGATGAGTTCGTCGACGCCGTGCGGCAACTGCCGGAAGTGGTCGAGTGCCATGTAATGGCCGGTGACTGCGATCTGCTGCTGCGGGTAGTGGCGGCGGATCTAGAGGCCTATCGCAGGTTCCAGATCGCCCACCTGACCAGCTTGAGCGTGGTGCAGAACGTCAAGACCGAGGTGCCCATGGAGAAGATCAAGCTGACCACCGAGTTGCCGGTGTGAAGGAAGCTGCCCTGCGATAAACGAGTGTTGTGTGTTCTGATTTAGGCAACAACAAATGCATTTCAGAATATTGGAGTGGGTTCACCTGCTGGCCATACTGGCTGCGTACCGCTCGCAGCGGTGCGGCCCCCGGGTTTACTGGGGATCGCTGCGGACAGTCGGATAAAAACAAAGTGCTCGTCAGCAACCAACCTCCATGCCTGCCATGGATTTGCGATCTGCCCTGGGTACCGAAAGGTGCTCCCTGACAACAACACAACTATTGGGCCGCCGTCGCCGGGGCTCAGCAGGCAAGGGGACTCACATGCAACACACCGACACACTCGCCATGCGCGAAAACAGCGCGACTTCCGCCACGGTCAAGCTGTACATCTGGGCAGCGATCATCTTGATCGCGGCCGAACTGATCGGCGCTATCAGTATTCCCCTGGGGCCAGGCAAAGTGGTGTTGCTGCCGATGGTCTGGGCGCTGCTGATCGGCGCCGGTATCGGCATAATGAGCCGCCGCATGCCAGGCACCATCGGCGTCGACACCGGTGCGCAAGTGCGCGCTGCCTCCATTTTGCAACCTGCACTGCTGGTGTTCATCGCCAAACTTGGCCTGGTCGTCGGCGGTTCGCTGCCGGTGGTGTTCGCCTCGGGCTGGGCGCTGGTGTTTCAGGAATTCGGCCACTTCGTCGGCACGGTGATTCTCGGGTTGCCGGTAGCGTTGCTGCTGGGGATCAAGCGTGAAGCAGTGGGCGCGACCTTCTCGGTCGGCCGCGAGCCAAGCTTGGCCATCATCGGCGAGCGCTACGGCATGGACTCCCCAGAGGGCCGTGGCGTGCTGGCCGAGTACCTCACCGGTACCCTGTTCGGCGCGCTGTTCATCGCTATCGTTGCCGGCTTCATCACCAGCCTGGGGATCTTCCACCCCAATTCGCTGGCCATGGGCTCGGGCATCGGTTCGGGCAGCATGATGGCTGCCGCGGCAGGTGCCATCGCCGCCCAGCAAACGCCGGAAGTGGCCAAGGAAGTCATGGCCCTGGCCGCCGCTGCCAACCTGATCACCACCACCCTGGGCACCTACTTCACCCTGTTCATCTCGCTGCCGCTGGCGGTGTGGGGCTACCGTGTGCTGGAGCCGCTGATCGGCCGCACCACCAAGGCCTCGGTGATCGACCAAGGTCCAAGCAGCAGCGACGTGTCGCTGGAAAGCCACGAACTGGGCTGGGTCGGTCGCGTCAGCGCCTGGTTTGCCGCAGGTGCCCTGGCGCTGATGGCCAACTACGTCGGCTATCAGGTGTTGTCACCAGAAGCTTTCGCCGGCATGGCGATCATGATCGTCGCTGTGTTTGCCGGTGAAATGCTGTGCAGCCTGCTGGGGCGGAAAATTCCTGCAGTGTGCACGGTCTCGGTGGTTGCCATGTTCCTGACGTCGCCGCTGTGCCCATGGGCTGCTGAAGTGACCCGCCTGACCAACTCGATCAACATGCTGGCGGTGATCACGCCGATGCTGACGTTCGCCGGTCTGTCGATTGCCAAGGACCTGCCAGCGTTCCGCCGGCTGGGCTGGCGCATCGTGCTGGTATCGTTCCTGGCCAACTTCGGCACCTTCATTGGCGCGGTGCTAATCGCTGAGTTCTTCCACTGACAGTGCATTAACCGCTAGCCCACTTGCGCGGGCTACCTTAACGGCCGACTTCTGTCGGCCGTTTTGCTATCTGCCATTTGCCAATTGCTGGCGATGCCCAATGCCCAGGTCTGCGGCCAGAAGTGTTGCGTGGTAATGGTTTGAAGGTTGCCACGCTTTCCCTGCTGAAGTCGCGCAGTGGGTGGCGGCGCCTGGGCTGGTGTTCTCTGTTGAAAGTGTGAGGGTGAATGTTCTGGCCTCTTCGCGGGCAAGCCCGCTCCCACGGGGATAGCGCCGTTTTCAGGGGCGAGCGGTACCTGTGGGAATCCTGCCTGCACTGAAGCGTTCTCCATACGATGCTCACCGCTAGGTTTTGTGGTGTCAAAACCGGCCTCTTCGCGGGCAAGCCCGCTGCCACAGGCACCCCGTTGACCTCGAAGCCAGCGCGGTTCCTGTGGGAGCGGGCTTGCCCGCGAAGAGGCCGGGTCAAGCAACACTAAATAGAAAGTCAAAAGTTGGCTTCGACTAGCGCCAGATCTCGGTGATTCGCTGGCTCTTGATCTGACGCGCAGGTCCAGCCGACGCCGCGAAAAGCACAGGCATCTACGCAGCCATTTCGGTTGGTTCAAGGAGGGATAGGCAAGGTGTCATCAGGGCATGCGCAGCATGCCCTGATGCTGGAGGCTCAGAGAGCCGGTAGGTTCTGTTCGACCAGGGCGGTCCACACGGCAACGCCTGGTTCGATGACCTGGTCGTTGAAGTCGTAGTACGGGTTATGCAGGGCCGCCGATGGCTGCTCGCCGTCCACGCCCATCCAGATATAGGCACCCGGGCACGCCTGGAGCATAAAGGCGAAGTCTTCCGAAGCCATCGACGGTTGGCAGCCGAACTGCACCTTGTCTTCCCCCAGCGCCAACTGCGCGGCCTGGCTGATGACCTGCGCCTGCTGCACGTGATTTTCAGTCACCGGGTAGCCGACATTGTAGGTCAGCGCGCCGTGGACGCCGAAGGCGCTCGGCATCTGCTCGACGAACTCGCCAATCAGTTGCTGTACCTTCTCGCGCACCGGCGTTTGTAGGCAGCGCACGGTGCCGCGCAGGGTGGCAGTCTCGGGGATGACGTTGATCGCTTCGCCAGCATTGACCTGGGTCACGCTGATTACCGCGCTGTCCAGCGGCGACAGGCGCCGCGAGGTGATGGTCTGCAAGCCCAGGATCAGCTCTGCAGCAGCGACGATCGGGTCAAAGCCGCGGTCGGGCATGGCGGCGTGGGAGCCTTTGCCGGTCAGAGTGATCTCGAAGGTATCCAGCGAAGCCATCATCGGCCCCGGATTGACCAGCACCTTGCCGGCCGGGACGCCTGGCCAGTTGTGCAGGCCGTAGATCGACTGCATCGGGAACAGCTCGAACAAGCCGTCCTCGATCATCTTCTGCGCGCCCCCGAGGTTTTCTTCAGCTGGCTGGAACACGAAATACACGGTGCCGCTGAAGTTGCGCGTTTCGCTCAGGTGGCGTGCCGTGGCCAGCAGGATCGCCGTGTGCCCATCGTGGCCACAGGCATGCATACACCCTTTGTGCTTGGAGCTGTGGCCGCACTGGCCGAGCTCTTGGATCGGCAGCGCGTCCATGTCGGCGCGGATGCCGATACTGGGGCCTTCGCCGTTGCGCAGGGCACCGACCACGCCGGTACCGCCCAGGCCGCGATGCACTTCGATGCCGAAGCTGGTCAACAGCTCGGCGACCTTGTCGCTGGTCTGCACTTCCTGAAAGCCCAGCTCCGGCGCCGAGTGGAACTGACGCCGCCAGCCGGTGGCGTCTTTGATCAAGTTGGCTGAAATGCTCATGTTAGTTACTCCAGGCTCGCGCCGTAGCCAAAGCTTGCGGCGGGAACCGCAGCGGTTTCGACCCAGACGCTTTTCACCTCGCTGTACTCGCGCAGCGCGTCCAGGCCCGAAGAGCGGCCATAACCGCTTTCACCGTAGCCGCCAAAGGGCGAGCTGACATGGATGGTCTTGTAGCCGTTGATCCAGAAGGTACCGGCGCGCACCTGTCTGGCCACGCGGTGGGCACGGCCTACGTCGCGGGTCCAGACGCCACCGGCCAGGCCGAAGCGGCTGTCGTTGGCGATGCGAATGGCATCGGCTTCGTCTTCGAACGGGATGGCAACCACCACCGGGCCGAAGATTTCTTCCTGGGCGCAGTACAGCGCGTTGTTGCCCGCCAGTACGGTCGGGTTGATGTAGTAGCCAGGCTTGGCCGGGATCGGCTCGGCGCCTTCGCCAACCAGGCGGGCGCCATCTGCCAAGGCACGCTCGACCATGTTTTTTACATGGCTGTACTGCTTGGCGTTGTTGATCGGGCCGATCTGGGTGTGTGGGTCGCTCGGGTCGCCGACCGTGAACTGCTGGGCCGCCTTGGCCAGGGCCTGGGTGAACTTGTCGAAGATCGACGCTTGTACCAGCAGCCGCGACCCGGATACGCAGCTTTGCCCGGCACCGGAGAAGATCGCCGCCTGGGCGCCGCGCAGGGCGACCTCAAGGTCAGCGTCGGCGAAGACGATATTGGCCGACTTGCCGCCCAACTCCAGTACCGCAGGAATGCAGCGCTGCGCCGCCGCGACGGCGATGTGGCGGCCGGTAGCCGGCGAGCCGACGAACACCACCTTGCGAATATCGGCCTTGGCGATCAATTGCTGGCCGATGCTGTGGCCGTAGCCGGCCACCACGTTGACCAGGCCCTTGGGCACGCCAGCACGTTCGATCAGCACTGCGACCACCAGCGAGGACAGCGGGGTCAGCTCCGATGGCTTGAGGATGACTGCGTTACCGGCGGCAATGGCTGGGGCAATCTGCCATCCGCAGGTGAAGATCGGTGCGTTCCACGGGGTGATCTGCAACACGGTGCCCAGTGGTTCGTAGGTCACGTAGTTGAGGTGCGAGGTCGGCACCGGGATCACTTCGCCATGCAGCTTGTCGGCCCAGCCGGCGTAGTATTCGAACATCTCGGCGACCTTGGCCACTTCGACCTTGGCATCGCGAATCGGCTTGTTGGCGGTCAGCGATTCGATCTGTGCCAGGTTGTCGGCGTGTTGGCGAATCAGTGCGCCGATCTGGTACATGGCGCGTCCGCGCGCCTGGCCGGTCATGCCCCACCATTGGTGCTGGGCGGCCTTGGCGGCGCTGTCCGCCTGCGCCACCAATGCCTCGTCGGCGTCAGGGAAGCTCAGCATGAGGCTATCGTCGTGGGCGTTGCGCACCTCTACCGCTTGGCCATGGCCTTCGATGAACTCACCGCCCACGTAGCTGGCGATCACTTGCCGATCGCCCCAGAAGGGGCGCATCAGTTGGCTGATTGTTTCAGTGCTCATCGGTTATTCCCCACGGCCAAACAAAGCGTTGTCGGTGCGCTGCACGATGCAGCAGAAATCGTCGGAATCAGGCAGGGTCTGGCTGCTCTGTTGCCACAGTTGCGCGACCAGGCGCGACAGTGGCAGGTCAAGGTCCAGGCTGGCGGTCAGGTCGCAGGCCAAGCCGACGTCCTTGCGCATCAGGCCCATGGTGAAGCCTGAGTCATAGGCCTTGTTCAGCACCCAGGTCGGGAACATCACCTGGCTGGCGCCGCTACGGCCGGAACCGGCGTTCAGGCCTTGCAGCAGCTTCTCTGGATCGACGCCGGCCTTGGCCGCCATGCTGACGGCCTCGGCGGTGCTGATCAGGTGCGCGGCGGCGAGCATGTTGTTGGCGATCTTGGCAACGTTGCCAGCGCCGACACTGCCGATATGCACGCGGGTGCCACTCATGGCTTCAAGCACCGGCGTGACCTTGGCGAGGTCGCCAGGTTCGGCGCCGATCACCATCGACATGGTGCCAGTGGCAGCGCCTTTGGGGCCGCCGGAGACCGGTGCGTCGATAAAACCGATGCGCTTCTCGCGCAGGGCCGCGGCCACCTTGCGGCTGGTCTCGGGGGTAGAAGTGGTGGTGTCGATCACCACCAGGCCGGCACGGCCCAGCTCGAGGATGCCGTCATAACCCAGGCACACCGCTTCGACGTGTTCCGCTTTAGGCAGCGACAGGATCAGCACATCGACCGCAGGGATCAGCTCGGCGCATACGCCGACCGATTTCACCCCGAGGTTTTCCGCCTGGGCCAGGGCTGCGCCCGACAGGTCGAAACCACTCACGTCAAAGCCTTTCCCCGCCAGGGTCGCGGCCATGCCGCGGCCCATGTTGCCAAGCCCGATCACACCTACTTTCAACGTCATGGAGATACTCATCCTCGAATATGTGCCCGCATTGGGTGAAGCAACCCCGTCGGGCCGGTGTGCAAGCGCTGCCGACGTCGCCCTGGGCTGATGGGTCGAGTATGGACAGCCCTCTGCGATCGCAGCAATAATCAGTGAAATGAATTTCTGTTGCCTTTAGCGCAACACACAGGAGCCTTATGAGCGTGGTCCAGGATCGCCGCATTCTTTACTTCTTCGAGGCCGTTAAACTGGGTAGCGTGCGCGCCGCCGCCGATTACCTGGACGTGGCGCCGTCGGCGGTCAGCCGGCAGATCGCCCAGCTCGAACAGGAACTCGGTAGCCCGCTGCTGGAGCGGCATCGGCGTGGGGTCAAGCCCACCGAGGCTGGCGATCGGGTGCTGCATTACTACCGTCAGCGCCTCTCGCAGCAGGAAGTGTTGCTCGATTCGCTGCAGGCGCTGCGCGGCTTGCAGAGCGGTTCTGTGGTGCTGGCGGCGGGCGAGGGCTTCATCGATGGCTTGGCGGCGCCGCTTAGCCGGTTTTCCGAGCTGTATCCGCGCATCGACCTGCAGGTGAACGTGTGCGGCACCAATGAAGTGATTCGCCAGGTGGTCGAGGACGAAGCGCATCTGGGCCTGGTGTTCAACCCGCCAGGCGATCCGAAGATCCGCTCCCATGCCCACACCCAGCAACCGGTGTGCGTGGCCGTCAGCCCCGATCACCCGCTGGCCAAGGAAACCGCGCCGCTGCCGCTCAAGGGGCTGGACAACTACCGCTTGGCGCTACCCGAGGTGTCCTACGGCATTCGCCAGATCGTCACCCTGGCCGAGCATCGCCTGGGCATCACCCTCAAGCCAACGCTGACCTGCGGCACCTTCGCCATGCTCAAGCGCTTTTCGATGTACGGCGGGGTGACCTTGATGCCAACTTTCGTCATGGAAGAAGAGATTCGCAGCGGCCACCTGGTCGCCCTGGCGCTGCAAAGCGAAGTGTTCAGCTCCCCGGAAACCCACTTGATCAGCCGCCTGGGCCGGCAATTGAGCGTCGGCGCCAGTCGTTTATTGAGCATGCTTTTGCAGGACATGACCGCGTTCAAGGCGCAGCCTTGAACGCATCACTCTGCCAGGTAGTTGCGGGGCGGAGGGGGCAGCTCGGCTAGCAGCTGTTTCAAGCCATCGCTCCATTGCTGGCGAATTTGCCGGTAATAAGGGTCATCGCTGGTAATGCGCAAGCGCTCCATGGCCTGCAAGCGGTCTTTGCGATACACCAGCAGATCCAGTGGCATGCCCACCGAGAGGTTGCTGCGAATAGTGGAGTCGAACGAGATCAGGCCGCAGCGAAGCGCCTCATCCAGAGGGGTGCAATAGCTGAGGTTTCGATCGAGAATCGGCCTGCCGTACTTGCTCTCGCCCAGTTGCAGGAACGGCGTGTCCGGCGTGGCCTGGAAAAAATTGCCCTGCGCGTAGACGTTATAGATGCCCATCGGCGCGCCTGCGATCTGCCCACCGACGATGAACGAGCTGCTCAGCTCGATCTCCTCGGTCAGTACGCTGCGATCGCGCATCACCACTTCGCGCAGGGTTTCGGCGACCAGCACCGTGGCGTCGTAGAGCGTGGCGACATTCAGCAGGTGACTGCCAGTGCCGCGGGTCCGTTGTTCGAGCAGGTTGATCACCGATTGCGAGGTGGCCAGATTGCCAGCGGTTTGTAGCACGATCAGCCGATCGCCCGGCACGCTGAACACGAACAGTTTGCCGAAGGTGGAGATCTGGTCGATGCCTGCATTGGTGCGTGAGTCGCTGATGAAGACCAGCCCGTCCGCCAAGTGCATAGCGACGCAGTACGTCATGCTGTTTCCTTTGTTATCGAGATTGGATGATCCCGCCGTACTCGATGCGACGGGATCTGCTTGTGCAGCGACAGAGGGTTATTGGCGCTGCACCTGGACGTTGGCCATCATCGATTCGACCCCGCCACCACGGCGTACGCCCCTGACCGGGCAGGCATCGAGATAGTCCAAGCCAATCGCCAGCTTCAGGTGCCGTTCCGGTCGGGTCAGGCGATTAGTGATGTCGAAGCTGTACCAGGCCTCATCGACCCAAGCTTCGGCCCAGGCGTGGCTGGCCAGGTGGTCTTGGTCCTCGGTGCACAGATAACCGGAGACATAGCGTGCCGGGATACCCAGGCTGCGTGCGCAGGCCAGAAACGCATGGGTATGGTCCTGGCAGACCCCAGCAGCGCCAGCGAAGGCCTCGATGGCCGTGGTGCCCACCGAAGTCGCCCCCGGGCTATACGGCATGTGCTCGGCCAAGGCCTGCATCAGCGCGGTCAGTGCGGCCCGGTCGCGCTGAGCGCCGCAGTGCTGCACCGCGAACGCTTTTAGGGCATCGCAGGCTTGGGTCAGATGGCTGCTGCGCAGGAACGGCAGGGGCGACTGACTGCCAGCCTCCCATTCGCAATCCGGGTCGATCTCCACCCGGCCACTGGCCGTAAGGGCCAGGTGGCCATGGGGTTTGTCCAGGGTCAGCACATGCAGGATGTTGCCATAGGGGTCGATCTGGCTGTTGACCTTGCAGGGCAGGTCCAGCTGCCATTCGAGAATGCGCTGGCGCTCACTGCTGCGCGGGGTCAGGCGCAGGAACTGGATGCTGTTGCGCACGTCGCTGGCGTAGCTGTAGGTGGTGTCGTGGCGAATGGACAGTTTCATACGACCTCCAGATAGGAATTATGCACGCTTTGGCCGAGCCGGTTGATGCGCTCGATGAAATCGCTCAGCCACAGGTGCAGGCCGGCTTCGAGGATTTCATCGATTGCGGTGTAGCGCAGGCGGGCATTGAGTTCGGCGGCCATGCGCTGGGCGGCGCGCCCAGTGCTGCCGGGCAACCCTGCGAGGATCAGGTCGAGCTCTTCGATACAGGCGTGCAGCGAACGTGGCACGTCCACCCGCAGCAACAGCAGTTCGGATACCGGGCGGGCGCTGGGTGGGGCGCGATAGATCTCGTTGAAGGCTTCATACGAGGTCAGCGCGCGCAACAAGGCGCTCCATTGGTAGTAGCCGCGGGCGGAGTCGTCGCTGACTTCCTCGGAGGCTTCCCCGAACATCTCGTAGCGCGCATCGAGCAGGCGCAGGGTGTTGTCCGCCCGTTCGAGGAAGGTGCCCAGGCGGATGAAGCTATAGGCGTCGTTGCGCATGATGGTGCCGGAGGTCGCGCCACGGAACAGGTGCGAGCGTTCCTTGACCCAATCGCAGAACTGGCTGATGCCGTAGCGCCCCAGGCCATTGCTGGCAATGTTGCGCATCTCGATCCAGGTGGCGTTGATGTTTTCCCACATATCGGCGGTGATCCGGCCACGCACGGCATGGGCGTTGGTTCGGGCGGCCTGCAGGCAGCAGTAGATGCTGCTGGGGTTGGTCGCATCGAGCGCGAAGAAGTGCAGCATGCGCTCGGTGTCGAGCTCGGTATGGCGCCGGATGTAGTCGTCCAGGGTGCCGGAGGCCAGTAGCGACATGGCCAGCTCGGCGTGGCCATCGCTACGCCCGGCCTGGGGCATCAGCGACAGCGAATAGCTGACCTCGAGCATGCGCGCAAGGTTCTCGGCGCGTTCCAGGTAACGGGACATCCAGTACAGATCGGAAGCGGTTCTTGAGAGCATCGGTCAGTCCTCCACCACCCAGGTGTCCTTGGTGCCGCCGCCCTGCGACGAGTTGACCACCAGCGAGCCTTCTTGCAAGGCGACCCGGGTCAGGCCGCCAGGCACCAGGCGGGTTTCGCTGCCCGACAGGACGAACGGACGCAGGTCGATGTGGCGCGGCGCGATGCCGTTTTCGACGAAGGTCGGACAGGTCGACAAGCACAGCGTGGGCTGGGCGATGTAGGCGTGCGGGCGGGCCTTGATGCGGGCCCGAAAATCCTCGATCTGCGCAGCGCTCGCCGCCGGCCCGACCAACATGCCATAGCCACCGGAGCCCTGCGTCTCCTTGACCACCAACTGCGGCAGGTGCGCCAGCACGTGGGACAGGTCCTGCGGCTTGCGGCATTGCCAGGTGGGCACGTTGCGCAGAATCGGCTCCTCACTGAGGTAGAAGCGGATCATTTCGTCGACATAGGGGTAGATCGACTTGTCGTCGGCGACCCCAGTGCCGGCAGCATTGGCCAGGATCACGTTGCCCGCCCGGTACACGGCGATCAGCCCGGGCACGCCGAGCATCGAGTCGGGGTTGAACGACAAGGGGTCGAGGTACTCATCGTCCAGTCGCCGATAGATCACGTCCACTTGCTGGGGACCTGCCGTGGTGCGCATGTAGACATGGTCGTCGCGCACGAACAGGTCGGCGCCTTCGACCAGCTCGATGCCCATCTCGCGGGCCAGGAACGCATGCTCGAAGTAGGCGCTGTTGAAGCGCCCCGGGGTGAGCACCACTGCGGTAGGGTTATCCAGCGGGCTGGCGCTCTTGAGTGTGTCGAGCAGCAGATTGGGGTAGTGATCGATGGGCGCGATGCGCTGGGCGGCGAACAGCTCGGGGAACAAGCGCATCATCATCTTGCGGTCTTCGAGCATGTAGCTGACCCCGCTGGGGGTGCGCAGGTTGTCCTCCAGCACGTAGTAGGTGCCATCGCTGTCGCGAACCAGGTCGACCCCGGTGATATGCGCATAGAGGCCGCGATGCAGATGCAGGCCTTGCATGGCGACCTGGTAGCCCTCGTTGGCCAGCACCTGCTCAGGCGGGATGATGCCGGCCTTGAGGATGCGCTGGTCGTGGTAGATGTCCTGCAGGAACAGGTTCAGCGCCTGCACCCGCTGGATGCAGCCGCGCTCGACCGTGCGCCACTCGCTGGCGCGGATGCTGCGCGGGATGATGTCGAACGGGATCAGGCGTTCGGTGTCTTGCTTGTCGCCGTACAGCGTGAAAGTGATACCGGCACGATGAAACAGCAAGTCGGCCTCGCGCCGACGTTGCTCCAGCAGCTCCAGTGGGGTGTTCGCCAGCCAGCGGGCGAAGGCTTGATAATGTGGGCGGCAACTTCCGTTAGCCTCATACATTTCATTGAAAAACGCTCGGGACATACCCACTCCTTGCCACGTCTAGTCGGCATTCTTATCGTCGGCGGCGCTATTGCAGGGCGCTGCAGGTCAGCACTGCAATGACGATGCCGAAACGCCTGGGGCAGGGGGGGATAAGTGCAGAACGTGCAACAAACAGCCGATGTACGCTGTTTGCTATCAAAAAAGCGGACCTATTGAGTGGATTAATGGCCAATGGCCGGGGGTCGCCGGCTTAGCCAAGGCTTGGGCATTATTGAAAATGCATCAAAACAGAGCGCGGCGGTCGTTGCCTGTGAAGATGACCCTAAGTGGTGCCTGGCCTGAACCAAGATCAGGTCGAACGCCCTTGCTCAGCCCGCACCGCCGCCATGAACGTCTGCATCGCTGACGACTGCACGCGATTGCGCCGGGTGATCAATCCATAAGGCGGCAGGCGCGGCTCAAGCTGGATCGGCAGCACCGCCAGCAAGTGCCGCCCTGGGTAGTCGTCGACCACCGAACGCGGGGTGATGCCAATCATGTCGGTCTGCTGCAGCAATGACAGCAAGGTCATGATCGAGGTGGTCTCGACGATGCTGCTGGGCAAGTCGATCCGGGCGTTGTGGAACGCCTGGTTGACGATGGTGCGCATCGGGCTTGGATGCTGTTGCAGCACCCAGGTCATTTCCTGCAGCTCGGTCCAGGCGATCTTTTTCACCTTGGCCAGCGGGTGCTGGGCGCCGGTGATCACGCACAGCTCCTCTTCGCCGAGGCTGTCGAACTGCAAGTCGTCGGTACGCGCATTGCTCGGGATGCGCCCCAGCACTACATCCAGCTGGTCCTGTTGCAGGGCCTGGACCAGGACATCGCTGGTGTCCACCTGCAGGCTCATCGACAGCCGTGGGTGGCTCTGCTTGAGGGTGGCGATGGTGCGCGTCAGCAAGCCTGAGGCCAGCGCTGGAATGGCACCGATGGTGACCCGGCCGAGGTTGCCCGATTCCAGCGCGACCATTTCCTCGCGCATGCCCGACAGCTCGGCGAAGATCATCCGCGCATAGTAGATCAGCGTCTCGCCGAACGGTGTTGCACGCATGCCGCGGGCCAGCCGTTCGAACAGCTCGACGCCGAGCAGGTCCTCGGCTTCGTGGAGCATCTTGGTGGCGGCCGGTTGGGTCATGCCGATCTCTTCGGCGGCGCGGCGCAGCGAGCCGAGTTCGTCCAGGGCCAGCATCAGGCGCAGTTGCCGCAGGCGCAGCCGGCTGTGGATGATGTTGGCGTCGGGGATGCGGGACATGGTCTGGCTCGTGAGCATAGGGGAGGCCAAGATTGACAAGAAATGGAAGAGGGCGCCACCGCCGCGGGGCAGGCGCGCCCTCAAGGCGGTGGCGACTGCAAGGTTATGCCGGGCGCCGGGCCAGCTTGCGCCCGAGCACGCTACGCAGACCGGCGATGGCCTTGGCCAACAGCGGCCAGAACAGCATTACCAGGGCCGCGCTGCTCAGGCTGGCCACCAGCGGGTTGGACCAGAAGATCGCCAACTGCCCGTCGGAGAACAGCATCGACTGGCGGAAGGCGTCCTCGGCCTTGTCGCCCAATACTGCCGCCAGCACCAGCGGGGCGATCGGATAGCCGAGCTTCTTGAACAGATAGCCCAGCGCACCGAAGATCAGCATCAGGCCGACATCGGTCATCGAGTTGTGCACCGAATAGGCACCGATAGCGCAGACCATGATGATGATCGGCGCGATGATCGAAAACGGGATGCGCAGGATCGAGGCGAACAATGGCACCGTGGCCAGCACCACGATCAGGCTGACGACGTTGCCCAGGTACATGCTGGCGATCAGCCCCCAGACGAAGTCGTGCTGTTCGACGAACAGTGTCGGCCCTGGATGCAGCCCCCAGATCATCAGGCCACCGAGCATCACCGCTGCGGTTGCCGAGCCGGGGATGCCCAGTGTCAACATCGGTAGCAGGGCGCTGGTGCCGGCGCTGTGGTCGGCGGTTTCCGGGGCGATCACCCCTTCCACCTCGCCACTGCCAAAGCGCTCGCGGTTTTTCGAGAAGCGCCGCGCCAGGCTGTAGCTCATGAACGAGGCGGCGGTCGGCCCGCCAGGGGTGACGCCCATCCAGCAACCGACCAGTGCACTGCGCAGCCAGGTCAGCCAGTAGCGTGGCAGCTTGGCCCAGGTGCGCAGGATCACCATCGGCGTGATGCGCGCCCGTTCACCGCGAAACACCAGGCCCTCCTCCACTGTGCAAAGGATTTCGCCGATGCCGAACAGGCCGATCACCGCCACCTCGAAGCTGAGCCCCGAGAGCAGCCAGGGTTGCTCGAAGGTCAGGCGCAGTTCGCCGGACACAGTGTCCATGCCGACGGCCGCCATGCCGAAGCCGATCATCATCGCTACCAGGGTCTTGAGCGGTGGGTTCTTGCTCAGGCCGATGAAGGTGCAGAACGCCAGCAGATACACGGCAAAGAATTCCGGTGAGCTGAACTGTAAGGCGAAGCGGGCGATATGGGTCGACAGGAAGGTCAGCAGCAACACCCCGACCAGCGCGCCGAGCAGCGCCGAGGTGAACGCGGCGGTCAGCGCTTCGCCGGCCTGGCCGTTGCGCGCCATCGGGTAGCCGTCGAAGGTGGTCGCCACCGACGACGGCTCGCCGGGTATGTTGAACAGGATCGAGGTGATCGAGCCGCCGAACAACGCTCCCCAGTACATGCACGACAGCAGGATGATCGCCGACACCGGCTCCATGGTGAAGGTCAGCGGCAGCAGCAGGGCCACGCCATTCGGTGCGCCCAGCCCTGGCAGCACGCCGACCAGAATCCCCAGCAGCACGCCGACCACCATCAGCCCCAGGTGATGTGCGCTGAGGATCAGGCTCATGCCTTGCATCAACGAGTCGATTTCACTCATGGCCGCAGCCCTCCCAGTACATTGGCCACGTCACCCAGCAGGCCAGTTGGCAGCGGCACCTTGAACCACAACGCGAAGATCAGGTAGCTGGCCAGTGCGGCGCCGCAGGACACCAGCACCATGGTCAGCCAGCGATGGCCCTGACCTGCACGCCGTGCGCGCCACATGAACCAGGCGATGAACAGGATCGAGGCCAGGTAGATGCCGGTGAACGGTATGGCGGCGACAAAGCCCACGATCGGCAGGAACACCGCCAGCACCTGGCGAAACGCCTGGCGGCCGACGAAGGATTCGGCGACCGCTGGGCGGCGCAGCAATGCCAGCAGCAGATTGCCGAGGCTGGCGCAGCTCAGCAGCAGGCCGATGTAGAAGGGGAAGTAGCCGGCCTCGGGGCCGGCATCGCCCCAGCCGATGCCGATCGCCAGGCTGCCGTGCATGAGGATGGCGCCCAATGCGCCGGTGAACAGGGCAAGGCCGGTCTCCACCCAGCGGGTGGCAACCAGCGGTGTGTCTGAGGGGCTGGACATGGTGCTCTCCCTTGCAAGGTTCACTGGCGCAGCCAGCCGGCATCCTGGAACAGCGGGATGACCCGCTCACGGTCCTGTTCGATGTAGCTGACCAATGCCTGCCCCTCAAGGAAAGTCGGGGCCAGGGCCGAACGCTCGATATAGGCCTTGAACTCCGGGGTCTGGCTGACCTTGCGCAGCAGTTCGACATAGAAACTGCGTTGCGCCTCGCTGATCGCTCCCGGCAGGAACACCGTGCGCGGGAAGCGGTACTGATCGATGCCCAGGCCCTGCTCATGGCAGGTGGGGATGTCGGCCCAGGACTGCTCGGCGGTGACCTTTTCCTGGTAGATCATGCGTTCGTGGCTGAACACGCACAGCGGCCTGACCTGGCCGCCACGCCATTGGCTGAGGCTTTCGGCGGGGTTGTTGAGGTTGGCCGCGATGTGCTTGCCGGCCAGCTGGATCGAAGCCTCGCTGCCGCTCTTGAACGGGATGTAGGTGAGCTTGCTGCCGACTTGCTTGCCGATTAGCAGCGCCAGGGTCTGGTCGACATCTTTCGACTGGCTGCCACCGAAGCGCAGCTTGCCGCCATCAGCCAACGCGCCTTTGAACGCTGCGGCATCGGCCCAGGGTGCATCCTGATAGGTCCAGAGAATGAAGTCGTCCTCAGCCACCGCTGCCACTGGCGTCAGGTCGGTCCACTGGTAGCCGAGCTTGGCCACCAGCGGCAACAGGTACACATTGTTGGTGCCGATCACCAGTTTGTGCGCATCGCCCTGGGCCAGCTTCATGTCGAGAAAGGCTTCGGCGCCATTGCCGCCACCTTTGTTGAGCACCACGGTATTGACGTCCAGCAGCTGATGCTGGCTGATCGCCGACTGGATCAGCCGGGCCAGTTGATCGGTGCCGCCGCCCGGGCCTCCGGCGACCACGATCTCCACGTTCTTCTGGGGTTTCCAGGCCTCGGCGAGGGCGGGCAGGGCGGGGGCACTGAGCAGGGCGCAGGCGGCCAGGAACGACGACAGGTGACGCGCGTAGGCGTATCGCATGGGTGACCTCTTGTTGTCTTTGTTATGGGTAGCCGCAGTGTGCGAAGGGAACCGATAAGCGTCTATTCAAAGTTAGGCATACATCGATAGCCCTGGGTTATAGCTGAGCGATAACCTCAGGCAATGGCTGTATGAGCAGCTTTGATTAGACGGTTATCGTTGCGCCGGCCATAGTCGCTGTGCCGGCAACGACCGGATCACAACAATAACAAGCAGAGGTAGCTCCTATGGCTCAGGCACAAACGGCTGTGCTGCAAGCTGCGCATTCAGCCGATAAAGCTGTCGCGCTGAAGGCCAGCAACGTGCGCTGGCGCATCTTCGCCATCATCTTTGCACTGACGGTGATCAACTTGATCGACCGTGTTTCGCTGTCGATCGCCATGCCCACCATTGCCGCCGAATTCGAGCTTTCGCCGAGCATGCAAGGGCTGATTCTGAGTAGTTTCTTCTGGGCCTATGCGTTGTTGCAGATCCCTGGCGGCTGGTTGATCGATCGCTTTGGTCCGCGCCGGGTGATCGGCTGGTCAACGGGTTTGTGGGGGGCTTTCCAGACCCTCGCGGCATTCGCCACGGGCGGGTTGTCACTGATGTTCGCGCGGGTGGCGCTGGGCGCTGCGGAGGCGCCGTTGTTTCCCTCCGGCGGCAAACTCAATTCGCTCTGGCTCGGCCCCAGCGAGCGCAGCCGCGGCGCCGTGCTGATGGACTGCGGCGGCCCGCTGGGGGCTGCGCTTGGCGGGCTGATCATTGCCTACCTGATTGCTGTGCTCGGCTCCTGGCGCATCGCCTTTTTCGTCGCCGGCATCGCCACCCTGGCCATGGCCTGGCTGGCCTGGCACTACTTGCGCGACAACCCCGCCGAACATGCCTCGGTCAATGCCGCCGAGCTTGAGCAAATCAATGGTGGGCGCGCCGTACCGGCCGCTGAAGCGGCGCAGCGACAGGCTAAAGGCCTGGGCATCGCGCCACGCTCGCTGACCGGCATCCTGCTCGGGCGCGCCAGTTGGGCCATGGTGTTCTTTGGCCTGTTGACCTGGGGGCCGAGCTATCTGGCCCATGCCCGCGGTTTCGATATCAAAGGCATCGGCGCTGCTACCTTCATCATCTTCCTGTGCGGGGCGCTGGGTTCGCTGGTCGGTGGCTTCCTGTGCGACATGCTGATCCGCAAGGGCGTGCGCCGAGGCTTGGCGGCCAAGGGGCTACTGAGCTTTTCCGGCCTAGTGGCGCTGTGCGCGTTTCTCCTGCTGCCTGGCCTGAGCAATGCCTATGCCGCTGTAGCGCTGCTGTCGCTGACGGCGTTCTTCCTCATGTGGGGCAGCCTCTACTGGAGCTTCCCAGCATTGCTCGCCGCGCCCTCGCGGGTAGGCCTGATCGGCGGCGTGATGAACCTCGCCGGCAGCCTGGGCGGCATCGTCGTGCCGATTCTGGTCGGCGTTCTGTTGCAGCACCTTGGGGGCTACCCGGCGGTGCTCGGATTCTTTGCCCTGTGTTCGGCGCTGTTCATCGTCGGCACGTTGTTGATCGCTCTGGACAAAACCGAGGTTAACCATGGCTGAGTTGTACGACGGGCCAATCGTCGATGCCCATCATCATTTCTGGGACCCCGTGAACAACCCGCATCCGTGGTTGGCGGCGAGCGCCAATATCCCGTTTCGCTACGGCGACTACAGCGCGATCAAACGGCGTTACTTCCCGCAGGACTATTTTGCCGATGCCGGCGAGCACCAAGTGGTCGAGACGGTGTACGTGGAAACGGAGTGGGACTCAAACGACCCCATCGGCGAGTCCCGCTTCATTCATGCGCTGGCCGCCCGCTACGGCACGCCGAATGCGGTGGTTGCCCAGGCCTGGCTGGATGCCGACGATGCCCCTCAGGTGCTGGCAGCCCAAGCGGGCTTTGCGCGGGTACGCAGCGTTCGGCACAAACCGGGTGGGCCCACCCACCCCAACCAGGTTGGCCGTTCGCACAGCTTGATGAGCGATCAGCAGTGGCGCCGTGGCTACGCCGAGCTGGGCCGCCATGGTCTGCACTTCGACCTGCAGACGCCGTGGTGGAACCTCGACGAGGCGGTACGCCTGGCGCGGGATTTCCCCAATACCTTGCTGATTCTCAATCATGCCGGGCTGCCGTCCGATCGCAGCGCCCAGGGCCTGGCCGACTGGCAGGCGGCCATGGCGCGCTTCGCCCGTTGCGACAACGTCGCGGTAAAGATCTCCGGCATTGGCCAGGCCGGCAAGCCGTGGCGCGCCGAGGACAACGCCTGGATCGTGCGCCAGGTCATCGCCCTGTTCGGCAGCGAACGGGCGATGTTCGCCAGCAACTTCCCGGTCGATGGCCTGTGCGGCAGCTTCGATGAGATCTACCGCGGCTTCAAGCGCATCGTTGCCGACTTGCCGCCTACCACCCAGGAACAACTTTTTCTGCGCAATGCACGGCGGATCTACCGCACCGTGCCCGACACCCTGCGCCATGCCCAGCTATCGCCCGACATGAGGACTCCCGTATGAGCAAGCACACCCTTCCACGCCTGGCCATGGTGCTCGGCGATCCGGCCGGTATCGGCCCCGAGCTGATCGCCCGGCTGCTGGCCGAAGCGCAGGTACGCAGCCAGGCGCACGTGGTGTTGATCGCCGACGAGGACGAAGTGCGCCGCGGTATGCAGATCGCCGGTTGCGAGTTCCCCTATCGGCGGGTCGACTCGTTGCAGACCCTGGACTTCGCCGATGACACGCCGTTGCTCTACCCGTATCGCGGCCAGGCCCAGGGCGCCTTTGCGCGCAGCGAAGCTAGTGTGATTGGCGGACGCTACAGCTTGGATACCTTGGCCGTGGCGCTTGAGCTGACCCAGTCGGGCAAGACCGACGCGATACTGTTCGGGCCACTGAACAAGACCTCGCTGCACCTGGCAGGCATGGGCCACAGTGACGAGCTGCACTGGTTTGCCGAGCGCCTGGACTTCACCGGGCCGTTCTGCGAGTTCAACGTGCTCGATGCGTTGTGGACCTCGCGGGTTACCTCGCACGTGGCCCTGGCCGAGGTGCCGGGCCTGCTCAGCCAGCAGCGAGTGCTCGAAGCGATTGGCTTGATCGACACCGCACTCAAACGCAGCGGTCTCGTCCGCCCGCGTATCGGGGTGTGCGGCCTGAACCCGCACAATGGCGACAACGGCAGCTTTGGCCGTGAGGAGCTGGACATTATCGGCCCGGCAGTGCAGCGGGCGCGTGAGCAGGGCATCGATGCCGATGGCCCGTATCCTGGCGACACCATCTTCCTCAAGGTACAGGGCGATGCCAAGGCCTTCGACGCCGTCGTGACCATGTATCACGACCAAGGCCAGATCGCCATCAAGCTGATGGGCTTCTCGCGCGGCGTCACCGTACAGGGCGGCCTGCCGATCGCCATCACCACCCCAGCCCACGGTACCGCCTTCGACATCGCAGGGCAGGGCAAGGCCAATGTCGGTGCCACCCGCCAGGCCTTCGAAATTGCCTGTCGCATGGGCCGCAACGCCCGCTGAGTGCCCGGCGGCTTTGCCTGACACCACTCAATCCCCACGGGTTGTACAGGATTCTGTGGGAGCGGGCTTGCCCGCGAAGGCCGCACCACCCCCTCCCAGCCCTGCGCAACCCCATCACAGCTAATCATCCGGCGGCCCCGAGCAGGGCCGTCTCTAACTACGCTCCTAACTTCTCCAGCCAGCAGGCTGCACAGCCTGCTACCCGCACGTCCAGGTGATAACCCCAACGCGACCAACCGCGCGAAAGGTATTACCTCAGGCTATCGATGGATACGCATAAGTGATTATCCAGGCCGGCAAGGCCCCTCTAAAGTCGCCCCCAACACCAACAATAAAAACCTGCCTGGCCGCTTCCCTCAGCGCTCCAGGCAAACGCGGAGATCGCTCCATGAACGACCCTGCCAGCTCTCTGGCCTCGGCCATTTCTACCAGCCGTGCGCGGCTGCTGCCTTTTCTGATCCTGATGTACGTACTGGCCTTCATCGACCGTGCCAACGTCGGTTATGCCCGCGCCTACCTGCAGGCCGACACCGGCCTGAGCGACGCCGCGTTCGCCTTCGGTGCAAGCATCTTCTTCATCGGCTATGCCTGTTTCGAAGTGCCCAGCAACCTGATGCTGCACCGTCTCGGCGCCCGCGTCTGGCTGTGCCGGATCATGGTTACCTGGGGCCTGGTCAGCGCGGCGATGATGTTCGCCGACAACGCCACCACCTTCTATGTGCTGCGCTTGCTGCTGGGCGTTGCCGAGGCTGGCTTCTTCCCCGGGATCATCCTGTATCTCACCTACTGGTTCCCGGCCCGCAGCCGTGCTCAGGCCCTGGGCTTGTTCTACTTCGGTCTGCCTTTGGCGCTGGTGCTGGGCGGGCCGCTGTCGGGCTGGCTGCTGGAGTTCAAGGGGGTGTTCGGCATGGCCAACTGGCAGTGGCTGTTCGTCGTCGAGGGGCTGCTGGCGTCGCTGGTCGGGATTGCCGCGTATTTCTACCTGGTTGATCGCCCAGCCCAGGCCCGCTGGTTGAATGACGCGCAAAAACAGGCGCTGGAGCAGCAGCTGGCCGAAGAAGATGCGCAGAAACAGGGCCACGGACCGCATGGCTTTCTCGCTGCGTTACGCAATCGCCAGGTACTGAAGTTCTGCCTGGTGTATTTCACCGTGCAGATGAGCGTGTACGGCGTGGTGTTCTACCTGCCGACCCGCATCGCCAGCTTCCTCGACGGCCAGGTCAGCCTGAATGTCGGCCTCTACACCGCCATCCCTTGGGCGTGCGCCTTGGTGGTGACCCGCCTGGTGACCCGTTACGCCGACCGTAGCGGACTGCATCGGCAGCTGGCGGTGGTCATGCTGGCCATGGCGGCGGCGGGTATTGCCGCCTCGGCGCTGGCCGGCAGCCTGGCACTGGCGATTGTCGCCTTCTGTTTCGCCGCCGCCGGCTTCGTTGCCGTGCAACCGCTGTTCTGGACCCTGCCCACCGGCTACCTCAGCGGCGCCGCCGCCGCCAGTGGCATTGCCCTGATCAACTCGTTGGGCAATCTCGGCGGTTTCGTTGCGCCGAACCTCAAGACCCTGACCGAAACCCTGTTCGCCGACCCCCGCGCTGGCATGTTCGCCTTGGCCGTGGTCGGCGTGCTGGGGGCCTGCCTGCTGTCCCGACTGAAAGCTTCCCGACCCACCCCAGCCCCGCTCGAAGTTGCCCGGGCCGGCTGATCATCCCTTGTAGTGAGAGGACCTTCACCGATGAAAATCAAATCTGTCCGCACCCGTGTCTTTGAATGGAAAGGCAAAGTCGTGCCGCCCCAGGCGCACTTTTGCACCAACGCCAGCGACATCCTCTTCGAGCGTGGCGATGCCATGGGCTCATTCCGCTTCCATGGTTGGCTGGTGGTAGAAATCGAAACCGACACCGGCATCGTCGGCATCGGTAACTGCGCCCTGGCGCCGCGAGTGGCCAAGGAAATCATCGACCTGTACCTGGCACCGATCTGCATCGGCGAAGACCCCTTCGACAGCGAGTACATCTGGCAGAAGATGTACCGCCGCACCCATGCCTGGGGACGCAAGGGCATCGGCATGGCCGCCATTTCGGCCATCGACCTGGCGATCTGGGACATCATGGGCAAGGCCGTCAACAAACCGGTGTTCAAGCTGCTCGGCGGGCGCACCAAGGAAAAGATCTGGACCTACGCCTCCAAGCTCTACGCCAATGACAACCTCGACCTGTTCCTGGAAGAAGCCCAAGGCTATCTGAACCAAGGTTTCACCGCGCTGAAGATGCGCTTTGGCTACGGCCCAAAGGATGGCCCGGCCGGCATGCGCCGCAACATCGAGCAGGTGCGCGCGCTGCGTGAACTGGCCGGCCCGGATGTCGACATCATGCTCGAATGCTACATGGGCTGGACCCTGGAGTACGCCCGGCGGATGCTGCCCAAGCTGGCCGAATTCGAGCCGCGCTGGCTGGAAGAGCCGGTGATCGCCGATGACATCGAAGGTTATATCGAGTTGAAGAAGATGGGCATCATGCCGATCTCGGGCGGCGAGCACGAGTTCACCGGCCATGGTTTCAAGGACCTGCTCGAGCGCCGCGCGGTGGACGTCATCCAGTACGACACCAACCGCGTTGGCGGCATTACCGCCGCGCGCAAGATCAACGCCATGGCCGAAGCCTGGTCGGTACCGGTCATTCCCCATGCCGGGCAGATGCACAACTATCACCTGACCATGGCCAGCACCGCCTCGCCGATGGCCGAGTTCTTCCCGGTGTTCGACGTCGAGGTCGGCAACGAGTTGTTCTACTACGTGTTCAAGGGCGAGCCGCAACCGGTCAACGGCTACATCCAGCTGGACGACGACAAGCCGGGCCTGGGGCTGGAGATTTCCGAGCAATACCTCAACGACTTCAACATCATCGAATGATCGCGTCGGGCGCCGCCACGCGCTGGCGCCCGGCCTTGCGCAAGGGGAACGACACATGCGGTTGATTCAATTCGAAGACCAGGCCGGCCAGCGCCGCGTGGGGGTGATCGAAGGTGCTCAGGTGCGCACGTTGCGAGCAACCAGCAGCACCCGCGAACTGGCCTTGGCGGCGATCCGCAGCGGCCATGGCCTGGTTGAAGAGGTCCTGGCCCGTGGCAGTGACGCCGGCCCGGATTATGCCGGCCTGCTGCAGGCGGGCAGGGTATTGCCACCGCTGGACCATGAAGACCCGGCCCATTGCCTGGTCAGCGGCACTGGCCTGACCCACCTGGGCAGCGCCGCGACACGCGACAAGATGCACCAGCAGGGCGAGCCAGACGAGGCGACCCTGACCGACACCATGCGCATCTTCAAATGGGGGCTCGATGGCGGCAAGCCTGCGCAGGGGCAGGTTGGGGCGCAGCCAGAATGGTTCTACAAGGGCGACGGCAGCATCGTCGTCCGCCCCGGGGGTGACCTGCCGCTGCCGGCGTTCGCCGAGGACGCTGGCGAGGAGCCGGAGTTGGTCGGGCTGTATGTGATCGGCGATGACGGCCTGCCGCATCGGCTGGGCTATGCCTTGGGCAACGAGTTTTCCGACCATGTGATGGAGCGGCGCAACTACCTCTACCTGGCCCATTCCAAGCTACGTGCCTGCGCCTTTGGCCCGGAGCTGCGGGTCGGCGAGCTGCCAGCGCACCTGCAAGGTCGCAGCCGCATCCTGCGCGGCGCGCAAGTGCTGTGGGAGGGTGAATTCCTCTCGGGCGAGGGCAACATGTGCCACAGCCTGGCCAACCTTGAGTTCCATCACTTCAAGTACGCCCAGTTCCTGCGCCCCGGTGATGTCCACGTGCATTACTTCGGCACTGCCACGTTGTCCTTCGCCGACGGCATCAAGGCGGCGCCTGGCGACACCTTCGAAATCGCCATGGATGAATTCGGCGCGCCTTTGCGCAACGGCATCGTCGCTTGCGACGTGCCGATCCTGCCGGGGGCTGTCGCCCGTCTCTAGGATTGCTCGTCAGAAAGCCGGCCCAGACTCGGCCGGCTCACGCTTATGAGGTCGTTATGCTCAACTTGCTCGGTTACAACTACATTGGCGGCGCACGCTGCGCCGCGGGTGCGGTGGTATTGCACAGTTTTGACGCGCATACCGCGCAGGCACTGCCGTACCGTTTTACCCAGGCCACCGCTGAAGAGGTGGATGCCGCTGCACAGGCGGCAGCCGCTGCATTTGCCGCCTACCGCAGTACATCCCCCGATCGACGTGCAGCATTTCTTGAGGCCATCGCTGAGGAAATCGACTTGCTCGACGACAACTTCGTCAGCGTGGTCTGCCGCGAAACGGCGCTGCCTGAGGCGCGTATCAAGGGCGAACGGGCGCGCACCAGCGGCCAGATGCGCCTGTTCGCCGAGGTGCTGCGCCGCGGTGACTGGCTCGGCGCACGCATCGACCGTGCCCAGCCGGATCGCCAACCGCTGCCGCGCGTCGACCTTCGACAATGCCGAACCGGCGTCGGGCCAGTCGCAGTGTTTGGTGCCAGCAACTTTCCCCTGGCCTTCTCCACCGCCGGGGGCGACACCGCTGCAGCCTTGGCCGCCGGCTGCCCGGTAGTATTCAAGGCTCATTCCGGGCACATGGCTACAGCCGAGCTGGTCGCCGATGCGATCATGCGTGCAGTGCAGCGTTGCGCCATGCCCGACGGCACCTTCAACATGATCTACGGCGCTGGCGTGGGCGAGCAGCTGGTCAAGCACCCCGCGATTCAGGCGGTGGGCTTCACTGGCTCGCTCAAAGGCGGGCGCGCCCTGTGTGACATGGCGGCGGCGCGGCCCCAACCGATCCCGGTGTTCGCCGAGATGAGCAGCATCAACCCGGTGTTGCTGCTGCCCGCTGCCATCGCCCAGCGCGGCGAGGCGGTGGCAACCGAACTGACTGCCTCCGTGGTGCAAGGTTGCGGGCAGTTCTGCACCAACCCAGGGTTGATCATCGGCGTCCGCGCCCCGGCCTTCACCGAGTTCCTCGAACAGTTTGCTGCGCGCATGGCCGACCAGCCGGCGCAGACCATGCTCAATGCCGGCACCCTGGACAGCTATTGCAACGGCGTCGCCGCGTTGCACGGTCATCCTGGCGTCCGCCATCTGGCCGGCCGGACGCAACAAGGCCAGCAGGCGCAGCCGCAACTGTTCCAGGCGGATGCGCAGTTGCTGCTCGATGGCGATGCCAGGTTGCAGGAAGAGGTCTTCGGCCCTTGCACCCTCGTCGTCGAAGTGGCCGATGAGCCACAGCTGGTGGACGTAGTGCGGGCGTTGCATGGCCAGCTCACTGCGACCTTGATTGCCGAACCCGAGGACCTGCAGCAGTTCGCCAGGCTGGTGCCGGAGCTTGAGCGCAAAGCCGGGCGCCTGCTGCTCAACGGCTACCCAACTGGCGTTGAAGTGTGCGATGCGATGGTTCACGGCGGGCCTTACCCGGCCACCTCTGACGCCCGTGGCACCTCGGTTGGCAGCCTGGCGATCGACCGTTTCCTGCGTCCGGTGTGCTACCAGAACTACCCGGATGCGCTGTTGCCGGATGCGCTCAAGGATGCCAATCCGCTGGGCATCATGCGGCTCGTCGACAGTGGCTACACGCGAGCGCCACTGACGTCTGCCTGAATCAGGAAAAAACGTGGCAATGCCGGCTTGCGCTGTGGCCTGAACTTTATTGACCGTCAGGGCATCACTTGTTCAACGGGACACCGAGAGGGAGCAGGGCAAGCGATGAAAAAGCATAGCGAAGACAGCGTTGAAACACCGCCACCGGCCAAGCCGCAGGGTGAACAGGAGCGGGACAACGATGCCCATCGACCGGATGGTTCGTCAGGTACCGAGCATGATTCGACCGCGCAGAAGACGGCTCGCCAAGAACCGTCGAAAAAGCACTGAGGCCCGCACCCGCGGGCCTCAGCGTCGTGCTCAAAGAATCGGTTTGCCGCCGGTGACCGCGTAGCGCGAGCCGGAGATGTAGCTCGCTTCATCAGAAGCCAGCAGGACGTAGATCGGTGCAACCTCAACCGGTTGCCCTGGTCGTCCCATCGGGTAGCCCGAGCCGAAGTTCCTTACTGCCTCATCCGGCATGGTGGCGGGGATCAGCGGTGTCCAGATCGGCCCCGGCGCGACACTGTTGACCCGAATGCCTTGCTTGGCCAGCAATTGGGCAAGGCCTGCGCTGAAGTTGGCGATGGCACCCTTGGTAGCGGCATACGCCAACAGGCTAGGTGACGGATCATCGGAGTTGACCGAACTGGTATTGATGATCGAAGCACCTTTGCCCATCGACGGCAATGCCCGCTGGCAGATGCGAAAGATCGCCGTGATGTTGGTGTCGAAGGTCTTCACCCACTCATCATCGTCAATCTCGTCCAGGGTTTCATGGGCCATCTGGAACGCGGCGTTATTAACCAGGATGTCGATGCGACCGAACTGCGCCACGGTTTTGTCGACGATCTCGTAGCAGTGCTGTTTGTGCGCCAGGTCACCGGGTAGCAGCAGGCATTGGCGACCCGCCGCCTCGACCCAGCGCGCGGTTTCCTGGGCATCGTCGTGCTCATCGAGATAGGCGATGGCAACGTCTGCGCCTTCGCGGGCATAGGCAATCGCAACCGCTCGGCCGATGCCGCTGTCGGCACCGGTGATCAGGGCGATCTTGCCGTCGAGCCGATTGTGCCCGGTGTAGGTCTGTTCACCGCAGTCCGGATACGGCTCCATCTTGCGTTGTGAACCTGGAACGCTTTGCGCTTGGGAGGGGAATGGCGGAGTAGGGTAGTCGCTCATGGAACAAGGCTCCTGCAGTGGTATTCGTTGGAAGAGTAAAAATCAGCCTGCCAAGGCCTTGATCAACTGCTCATTGAAGGCCGGAATATCATCAGGTTGGCGGCTGCTGATCAGGTTGCCATCGACCACCACCTGCTCGTCGACCCAGATGCCACCGGCATTGCGAATATCGTCTTGCAAGGTTTTGTAGCTGGTCATGCGCTTGCCCTTGGCCAGGCCACTGGACACCAGCAGCCATGCGCCGTGACAGATCACCGCCAGCGGTCTGCCGGCTGAGTCATGGCTTTTCACCAGTTTTTGCGCGCCGGGGATCAACCGGATCGTGTCGGAGTTCTGCACCCCGCCTGGCAGCACCAGCGCGTCGTACAGGTCGAGCTGGGCGTTGTCGAATGTGGCATCTACCGTGAACGGGTCAGCGGGCTTGTCATGATTCCAGCCGCGGACCGTACCTGGCTTGTCACTCAGAATGTCGACGACCGCGCCGTTTTGTTCCAGGGCTTCGCGCGGGCCGGTCAGTTCCACCTGTTCGAACCCGTCGGTGACCAGAAACGCCACGCGCTTACCGTTCAATTGTGCACTCATGGGGGTAGCTCCTTTATCAGTAGACCTGAAGTAGGAGGCCCATCAGCACCGGGCAAAGTTCATGTGCAAAACCCGAACGGTCCAGGCTTAAGCGAATGATGATGTGTAGCGCAGGCCGTTGAGCCCTGCGCCCCGTGTGTTCAGGCAGTGTGTTCAGCGGTCTGCTCGACAGGCGTTTCCATCAACAGGGCTAACGTGTTGAGGAACAGGTCCATGTTGAGGATGCCGGTGGCGACGGTCGACAGTTCCAATGGTTGACAATCCAGTGCCTGGATTCATGGATGATGAGTCGAGACGGTATGTCCATCCGGTCGCCTTGAGTGGGGTTGGCGGGCTTAGCATCGCCGCAGATTGATGATGGCGGGCTAGCACGCTGCCCAGTGCATGAAAGAAGCAAAACTCCGATAGGCAAAGCAAGGTCGCCAAGGAGTCGAATGTCAAAAAGAGAGAAATTGGCACCGTCGAAAGCGACAACCAATTCCTGACTTGGAGACATCAAAATGACTGACTTCATCCCAACCCCAAACGAAGTGGCAGGCAAAGTGGTGCTGGTAACCGGCGCGGCTAGCGGCATCGGGAAGGCTATCGCCGAGCTCCTTCATAGCCGTGGAGCGAAAGTCATTGCCGAGGATATCGACCCGAAAGTCAACGCGCTTGAGCGTCCCGGCCTGGTTCCGTTCGTCGCCGATATCACCGTTGACGGCTCTGCCGAGCAAGCGGTGGCGCTGGCGGTGGAAAAGTTCGGCAAGCTGGACGTCCTGGTCAATAACGCCGGACGTATTCTGTACAAGCCCTTGGTCGAAATGACCCGCGAAGATTGGGAATGGCAGATGCAAACCAACGTGACAGGTGCGTTTCTTCACTCCCGAGAGGCGATGAAGGAGATGATGAAGAACAAGAGCGGCGCGATCGTGAATATCGCCTCGTACGCGTCTTACTTTGCATTCCCAGGTATCGCGGCCTATACCGCGTCCAAAGGTGCTTTGGCTCAGTTGACGCGTACTCAGGCGCTGGAAGCGATTGAACACGGCATTCGGGTCAATGCCATTGGCGTGGGGGATGTGGTGACCAACCTGTTGAACCACTTCATGGAAGACGGTCGTGGGTTCCTGCAAGAGCATGGTAAGTCCGCGCCGATCGGTCGAGCTGCAGCACCGGAAGAGATCGCCGAGATAGTCTCTTTCCTGGCTTCCGAGCGCGCCAGCTTTATTGTCGGTTCGGTGGTCATGGCCGATGGCGGCATGAGCGTCCCGGTAGGTTAATCCTTTGCCTCGTCCGCGTTGTGCTGCATGGGCAGCACAACGCGTTTTCTTGCTACCAGACCTGTTCAACGGAGCCGTCATGACCGCACTTCGAAAATCCGACTACCCTCTGATCGACGTTCGTCAGCATCTGGAAACCGGGCCCATCGTGCTCGTGACCTCAGCCTGGAACGGCGAAAGTAACATCATGACCATGGGCTGGCACATGATGATGCAATTCGATCCAGCCCTTTTTGGCTGCTACATCTGGTCGGGGAACCATAGCTACGAACTGATCCGCAACAGCCAGCAATGCGTGATCAACGTACCCACCCTGGAGCTGGCGGACCAAGTGGTCGCGGTGGGCAACAATACGGGCAGTGCCGTGGACAAGTTTGGCCAATTCGGTCTCACCCCGACAGCTGCGACGCGGGTTGAAGCGCCGCTGATAGCCGAGTGTTATGCCAGCTTCGAATGCCAGCTGTATGACGCTAAGCTGATCGACGAGTACGGTCTGTTCATCTGGGAAGTCGTCAAAGCGCACGTAGATCGCTCGGTCGAGCAGCCTAGAACGCTGCACTACAGGGGAGGCGGTCAATTCATGGTCGCGGGGGAAACCTTGGACTTTCGCCAGCAATTCCGTCCCCAGAACCTCTGACTGGCGTGGCCCACTCACTCTTTACGGTATTGAGTGGGCGTGACGCCAACCTCACGTTTGAACACCTGCGAAAAATGGCTTGGGCTGCTGTATCCGATCTCCAAGCCTATATCGATCACGCTCCGGTCCGTTTCGATCAGGAGCTGCCGGGCTTTTGCCATCCTCAGTCTGATAAAGAACTGCGACGGGGAATAACCAGCGGCTTTTTTGAACAGCCGGCTGAAGTGGTACTCACTCATCCCAGCTATTTCGGCCAAGTGCCCGAGATTGAATTCCTCAGCCAGATTCGCCTCCATCGCCGACAGCACACGGCGCAGCTTGTAAGCAGGCAATGCATTGCAGTGCACGATATCGTCCGCTGAGCTGTCCAGGTAGCTGCGCGCAAGGTGAATGGCGATGCACTGGGCCAGCCCCTGAAGATAAAGAGGGCTAGCCCTGTGCCCCGTCAGTTCCAGGCGAACTTGCTCCAGTAGAACGGACAACCCATCGTCACGCCCGCCTGAGACTTCACGTAGTCGAACCGCTTCCACAGACCCGCCCAAGACTTCATGGATGGCTTTTTCCAAAAGCGGGATGCCGAGGTAGATATGCATGACTGCAAAGGGTTCTACGCCGTCTACGTTCCAGCGCATCTCGTAAGGCTGTGCCGAGGTAGTCAAGAAGAAATCACCTTTGGACACCTGGCTACATTGCCAGTCGCCGTCAAGTTCACGCTCCTGAACGGCAGCATTCCCGGAGATGATCCACACGAGCAAGGGCTCAGCTACGGCGGGCACGATAAAGCGCTCTTCCTTACGCTCCCGGTTAAAGATCTGCACCAACATATCCCGATCGGCCAGAACGTCCGAGGCGGCAAGCCGCTCACCCCGAATGTATGCTTCCAAACCATGGGCTGAAGTCCGCTCTATGACATCCATGGGAATCGTCACCTCAGTCAGTACCCCTGCTCAAACGAGCCATCTCGGGCATTGGGCTCACAGGGTGGACTTGAAGTTCAAGCCTAGGCTTTCAACAGTGAAGGCCGTTCGCGGAGCCGTAGGGGATGTAAAGAACCCGCTCTGGATGCGTGTTCTGAAAGGTAAAGGTCGAAAAAAAGCCGGAATGTCTCCATTCCGGCCGGCCCCTCAACGCTCGGGATAGAGAATCATCCCTGCGTGATACAGCACGTTGCTGCGAAACTCCCCGTCGGCAGTAAACCCGGTGTCATCGACATACTCGATGTGATCACCCTCTAGCCAGTATCGACCTTGGTACGCGCTTTGGTGCCCTCCGCGGGCTTCGTCATAGCGGCCGCCCGGCAGGAGCTCATGGCGAATGCGACCATCAGCCGTCACCCACATGCCAACGTATTTGTCCTGATCTCCAAGTGGTTCACCCATGGCATTTCCTCGCTGTCGAGCGGACATTCAGAATGGACTTGCGGTTGGACGCACGATCAGCTCACTGACATCGACATCCGCAGGCTGATCCACGGCGTAGGCGATCGCCCGGGCAATCGCCGAGGCTGGAATCGCGATCTTGCGGAACTCGCGCATCTCGGCACGTCCGCCCTCATCGGAAATGCTGTCGGCCAGTTCTGACTCGGTGACGCCTGGGGCAATGACGGTGACCCGGATGTCACCGCCCACCTCCTGGCGCAAGCCCTCGGAAATGGCCCGTACGGCATATTTGGTAGCGCAGTACACCGCAGCGGTCGGGCTCACAGCGTAGGCTCCAATGGAGGCAATATTGATGATCTGACCGGCGCGCTGTTGTTGCATGACTGGCAGCGTTGCGGCAATGCCGTGCAGCACGCCGCGAATGTTCACATCGATCATCCGATTCCACTCATCGACCTTGAGCGCTTCGAGTTTCGAAAGCGGCATGACGCCGGCATTGTTGATTAGAACGTCGATGCGTCCGTGCAATTGGACAGCGAAGTCGATGAAGGACTGCATGCTATCCAGGTTGGTGACATCTAGCGCCAGGACATCAGCGATACCGCCTGCTGAACGAATCTCCATGGCCAACGTTTCCAGGCGATCGGTACGGCGGGCGCCCAAGACCACGCGAGCGCCTTTGCTGGCAAGCAGGCGGGCTGTTGCTTCGCCGATACCACTGCTGGCACCAGTGATCACGATGACTTTTTGTTCGATGCCGTGCATTTTCATACTCCTGTCTCTGGCTTTAGTGGCCACCTCCGGTACGTAGGTGGTGAAGCAAGAGTAAGAAGCCTGGGCTGGGCTGGGTTATCCGATTCCTGCTGGCAACATGCACGATCCTGCGTGAGCGGTCGGCGTTGAGCGTAATGCACTTACGCTGGGTGTCGAGGGCATTTGAAGGGTGTCCATTAAGCATCTACCCAAGAGGCTGCCGAGCAACTTATTCTTTGCAATAGAAACAGCTTGACGGGAGGGAATGGCAGTGGATGAGAGGGACGAGGAACTGACGCGTCTGAGGGCCGAACTAGCATCAACCATGCATCGTTACGCTCCGACCTACGGCGTGTTTCAGACGGGAATTGCTCCGCTGCATTTCATACGCAGTGATACTCCAACCGATGTGATCCACACTGTACATAAGCCGGGGCTATGCATCATTGTGCAGGGGCGTAAACAGGTGCAGTTGTGGGAAGAAAGCTATGTCTATGACCCTTTGAACTATCTGGTCGTCTCGGTAACTCTGCCTCTAGCGGGTCAGGTGACAGAGGCATCCCCAGAAAAGCCCTATTTCTGCATCCGCCTGGATATCGATCCGGCAGAAATCGCTCAGCTGATTGCAGACGTGAGTCCTATCGGCGTGCCGGGCCAACAGCCCCACCGAGGGCTATATCTGGATAAGATCGATAGCGCTTTGCTCGATGCAGTGCTGCGACTGGTACGTCTGTTGGATGTGCCATCGGATATCCCAGCGTTGGCGCCGCTAGCACTGAGAGAAATTTTCTACCGACTGCTCAAAGGCCAACAGGGTCAGCGTTTACATGAGATAGCCATAACCGATAGCCAGACCCATCGCGTCACTCGGGCCATTGAGTGGCTGAACAACAATTATTCACAGCCGTTGCACATTGATGAGCTAGCGAGCTATGTCAATTTGAGTAACTCCGCGCTTCACCATCGATTCAAGGCTGTCACCGCAATGAGTCCTTTGCAGTATCAAAAACAACTTCGCCTCCAGCATGCACGCAGGTTGATGATCTCAGAGGGTTTGGATGTGTCTACAGCCGGGTTCAAAGTGGGCTATGAAAGTCCGTCTCAGTTCAGCCGTGAATACAGCCGGATGTTTGGGGCTCCACCGAGCCGAGATATCGCGAAGCTTCGGTCTCTCGGGTAAAACGCTGCTTAAAACACCTGATGGCGGACGTCGATCAGAATGAGCTGAGGCGCCTCATCGGCCGCTCTGGGTCGAAAACTGCCGTTCGCGGGTGGCTGCTTTCGACCCATAGCGAACCTCTGTAAACGAAGCGGCTTCGCGGCCCATCGTCGGCAAGCGCGGCTCCCATAGGTCCAGCGCATGCTTGAAGACTGCTGATACTCTCGCCCGCGATGAGGCCGGTACTGACCAGAGCTTTGGAACGCTGCCTCCTCTGAAGTGGTAGGGGGCGGCCTTGAATGGCAGGCACTCCACATAGCAGACCACCAAGGTAGCGGACAGACGCTTTTGTGAACCGAAGGAAGTTTTGCTATAACACCCGGCCATCTCAAAGGAATGAACTTTATGACAACCAAATCTGTAATTTTTCTCACCGCTGCGCTTGCTTCAGGTTTCGCCATGGCGGCCGGTGAGCCTGATTATTCAGTGTCAGAAGAACATTGCACTCCTGAGTACTGGGAGAAGCTACCAGATGGCAAGAAGACGGAAGACCTGATCGATAAGTGCGATGATCTGGAGCCATCCGAGAACGGCGGTGCTGGGCAAAAAGCCCGCTGAGCGCGATCCGAAGAATAAGGAGCCCGTAGGCTCCTTATTGGCGATGTGGCTTGTCAGGCTAGGTTCTCAGAAATTGTCTTCTGGGCTTTTCTTGAATTCCCATTCGGTCATCTTCTTCGCGGCGAGGAAACTCTTGCAATTTGCGATGAACTCGTTACGGTTCGATTCTTTCGATAAGCTCGCCAGATTCATTTCGAACATCTTTGGAGCACAGTTGTCTGCTGTCGGCTCGGGCACTTTTTCCTCTGAGCAAGCTGCCAAAATCATGACTAATCCCATGGCTGCACCCAGCCGAGCCAATTTGATATCCATATTGTGAACCTTAGGTCATTGCGTTTAGCTTGGTGGTGGGCTCCCTCGAGCCCGGCGGTAGCCTAAAGCGTGGGGACGTGAAACTCCAGCTTCGAAGATTTCTCTCGCCATACACCAACGGCCGTTTTGGGTCGTAAGCGGTCTATAGCGAATGGCTGCTAACGACCCATAGCGGTCCTTCAGGAAATTGTCTTGGAGAGCCGTAGTACCTTAGTACCCCACCTATGCCGGAAAGGAGAGCTAGCGAGCGAAATCTACGAAGGCAGTACACGCCGAATTTAGCGGCACACAGTTCCGGCTAAGCCACCTGTTGCTGCCATGCCTGAGGCGTTAGGCCTTCGGATTTCATAAACGCTCGGCAGAAATGTGGCTGATCGTAGAAGCCGCACTCTAGGGCGATCTCGGCGAGCATCATCGTCGATGTCTCTAGCAGTTCTTTACTCTTCCTCAGCCGCTGCTCACGCAACCACTGCTGAGGAGAGACCTGTGTGGATTCCTTGAACCTGCGCGAGAAATAGCTGCGCGACAGTCCGCATGCTTCCGCAAGTGCGGTGACCGAAATGCCGATATCCAGATGATCCAACATCAGCTGCTTGGCCGTTTTGACTTGCCATGGTTTAAGCCGCCCCGTCGACTTAATCGCGACGTAGGCTATAACGATGCCTTTAGCACTGTTCATGGAGATCAATTCGTCCTGAAAAAATCTGAAGATGAATTGATCCGGGCGGCACTATTCGGTGAAGCATCTTCTGAAGCTTCAAGCACTCCGTCATGACTGATCGCCCGGATCGGTTCGTTCCGGCCCCGCTTGTTGAGCATAAAATCAACTTTGGGGCTGATCAGGTCTCAGATCGATGCGGCCTCGGGCGCCAAGGTAGGGCCGTGCTGAACACGCTCTGGCGCTTTGTGCACCATGGTGTAGGCGTAGTCGACGCCCATGCCGTAGGCACCCGAATGCTCTTTGACCAGTTCCATGACCGCATCGTAGGTGTCGCGGTTTTTCCAGTCGCGCTGCCACTCCAGCAGCACCTGTTGCCAGGTTACTGGCACTACGCCCGCCTGGATCATGCGCTGCATGGCGTAGTCGTGTGCTTCCTTGGTCGTGCCGCCGGAAGCGTCGGCAACCATGTAGATCTCGTAGCCCGCATCGTGCATGGCGGACAGTGCGAAGGTGGTGTTGCAGACCTCAGTCCACAGGCCCGAAACAATGATCTTGTTCCGACCGTTCTTTTTCAGCGCGTCGCGAACCTTCTGGTCGTCCCAGGAGTTCATGGAGGTGCGCTCCAGCAACGGCGCATCAGGGAATACCGCGAGCAGTTCGGGGTAGGTATGGCCGGAGAAACTCTCGGTTTCGACCGTGGTGAAGATGGTGGGGACATTGAAGATCTTGGCTGCTTTGGCCAGGCCCACGGTATTGTTCTTCAACGTCTGCCGGTCAATGCTTTGTACGCCAAAAGCCATCTGCGGTTGCTGATCGATGAAGATCAGTTGGCTGTTGAGCGGGGTGAGGACTTCAGTGTGTGGATTGCTCATTGTTCTTCCCTTTTGTTGAACGGTGGCGAGAGTTTCCCCGGCGGGTTGTCGCCGAGTGCCAGCACAAGATAGCGAAACACTCAGCGAAACGGTGGCGCATTTTTGCACTCTTGAGGGAGCATAACTGCACCACAGGTAGCGTCCAATCCGGTGCTAGGATCTCGGCCAGTCGGATCACGTCGATCCATTTTTCGCCAAGGAGAATCCAATGGCCGCTTCACGACCTTTCAACGACGACACCGCCTACTGGGGCGTTCCATGGGAAGAGGGCTACGGCTATCCGCAGGCGCGGCGAGTCGGGAACGAGATTTTCATCTCGGGGCAGTTCAACCATGACGAAGAAGGCAACCTGGTAGCGCCGGCGCCACTGGATGCTGACGGTCGTCCGAGCGATTTTTCGTCAATGGGCGAACAGATGCGGGTTTCCTACGACAACATTGCCAAGTTGCTCGCCCTGTATGGCGCCACGATGCAGGATGTCGTTGAGGAAACGCTGTATGTGCTGGACATGGACGCTGCTTTTGCGGTCGTCGGCAAGGTGCGTAAGGCAGCTTACGGCACAGAACGCCCGCAGGCGGCCAGCAATATCATTGGTGTATCGCGGCTCGCCCAGCGTCCCCAGCTGATTGAGATCGTGTGTCGAGCTGTCATCGGCGCCCACGCCAAATGAACGGTGCTCCCGGTTTCCGCTATGAAACCGGGATGGCCTGCTGACCTTCGACCAGCGGTTTGAGGTCGGCCACGGCAGCGGCGCAGAACGTCATGAATGCTTTCACCCGCCAGGATTTCCTGATGTCCTGGTGGGTAAGCAACCATAGCTCATCCTGAAGCTCCTGAACTACTTGGCCTGCCCGAACCAATCCTGGGGTAATGTCGCCCAGCATGCAGGGGAGGAAGCCAAAACCGAGACCTGCTGCAATAGCCGCGCTCGCAGCCGCCACGGAATCGGTGCGGTAGGAGATGAACTCAGAGGGCACCCGACATTCGACGTAGCTCGTTGCCTTCAATCCGCACAGGCCTCCCGAGTAGGATACCCACGACTGCCCCTCAGCGAAGGGGTCGGCAATCGCTGCCTGCTTGACGCTGCGATACGGCGCCCAGGCGATGTTGGCGAGCTTGCGACCCACTAGGGTATCTGCCGGTTTTTTGGTCGCACGTATCGCAATGTCCGACTCGTCCCTCGCCAAACTCAACGTCTGGTTGCCGACTAATACCTCAACGGTGATCCCCTCATTGAGGGCTTTGAAGTCCGCGATGATAGGCGTTAGAAAGTACAGCAGCAGCGAGTCGCTGGTGGTGATTCGCAGTTTCCCCAGCGGGCCTTGGCCGGCGCGAGAAACCCTGCGGGTGACACTGACGATGTCCAGTTCAACGCGCTCGGCCAGTGCACGCAGTTCGGCACCCTCGGCAGTCAGAAGATACCCCGCCTTACGATGATCGAACAGCGCGACCCCAAGCGTCTTCTCAACCTGCGCGACCCGGCGCGAGACGGTGGACACATTGATGCCGAGCTTCTTGGCCGTGGCCGCGCGGTTGCTACAGTCACTCAGCGTTTTGATGATACGCAAGTCGTCCCAGGAAAGCTGGCTTACAGCTTCTCCGGCATCCCATTTCGGTCCATTAGAATTCGATTGGATCGGCGAGACACTTCCAGGTGAAGGATTCACGAAAATCATTCCAGATGAGGAGGAGCAATGATACGAGAAGGGGATTAGTCTGCCCACCATTCTGGGAGTAAGTCACACTCATTCAATCCGAGACATATGCCAGCTTATTTTGAACGCAGTCAATCGCGAGCGTCCGCCTTCGACCCATTGCGGACGTCCGTCAGAGACTGCTTTCGGCTCATACCCGTCGTTCAGAAGGGGCCGCAAAGGCCTGAAACAGACTGTAGGCAATACTAGGGCGGTCTCTGAAGTACTGCGTTTGCATGTTGAGTCATAGGTCATCACGTTTTAGCGGCAGGTTTGAGTCGGAAGCTGACGCCCATACGGTTAAAAGCGTTCATTGCGGCAATGGCCGCTGTCAGGTCGACAAGGTCCTTTTCGGCAAACATTGCCGATGCTGCTGCGTAAGCTTCGTCGGATACATGTGTCTCGCTTACCCGCGTGACTTCTTCTGCCCAGGCCAATGCTGAGCGCTCCTGATCCGAGAACAAATAGTGCGCTTCATGCCATACCGGTACTAACAGCACTTTGTCCACTGAAATACCTGCTTTGATCAGATCGCGTGAGTGCAGATCGATGCAATGGGCGCAGCCGTTGATTTGAGACACCCTGAGAAACACGAGGTGAATCAACGGGGCTGGCAAATTTGTCGCGGTGGTCACGAAATGATGCAGCCCGCCAAGGGCCTTGGCTGCACCAGGCGAAGCTTCAAACCAATTGAGTCGACTCATGACTTCTTTTCCTGTCTTTGAGCAATGAAGAGGGTGACATGCGGATTGCCGCTTGACGGCACACCGCCCAGCTAATGTGCAAACCTATACGCTTGAATTCGATGATGTTCTTAAAGCGGGCTGCAGACTTGATCCACACCATGGCTATCCCTACCAAAGAACGTCTGCACCTCACCGTACCCTGTTTCCCTCCCAGTATTCAGTGACTCCACACCCTTGGCGGTACCTTCAACGGTGAAGTAGTACACGTGATTGAGACCGATGGTGGCGAGGACGGCGGACAGGTAGGGTCGCAGAAAGTCGGGTTGACGGGCATGCTGGCCGCTGATGTAGCCCCCGCAAGCTATTGCGACGTAAACCGGACGATCCGTCAGCGATCCGACTTTGCCTTTGGCGGTGCCCAGAAACGTTTTGCCCACGCGTACCACCTGGTCGATCCACATCTTGAGTGGGGCGGGCACGCTGTAGTTGTGCATCGGCGTGGCAATCAGCAGTACGTCGCATGCCTGCAGTTGGTCGATCAACTCGTCGGAACGGCTCAACGTACCCTCCTGACCGCTTGCTATGACTACGCGCTGATTGGCTAACGCCTGGGCGTAAGGCGCATCGACTGGGGCCAAGGAGTTGAGGTCTAAATTGGTCAACTGGATACCCCTTCTGCCGGCCTGACTGGCCAAGGCAAACAGGATCTGCTGGGACAGTTTCAGACTTTCCGAATCCTCTGCATTGGGGCTGGCGACCAGGCGAAGAATGCGCAAAGGAGCAAGTGGCTGTTGTGACGATGTCATGAGGTTCGCCTCCTTGGATGTGCGTGCGGGTTATGGCGTATCGAACTGTTTCTGAAAGCGCAGTGCACCCGTCAACAAGCCTTCACGGAAGTAGAAGCGTTGCGCGCGGGCGTTGGCCAAACCCGTGTCGAGCACCAGGCGTGCACAACCGCTGGCGCGGGCCAGTCGCTCCAAGGCTTGCAATAAGCGCGAGCCCCACTGACCTCCCCGCTGAGCCTCGGCGGTTACAAGGTCATCGACATACAGGAATGCGCCGTAGACCAGGTTTTCCTGTAAGCGGTAACCAGCCAGTGCCACAAGAACGCCTAAGTCATAAGCACCAATCAGGCGATAGCCTTCAACGCGCATACGCTCGATGCGGCTGACGAAGTCAGCTTCGCTCGTCAGATGAGGGCGCAATTGCTGCATTACCGGGAATGCGCTGCAGAGGTCATGGGTGCTGTCCAGGGGGCGCAGGGACGTGTCGGCCAGGTCGAGCACGCTGGGTATGAAGTTGTGCAAAGGGGATGTCATGGGAGTTGCCCTCATGAGTAGGTGATGGCGCTATATTGGACTACCATTGACCCACTTGATTGAGCCAAGAAATGGGATATGAACTAGGCCATGATGACCTCCCCTAAGCCGCCTTTTGCTCCCTTGGAAGAGCAGTCTGCCTTGCCTCTGTATCGTCAACTGTACGACCGCGTACTGGCCGCCGTTGCCGCAGGCACGTTGTCCCCCGGTGACCGCTTGCCGTCGGCGCGCGCCATGGCCAAGGAGCTGGGGGTGGCCCGTGGCACCGTCGAATTGGCCTATTCGCTGCTGGCCAGCGAGGGTTACCTCCTGGCGCTCGGGCAGAAAGGCACCGTAATCAATCCTGAACTGCAGAAGCCCGTGTCGGAGGCCACCGCATTACCAGTCAGCAGCCAAGTGATCGAAGACGCACCTGATTCGCTCTGGCGTCCACCGCAGCTGTTGCCGTTCCAGATGGGGGTACCGGCGCTGGATGCATTTCCGCGCAAGATATGGGCGCGTCTCGGTGCTCGGTATCTCCGTGGGATGCGTCTTGGAGATCTGGACTATCCGGCACCCCACGGCCTGGCAGCGTTGCGCAGCGCCATTGCTTCGTATCTGCAGGTGTCCCGAGGTATCGATTGCGGTGCCCATCAGGTGTTTATCACCAGCGGTTGGCGCAATAGCCTGTCCTTAGTCGCACATACCCTGTTGCAGCCAGGCGAGTGCGCCTGGGTGGAAGACCCGGGCTATCCCACTACGCGCCAGGTGCTTCGCCAGTTCGGCCTGGACCTGGAAGCGGTGCCGGTTGATGCCGAAGGCATGAACGTAGAACACGCCATCGCGGGTTCTCGGACTGCTCAGGTCGTCATGGTGACACCAGGGCATCAGAGCCCGCTGTCGATGGCACTGTCGCTGCCACGCCGGCAACTGCTACTCGATTGGGCTGCCCGCACCGGTGGCTGGATTGTCGAGGACGATTACGACGGCGAGTACCGCTACGTCAGCCGTCCACTTCCAGCGCTGGCCAGCTTGGATCGCCATGGGCGCGTGCTGTATGCCGGCACCTTCAGCAAGGTGCTGTTTCCCGGTATTCGCCTGGCTTATCTGGTGGTGCCGCAGGCGCAGGTGGCAGCGTTCGAGCGCGTCGGCCGGGCCTTGTTTGCTGCCGGGTCACCGTCAATTACCCAGGCTTTGGTGGCGGAGTTCGTTGCCGAGGGACACTTCGCTCGGCATATCCAACGCATGCGCCGCCTCTACAACGAGCGACGGGCATTGACCATCGAAGCACTGGACCGGAGTTTGCCGAAGGGTCTGCAGGTGGAACGCTCGCCAGGCGGCATGCACTTAGTACTGCGTTTGCCGGAGGACGTAAGCGACACCGCCCTGGCCGAGCAGGTGCTGGCCAGGGGTATGTCGGTACAAGCGTTGTCGCGCTGGGCTGCGTCATCGCAGCGTCAGTCAGGTCTGCTCCTGAGTTTTACCAACTGCGCCACGACGGCTCCAGGCGAGCAGCTTGGCGCGTTGATCAGCAAGTTACTCAGTTGAGGTTGGCCTTGTTCAGGCCGAACAGCTCATCGGACGAGCCGGGGATCGCCTGGAAGGCCACATTGAGGCGATTCCAGCCATTGATGGCGACGATTAGGAACGACAAATCCGACAGCTCCTGCTCGGAAAACTGCTCAAGCGCACTCGCATACAGGCTGTTGGAGATACCATGAGGCGGCAGTTGGGTTAGGGCTTCAGTCCACTCCAGCGCCGCCCGCTCTACTGGCGAAAACAGCCCTGACTCACGCCATACGGCCACGTGGTGAAGACGCAGCTCGCGCTCGCCATGGATCTTGGCCTCTTTCACATGCATATCCACGCAGAACGCACAGCCGTTGAGCTGCGAAGCGCGCAACATGATCAGGTGGGCAAGATCGGCCAGTGGCGGTTTCTTGCTCAGTTGTAGGGTGAGTTCCACCAGTTTGTTGGACGCTTGGGGAGACAGCTTGAAGTAATCAAGGCGGTTGTTCATGGGGCGTTGCTCGCAGTGGGTGGAGTTTGTTGGAGCCCACTGTAGCAACGCTTGGAATAGCCCCACAGGGCCAAGATGGTAGCTTCGAACTAGGCCATGTCTGTATCGAAGTACGCCATGAACACCCATCGAGCGGTATGGTCGAAGGGGCGCTATAGGCCGTTCATTGCCCTCCGCGAATGGCCGCAATGGGTCGATAGCGGTCTGTCGCGAACGGCAGCTATCGATCCAAAGGGAAGCGGAAATGGATTGGGTGCTCGCGTAATCCTGAAATAGGGTGGACTATTCACACTCAAAATGGCGCACGAGCAGTGAGCAATCCATGGAGCGAAAAGCAATCTCGTCAGCCACCACTGATTGGGTCATACGAAGCACAACACCTGGCAGTGTAGAGCGCATCGAAGCATGGTTTGGCGGCCATGGCTACGACCCGCATCGGCACGATACCTATTCGATAGGCCGTACCCTTGCCGGCGTTCAGAGCTTTCATTACAAGGGCGCGCTGTGCCACGGCGTGCCAGGCAACACGCTTGTGCTGCATCCCGACGAAGTGCATGACGGCATGGCTGGCACGGATGTGGGTTTTCGCTACCGGATGGCCTACATCGACCCGTCGCTGATACAGAACGTTCTCGGGGGAGAAGCGCTGCCGTTCATTGCTGGCGGAGTATCCTGCGACCCGCGCTTGTACCACGCCAGCGAGGCTTTCGTGCAGGCACTGGATCATCCTCTGGAAACACTAGAGGAACAGGACGCCGTTTATGACTTGGCAATGGCGCTTCGTGCAGTAGGCGGCAAGCCGCGTGGCCGCAAACGTCTGGATTACCGCTCTGCCGAGCGCGCCAGGGCGTTCATCATGGAGCATCTTCACGTGGGCATTACGCTGGAGATGCTCGAACAGGCGAGTGGGCGTGAGCAATGGAGCTTGTCGCGAGACTTCCGGGCCCTCTATGGCACCAGCCCATACCGTTTTGTCACGCTAAGGCGCTTGGACTGTTTCCGCAGACTGATTCTGGATGGCTTCACACTGGTCGATGCCGCCCTCGCCGCGGGCTTTCACGATCAGAGCCACATGACCCGGCACTTCACGCGCACCTACGGCGTGCCGCCTCTGCGTTGGCTGGAACGCTTACGCACTGTTCGCTAAGTTACAGGATCGTACAAGAACAGCGCGCTTCCCGTTCGATACGCTGGTCACTCCAATTTAGAGAGGATCAGCTATGTCCAGCATGCATCAACAATTGACAGCACAGCCTGTGAACCTGACTCATAAAGCGTCTTTGATCGAGCAGCAATGGAGTCCAAGGGTCGTCGCGGAAATGAACGACTACCAATTCAAGGTGGTACGCATCGAAGGTGAATTTATCTGGCATTCACACCCGGAAACCGATGAAGCTTTTCTTGTGCTCGAAGGCCTCTTGCGCATCGATCTCCCCGAGGGCTGCGTTCATGTGAAACCAGGCGAATTGTATGTCGTACCACGTGGTGTTGAGCACAGAACGGCGGCACAGACGGAAACAAAACTGATGATGATCGAGCCGCGAGGCGTGTTGAATACCGGTCACGAAGGCGGGAAGCGAACAGCGCTGAATGACGTCTGGATCTGAGTCGACATCGACAGCAGTGGCTAGCCTCATCAGGGCGTGAGGCGGACACCTATCCGAGACGGGCCGTGTCATGCCCATGTCGATGAGCAGGTCAAGACTGGCACCGCCTCGGATCGAGGTAAGCCGCGGCACTCAACACCCAGAATCGATAAGCCGTCAGGGCGCTCTACTGGTCCACGTCGGATTTACCTAGCGCTGTCAGTATCTGCCCCAGCGCTTGCAACGGTAGCTGGCAAAGTGCCTGGGCAACGCCCGAGCGGTCAGCGCGCTACCGCTGTTTGCGTTGCACGCGTCTGATGAACAGCCCAGCGACGAGCCCCAGCAGTGCCGCGCCGATCATGAGTGGTGCCTTGCTTTTAGGGTTTGGCCACCCGCCCAGGACACTTGAATCTTGCTCTTGGCAGTGCGTCAGCCGGTTTTCCGGCTCACGCTGCGATGGGTCGTGGGTAGTCTGACTCGCCAGCGTGGCACGGGCCTCGATCCTTGAAAGATCAAGGCGCGTTCCATCTATCAGGGTCAGCTTCAGGTCGTCGAGGGTCCCGGCTATCCGATCAGGAAAAACCGGGTCTCCCTGGGCATCCAAGCTGTCGTAGATGAACTGCCTACCTTCGAGCCAGCCCACAGCGGTCAGCAGCTCGGGCCCCAGGTAGTACTTGCCGTCTAGGAAGAACCCCGGAAACTGATGGGTGCGCTCGATGTTATCGACGCAGTAGCGCTCCCCTGGTTTCATACCGGTCGCTTTATCGAGCATGGTGCACCCCTCTTCAGTAGGCGGCAGACATTGTTCAGCCCTTGCTGTGTTCATCCGAAGTCGGTCCGGTGCCGCGTTTGATCCCGCGTGGGCCGGCGATACCCCAGATACCCAGGCCAACCAGGGGCAGCGCGAGAATCACCAAGGCCCAGAGCGCTTTGGTCGCATCGGATTTGTCGCTTCTGAACACACTGACGATGGCCCACAGGTCAACGAGCAAGACAATTGCCGCGACGGCAATCCAGTAGTACATGGCAAGATCGTTCATCAGTTGATCTCCTATGAGCGTGGCGTTACTGGGACTGCTTGCGGCCTGAAGCTGCGTGCAGCGGGCTGAGCGCGGAACCTGTGCCTTCGCCAGACGCTTGGTAACTCGCGCCCCCTGAACGGAAGGCCAGTGCAAACCAGTGAAAGTTCACACGAGGTTCCAAACGCCCGCCTCAGTCGCACAGGGGGCGAGTCAATCTGGGCTTAGCGCCTAGAGCACCTTGTCGAGGGTGATCGGAAACGCTCGGACCCGTATGCCGGTGGCATGGAAGACAGCATTGGCTATCGCCGCCGCCACGCCCACGATGCCAATTTCGCCCACCCCTTTGGAGCCCAGTTCATTGACGATGTCGTCCTGCTCTTCAACGAATATCACCTCGATCTCACCGCTGTCGGCATTCACCGGAATGTGGTACTCCGCCAGGTTGTGATTGAGAATGCGGCCCAGCCGATGATCGGTTAAGGTTTCTTCGTGCAAGGCCATGCCCAGCCCCCACACCACGCCGCCAAGGATCTGGCTACGTGCGGTCTTTGGATTGACCACACGTCCTGCCGCGATAGCGCTGACCACCCGGGTGACCTTGATCGAACCAAGCTCTTCATCAACCTGAACTTCGACGAACACCGCTGAATGTGTGGCAGTGGCGAACGGCTTGCGCTTGGCGCCTGGCTCGGCATCGACCTGTACTTCGAAAACACCATTGGGGGCGTTGGCGACGATGTCCGCCAGGGCAAAGCGATGATTGCCTGCGTGTAGGTAGCCGTCTGCGAACACGACCTGCTCCAGGGCTGTGCTGGCAACTGCGGGATAGGTCCTGCGCGCGTGTTCCAGCACTTTGCTCCGTAGCTCAAGGCAAGCTTGGCGCACTGCCGAACCGACCGACGACACGGTGAAAGAACCACCCTGAAGCGGCGCTGGAGGCAGCGAAGAGTCACCTAGTACGAACGTGACGTCCTGTGGTCGGGCGCCGGCTGCGTCGGCTGCGATCTGGGTCATGACGGTGTAGGTGCCAGTACCGATGTCGGTGGTGGCGCTACTGACGGTCAGGTGCCCCTGGGCATCGATGCGCGCCTTGGCGCTGGCTTTCATCTGCATCGCTTCCCAGACGCCGCCGGCCATGCCCCAGCCGACCAACTGCGTGCCTTTGCGCATGCTCCTCGGTGCGGCGCTGCGTCGCTCCCAGCCGAAACGCTCGGCGCCTTGGGTATAGCACGCCAGCAGTTGCTTGCTGGAGTAGGGTTTGCCTTCGTTGCCATTGCTGGCGGCAAAATTGCGTCGGCGTAGCTCGACCGGGTCGATCCGGGCGGCCCAGGCGAGTTCATCCAGGGCGCACTCCAGGGCGATCATCCCGGAAGCGGCACCGGGTGCGCGCATGTCCAGCGGGGTGTACACATCGAGCGGAGCCAGGCGATAGCTCAGGGCAACGTTGTCACACTGATAGAGCATGCCGCTCCACTCGACCAGATGCTCGGTAAAGTCCTCGAAGCGTGATGTTTGGCCAAGTGCATCGTGGGCGATTGCCAACAGCCGGCCGTCCGCGTCTGCACCTAGGCGCAGACGCTGCTCGGTGCGGGGCCGGTAGCCGAAGCTGAACATCTGCTGGCGGGTCAGGGTGACGCGCACCGAACGCTGCAAGTGCAACGCCGCCATTACTGCCAATGGCAGCTGGTACTGCGGGCGCAAGCCTGAGCCGAACGCGCCGCCGACGAAGGCTGCCAGAACCCTGATGTGCTCCTTGGGCAGACCGAAGACCTTGTGCAGGTAGTCCTGGCAATTCTGCGTACCTTGGGTCTTGTCGTGAATGTGCAAGGTGCCGTCGGGGTTGTAGAACACCGTCGATGCATGCGGCTCCATCGGGTTGTGATGCTCGCTGGCCGTCAGGTAGGTGGCATCGATCTGCACTGGCGCGCTGGCGAACTGCCCGGCAAAGTCGCCACGCGGTTCAGGTGTTTCGGCGGGTGCCTGATGGGCTTGGTTGCGTACATTGAGCAAATCCGTCTCGTGGGCCTGTTCGACGTAGTGGATGTCGATCAACGACCCCGCGTACCTTGCCAACTCGAGGCTTTGCGCGACCACCAGTGCCAAGGGTTGCCCGCTGTACAGCACCTGATCGTTGAACAAGGGCCGAAATGGCGAACCTTCGGCCGAGTCGGCGTCACTGTAATCGTCGTCGTAACTGGAAATGTGCGGACGATGACTATGGTCGAGCACTACGATCACCCCAGGCACGCGCAGGGCCCGGGAACTGTCGATCCGCAGTACCCGGCCCCGGGCGATGGTACTGGATACCACGCTGCCATGAAGCAGGTCGGCCTCGGGGTACTCGCCCGCATAGCGCGCCTGCCCGGTTACCTTGGCTACGCCATCCACGCGGTCCAGAGGTGTTCCGACTAGCACTTTGGTGTTCATGGGCGTGCCCCCCGCGCCGCGGCACCGAGCACAGCATCGCCCAGTGCCCGCACAATGGCCCGCTGCGCCAGGGTCACCTTGAAACCGTTGTGGCTCAACGGCGTTGCACCTTGCAGCATGGTTTGAGCCGCGCGGGTGAACAGCGCTTGTGAAGGGGGGTGGCCGATCAGCATCCGTTCCACAGCCGGGTCTCGCCACGGCTTGTGCGCCACGCCGCCCAGCGCCAAGCGGGCGAGCTGGATTACGTTGTTGTCCAGGCGTACGGCAGCGGCCACCGAAACCAGCGCGAAGGCATAGGACGCGCGGTCGCGAATTTTCAAATAACGGTAATGATCGGCGAAGGCCGGGGGCGGTAACTCAATGGCGACCACCAGTTCATCGTCTGCCAACTGATTGTCGCGCTGCGGTGTGTCCTGGGGCAGGCGGTGAAACTCGGCAAAGGCTATCTGGCGTTTACCGGACCGCCCCTCGACATGGACCACAGCCTCTAGCGCTGCCAGCGCCACACACATGTCCGATGGATGGGTGGCGACGCAGGTATCGCTAGCACCGAGGATGGCGTGGATACGGTTCAGCCCTGTTCGCGCCGGGCATCCGCTGCCGGGGTCGCGCTTGTTGCAAGGGGTGCCAGTGTCATAGAAGTAGTAACAGCGGGTGCGTTGCAACAGGTTGCCACCGGTACTGGCCATATTGCGCAGCTGCGGCGACGCCCCCGCCAGGATGGCTTCGGACAACAACGGGTAATGCTGTTCGATTGTCGAATCGGCGGCCAGCTCGGCATTGCTGACCAGCGCGCCTATCAGCACACCGCCGCTCGAGGTTCTCTCAATGCGGTTCAGCCCCAGATGGGTGATATCAATCAGTTGCTCGGGGCGTACCACGTTCTCCTTCATCAAATCGACGAGGTTGGTACCCCCTGCAATGAATCGCGAAGAAGGATCTGCCAGGTTGACGGCTTCGCTGACCGATGCAGGCTTGTGATAGCTGAAAGGCGTCATGGCTGCTGGTCTCCTTGCGCTTGTGGCGCAGCGCGCATCAGCGGCAGCGCTTCTTGCACGGCGGCGACGATATTGCTGTAGGCGCCACAACGGCAGAGATTGCCGCTCATTTGCTCGCGGATGACATCTGGCGTAGCGGCATGGCCTTCACGGGCCAGACCCACCGCGGAGCAAATCTGGCCTGGCGTGCAGTACCCGCATTGGAAGGCATCATGCGTGATGAAGGCGCGCTGCATGGGATGCAGTTGGTCGCCGCTGGCCAGGCCCTCGATGGTCACCAGGTCGGCCCCATCGCACATTATGGCCAAGGTCAGGCAGGCATTGATGCGCTTGCCATCGCGCAACACCGTGCAGGCCCCGCACTGGCCATGGTCGCAACCTTTCTTGGTGCCTATCAGGTCCAGCTGTTCACGCAGCAGGTCGAGCAGGGTGGTCCAGGGATGGACCTGCAGCGATCGGGCTTGAGCGTTTATGGTCAGGTCGATGGGGTGCTGTTGGCCGCCTTCGGGAAAGATCTCGCTCATGGTAGGTTCTCACGGTCAGGGTTGGCACAGTCGGCTGCGTCTCTGTGGTGCGACCGACCCGACTGTGCAAACGTTCAGCCTGTGCGCCGAGGCGTGCATCACTTCTTGCCGGGTAACACCGAACTGAGGACTTGCTTGGCCGTCTGCACGATGACCCCGGCCTGGTCCGGGTCGCCCTTGAGCAAAGTGCCGGCAAATTTCTTCGCCTGCTCCAGCTTGATGTGGGGTGGCAGCGGTGGCACGTTGGGGTCGGTCTTGAACTCGATCAAGACCGGCCTATCGGCGCTCAAGGCGCGTTCCCAGGCCGCGGCGACGTCGTCTTCGCGGTCGACGAAAATGCCCTGCAGGCCGATGGAAATGGCGAACAAGTGGTAAGGCACGTCAGGAATCGTCTGCGACGCCTCGAACTTGGGATCGCCTTCCATCACGCGCTGCTCCCAGGTGACCTGGTTGAGGTCCTCGTTATTGAACACCGCACAGATCCATTGCGGGTTTTCCCATTGCTGCCAGTACTTGGCCACGGTGATCAGCTCGGCCAGGTTGTTCATCTGCATCGCGCCATCACCCACCAACGCGATCACTGCGCGCTGCGGATGGGCAAACTTGGCGGCGATGGCGTAGGGCACGGCAGCCCCCATGCAGGCCAGGCCCCCGGACAATGAGCAGTGCATGCCCCGGCGAATCTGCAGGTCGCGGGCAAACCAGTTGGCGCAGGAGCCGGAGTCGCTGGTCACGATACTGTTGTCGGGCAGGCGAGGGGAGAGCTCGTACACCACACGCTGTGGGTTGATGGGGTCGGCCTTGACCAGCGCACGTTTTGCCAGGGTTTTATCCCAACGTGCGCGCCAGCCTTCGACCTTTTTCCGCCAACGGCGGTCGGTCTTGGATTCGAGTAGAGGCAACAGCGCGCGCAAGGTCTCTGCGGCGTCACCGACCAGGTTTACCTCCATCGGGTAACGCAGGCTGAGCATGTCTGCTTGCAGATCGATCTGCACAGCGCGGGCCTGGCCTTCCTTGGGCAGGAACTCGGAGTAGGGAAAGCCCGAGCCGATCATCAGCAGGGTGTCGCATTCGCTCATCAGCTGATAGCTCGGTTCGGTGCCGAGCAAGCCTATGGCGCCGGTGACCCACGGCAGGTCATCGGGCATGGCGGCCTTGCCCAGTAGAGCCTTGGCCACGCCTGCGCCTAATGTGTCAGCGATGGCGATGACTTCATCGGTGGCCTGCAGGGCGCCGGCGCCTACCAGTATGGCGACTTTGCGCCCGGCATTGAGGACTTCGGCGGCGCGGCGCAGATCGCTGTCATAGGGCACCACCTTGGGCTTGCTGTAGCCAATGCCCGAATGCACCGTGCCGTGGGCGTGCACCGGTTGCTGGTAGGGCAAGTCCTGCAGGTCGTTGGGCAGAATCACTGTGGTCACCCGCCGCTCGCCGATGGCGGTGCGCACCGCGCGGTCAAGCAGGTGGCGCACCTGCGAGGGCGTGGATGCCTGCTGGACAAATGCCCCGGAGACATCCTTGAACATCGACAGCAGGTCCAGCTCCTGCTGGTAGTGCCCGCCCAGTGCGGCCCTGGCTTGCTGGCCGACGATGGCCAGCACTGGCATATGGTCCATACGGGCATCGTAGAGACCGGTGAGCAAGTGCGAAGCGCCAGGGCCGGAGGTCGCGATACAGACGCCCAGCTCACCGGTGAATTTGGCATGGGCACAGGCCATGAATGCAGCCATTTCTTCGTGGCGGGCCTGGATGAATTCAATCTTGCCCTTGGCCCGGCTCAGCGCACCGAATACACCGTTGATACCATCGCCGGGGTAGCCAAAGATGCGCCGTACCCCCCATTGATACAAGCGCTCTACCAGAAAATCGCCTACCGTGCCCGTCATTGCCTTCTCCCGTTGATTGGTCGATAGGGGTCTGGACTTGACGCGGTTTGGGAAAGTTTCAACTATCTGGGTCGGTGGCGGGCTTCACGTCGTCACCGTGTGAGCTTACCCAGTGTATGTGAGCTGTACTGCAATCGAGCATGTCGGGTGAAAAGGCGGCAACGCTTGGAGTTCTTTGATTAGGGAGATAGCAGGCTATGATGCGTTCCACCTTGGATCATCTGGTCATTGTGTCACCGACCCTGCCGTTGGGGGCCCAATTCGTCGAGCGTCAACTCGCAGTGCAGTTGCAGCCAGGTGGTAAGCACATGCGCATGAGCACTCACAATCTGCTCCTACGATTAGGAGAGTCGTTTTATCTTGAAGTCATTGCTCCTGACAGTGAGGCCCCTGTGCCTACGCGACCTAGGTGGTTCGGTCTGGATGAGCTAAGTGCGCAATCATCGCCCTATTTAGCCCACTGGGTGGCGCGTACGGAGCGTCTGGATAGCGCAGACGAGCGTCTCAGGCAGGTTTTTGGAGAGATCGAACCGATGAGCAGGGGAGGTCTGTCGTGGAAAATTTCGATTCAGCCTGACGGGCACCTGCCTCTGCAAGGGGCTGTCCCTAGCCTGATCGATTGGGGCGAGTCGGAGCATCCCGCCAAGAGACTCGATGACAAAGGCTGTCAACTGCAACGTCTGGAAATTGCTCATCCCGATCCCAGCGCAGTGGAACGCGAGCTGCAATCTATCGGCTTTACCGGGCCGGTCAGTGTATTAGGCAGTGAGCGATACGCATTGAAGGCCTACATCGCTACACCGCATGGCCTCAGGATTCTGTAGCTCACGCGGTGTGCGATCTGTACTGGGTGAATAGCCACTGACGCGTTAGCAGCCCGTCTTATCGTTTACACCGTCATAGCGCGACTCAGAACAGCCGCTGCACAGCAGGCCTTAGCTCAATGTTGCGGCGATGAGATTGCTTGGACGTTTCCTTGACTAATTTTTCACATCGCTTGGGAGACATTATCACCATCCCTACGTGTGATAGACCTTGCCCGCCTAGCAGCGGGCTTTCTTTTGCCCGCCATCTCACCCCGCCCGCATACCTTGGCCGTAGCTCGTTCACCTCTAGCAAATGCACTTGCACCTGAGTCCGCGGCTGATTGGCTTGGCCGTGCCGAGTAACGACCCTCAGTGCTTACCTCCCAAAAGAGGGAGTAAAACGCGTCGAGAGCAAAGGATGGACAGTGCTACGGCTTCGATGCATGCCCAGTGAGGGGAGGGTAAGAAATAGTCAGTCCCTGGGCAATGGCACTGGCTTCAAGCTTCACACGCTCTGCATCGAGAAAACCATACGTGGCTTGCAGATTGCTGATCTTCACTTGAATTTCAGCCATCTTGCTAGCGACCAAGGCAGCGCCTTGTGCGCAATCGATGGTATTACCCCGTTTGGCCGCGAGGATTTCCCCGATTGCCGAAAGGGAAAAACCCATGCTTTGGGCATTTTGAATAAACCCCAGGTCGACAACGGTCTGATCGCTGTAGCTGCGGTAGTTGTTGGCCTGCCGCTGGGCCACGATAAGCCCGAGTTTCTCGTAATAGCGCAATGCATGGCGGCCAATCCCACTTCGGCGCTCCAACTCTCCAATGTTCACAGTAAATTTCCTTGACTGTAGAGCAGACTCTACACCTTAGCCTGCACCCATCATCCAAACAAGGAGTCAGGCATGAGTGTGGAATGCTTCGTAACCGGCGGCACTGGGTTTGTGGGTCAACATCTGCTGGCCCGTCTCACTGCGACAGGGCACAAGACCTGGGTACTTATGCGCAGCCCTGAAAACATTGGGCGGCTTAGACGACAAGTGGAGCGACTGGGCGGTAACCCTACTTATGTTCATCCCGTTGAAGGCGACATTAGCAGGGAGGAGCTTGGGCTCAGCGAGGCAGACAAGCAGCGCGTGTCTTCGGCCGCAGTTGCCTTCCACCTCGCGGCGCAATTTACCTGGGGGCTAAGCATGGAGCACGCCCGCGCAGTCAATGTGCAGGGGGCGCTGAGGATCGCCAGGCTTGCGGCAAACCAGCGCATCCGATTACTGATGGTGGGCGGCTACATGCTGCAAAACCTTACCCACCTTGCCAGTATCGGGGTTGATCATGAGCGCCCTGAAAACACAAACTGGCCCGCAGTCTACGACCGTGTGGGTGGCTACGAAGGCAGCAAGCTTGAGTCCCATTTCGCAGTTATGCGCTACATGCAGGAAGCGGGCGCCGATTACACCATCGTTCATCCTGCTACGGTGTGTGGCCACAGTGAGAGTGGGCACATTCTGGAAGGTCAACCCCTGGCCGAACTCATTCGAAATCTGGCACAAGGCAGGTTCAAAGCTGTCCCCGGTTCCCCCGAGCACTGGTTGCCAGTGGTCAGTGTCGACTACCTGGTGGCGATGATAACCTGCGTGGCCTTCGACCCCTTGATGGCCAACCAGCAGGTGCTGGCACTCTATGAGCGCACACCAAATCTGCAGGAAATGCTTGGCCAGCTGGCAAACATGCTGGGGGTCAAGGCCCCCCGACGCCATGTAGCGATAGGTTTGCTTAGGTGGCTTTTGTCGATTCCTGGACTGGCGGCCCGATTCGCGATCAGCGCCGAGTCATTGAATTTCATTCAGACGCAGCGCTTCGATATGCGCCATAGCAAGCAACTGGAGCAGAGGTATCAGCTAACGCATCCCGACATGGCGCGAACCTTGGAAAACACAGTGCGATACGTCAAGGGTTACTTAATCAACTGAAAGCAATCAATCTTGCAATCTTCGATGAGGTAGCAGGATCTTATATTCGCTGAGGTCCAAACCTATCAGTAGCAATCATTTGCGGCGGGAGCTTTTGACCGAGCGAAAACGATGTTGCGATCAGCAGAATTCTTGTGAGCATGTCTTAGGGCATCATGCCGAGTGGTTTCCTTGAAAGCTCAGGGCTTGGGACAGCGCCGAGCTTGATTTATCCTGCGCCGTCTCCATCAGGGTGCACAAGGACGTTCCCATGATTCCTGTCTCCATGCCGGCCATGCTGCTCGGCTACATGATCTACCTCTTTTCCGAAGTCTTTCTCTGGTTGCTCATCGCCTGCCTGCTGGCACTGCTGGTCCCCCGCTGCCGGCGCTACATGCTGGCTAGGCGTTGGCGCTTCGGCATGCTCGTGGTGCTGCTGGCTGCAGGCAGCGGACTGTATGTCCAGTTCACCTACGAGCAATGGCAGGACTGGCGTGCGCACAATCCCCGCCTCGAGCACGAGGAAGTGCTTGGTGACCTGGTGCTTCCGGCCGGTACGCAGGTCCATTTGCGAAACCTGGAGCCTTTCAACGACCTGTCCGGCGATCCCGTGCCCTATGGCATGCAGAGTCTGGAGCAGGCTGATTTCGAGCGCACGCCAGGTCACATCTCAGGTATGCCCGTGCGTCGTCTGGAACTGGCGCAGGGGCACGGTTTCGCGACGGTCGAGACCCTGTCGGCCCAAGACCTGGCAGGATGGAAATGTGAGCCTGGGGAGGTCGAGTTCGGCTTTCCGTTCGGTGCTCACTTCACCTTTTCCGAATGGAAAATGCGCCGATGCACGCTGGCGCCAGGTACCCAGCTGGGCGGCATTGTCTGGCCTGGCCCGGTAAGGGTGTTCGCCAACACCACTAGCTGGCAGGCCAGGTCCGAGGAAAGCCCGGTCAGGGTACTGGGGATAGAACTGCGTTCACTGACCATGATCCTCGACCGGCCTTATGGGGAAGGTCGCTCGTGGGGAGGCTACTCGAACCAACCCTTCGCGTTCGGTCCTGTTCACTATCCTGCCGACATCCAGGTCAGCCATTATCAAGGCCAGATGCTGTTCAGCCTGCCACCGGACGCACACGCCCAGGATCGTCGTACTGGAACCCCCATCGAGGGCGGGCAGACGGTGGTGCAGAGCATGCAAGGGGAGGTGCTGGGGATACACAGCAACCGTTCAATGGGGGTTTATTTTCCTGACGAAATCATAGTGCGCTGAAATTCAATGAGCGGGAATAGACCGCAAGGCGGCCCCGGCATCTTTCAAGCTTCGTATGGCCGAGCAGCAGTTGAACCGCCCGCGGTTCCCCAACGGGCAGATGTCCACTTGCCGCATCCCCATTATCGCTGCTGGCGCTCGCAGTCAGCTTGCTGTATGAGGCAATGGTGTCAAGCCACTATCTTTGATCGCGGCGTCGGCTTTTGGCGATGCCAGATAGTCAAGGAGCGCCTGGGCTGCGGCATGATGCTGGCTCTTGCTGACGACAGCGCCCGAATACATGGTCATTTTCTGCGCTTGAGCCGGGATCAGGCCAACGATGTCGATACCCTTTACTGGTTTAAGCTCACTTAGCTGTTGGAACCCGATCTGTGCTTGGCCGCGAGCGATCACTGCGCCTACAGGCTCGGCAGGGATCATGTGAGCCTTGGCTACGAACTGGTCACCGAGTTGCATTCGAGGGAACAGGGTCTTGGAGAGATAAACGCCGCTTGCGCTGTCGGAGTAGGCGACAGACCTGCTGTTTTGCAGCACTGTGCGCAAGGACTGCATAGTGCCTATGTCCGGTTTCGGTTCGCCTTTGCGAACGGCCATGGCAATGAAAGACTTGCCGAGATCTATTCGGCTGGTTTTGTCGGCTAGACCGCTGGCGACCAGGTTGTCGAGCGCCGAACCTACCATCAGAACCACATCCGCCTGCTCACCGCGAGCGAGCCTGTTTGGTACGGCCTGCGGGGTCTCGCCCATTGAAGGCGCTGCGAGTACTTCCAGCTTCACGCCATATTTCTTCTCATAAGCTGGCGCCACTTCCCGGATAGCGCCCATGATTCCGCCGGAACTCAGCACGGTCAGCGTTTGCTCGCCCCCTTGTACAACGTCAGTAGCCGAGCAGGCGAATGAAATGGTCAAGAGGGCAGCACAGGACAGCATTCGAAGCATCGGAGCGTTCTCCACCTGTAAAAGCGCGAAATCTTACCGGGGCGTGGAGCAAGCTAATGGTTAATCAACTATTAAGAATGTTTTACATTTCTGTCCGCAGATGGCAGCGATGGGCTGAAAGCGGCAGCGCGCGACTCACCGCTTACGACGCTTTCTAGCCCTCACGGCGGGGTGGTAAGTCACTCCGAGCCATCACTGTTACTTTGCGCTGAGGGCTGCACGAACGTCGCCATGCCAAATGTCATTTCAACAGATCTATGGAGGGAAGCTAGGGTCCAGCACCGATACGGGTCTAGGCCGTGGACAAAGGCTCGCAACATAGAGCTGATTGACAGGTGGTGACCATATTATAGATTGGTCACTATCTGTCAATCAGCTCGCCACGGAGTTAAGCTTTGGACATGAATGAAGATATGAACACCTCGACCCAACGTGGCCCGCTGGATCATGAGATCCGCGACCAGATCATCAACGCGGCGACGCAGCATTTCGGCCATTACGGTTACGAAAAGACCACTGTCTCGGATCTCGCCAAGGCGATTGGTTTTTCCAAGGCCTATATCTATAAATTCTTCGATTCCAAGCAAGCCATCGGCGGGGTGATATGCAGCAATCGCCTGGCCATGATCATGCAGATCGTCGAAGCCGCCATTGCCGAGGCGCAGACCTCATCCGAGAAGCTAAGGCGGCTTTTCCGCTCGATTTCAAAGGCCGGCAGCGATCTGTTTTTTCACGATCGCAAGCTTTACGACATCGCTGCCGTCGCTTCGCGTGACGAGTGGCCATCGGTCAAGAATCATGAACTGCTTATCCGCCAACTCATCCAGCAGATTCTCCTCGAAGGCCGGCAGTCTGGGGAATTCGAGCGCAAGACGCCCCTGGATGAAGCTGTCAATGCGATTTTTCTAGTCCTGCGCCCTTACGTCAACGCGGCTCAGTTGCAGTACAACCTCGATACAGCGCCTGAAGCCGCAGTGCTTCTGCCAGCACTGATACTGCGCAGCCTGGCGCCCTAGCCAATTAGTTGTGACCATTGACAGATTTGGTCACAGGTCTAAGAATTGGGTTCCTATCTTGCTCTTGAGTAACGGAACCCATGCGCCTCAAGTCCGCCACCTTCGTCTTTTGCTTACTGCCTATCGTCCTGGTGGCGTGTGGCGAATCGTCAGTCAACAAAGACCCCCGCAACAAGCCGCCGCTGATCAGGGCGGCGGCGGTCCAGCAGTCCTCCGAGACGGGCCGTTCATTCACCGGCGTAGTGGTCGCACGTACCCAGAGTGACCTGGGCTTCCGGGTGTCGGGCAAGATTCTCGAGCGTTTGGTTGACACTGGTGAAACGGTCAAGCGCGGCCAGCCGTTGATGCGACTCGATCCCATCGACCTGCAACTGCAGGCGCGTGCGCAACAGCAGACGGTCGCTTCCGCTCGGGCGCTGGCCAAGCAGACGGCTGATGACGAGGCGCGTTATCGCGGGCTTGTAGCCGTCGGCGCGGTATCGGCGTCGCGCTATGATCAGATCAAGGCCGCCGCCGACTCCGCCAAGGCTCAGCTCAGCGCTGCCCAAGCTCAGGCTGATGTGGCGCGCAATGCCACGGGCTACGCGGTGTTGTTGGCTGACGCCAATGGGGTGGTGATGGACACTCTGGCTGAACCCGGCCAGGTGGTCAGTGCCGGCCAGGCGGTGGTGCGACTGGCGCGGGCGGGGCAGCGGGAAGCTGTCGTGCACCTTCCTGAAACCCTGCGCCCGACGCCGGGCTCCACAGCTCAAGCTACTTTGTATGGCAATAGCGGCGCGGCCGTGGCAGCCAAGCTGCGCTTGCTGTCGCAGGCCGCCGATGCTACCACCCGAACCTTCGAAGCCCGGTATGTGCTTGACGGCGCGTTGGCGAACGCGCCGCTGGGCTCCACCATTACCCTGAATATCGCAGAGGACAGGAGCGCCACTCAACTGCTGCAGGTACCTATCGCCGCGCTATACGATCCAGGCAATGGCACAGGGGTGTGGGTAATTGCCGGCGAGCCGGCGAAGGTCTCCTGGCGGCCCGTTCAGGTAATAGGTATCAGTGATGATACGGCGCGTGTCGCTGGCAAGCTCAAGGCTGGCGAGCACGTGGCTGCCCTAGGTGCCCACCTGCTGCATGATGGCCAGGAAGTACGACTTGCCCAAGCGGCTGTCACGCCCGTAGCCGTGAGTCAGCCATGAGCAAGGGGCGTTTCAACCTGTCCGCCCTCGCAGTTCGCGAGCGCTCTATCACACTGTTCTTGATTTTGCTGATCGCGGTGGCCGGAACGCTGGCGTTCTTTCAGTTGGGTCGTGCCGAGGATCCGCCGTTTACCGTCAAGCAGATGACCATTATCACTGCATGGCCAGGCGCTACCGCCCTGGAAATGCAGGATCAGGTCGCCGAGCCGTTAGAGAAGCGCATGCAGGAGCTGAAGTGGTACGACCGCAGCGAAACCTACACTCGCGCGGGCCTGGCATTCACTATGGTGTCGTTGCGCGACAGCACGCCGCCGTCGCAGGTGCAGGAAGAGTTCTACCAGGCCCGCAAGAAGCTGGGTGATGAAGCCAAAACGTTGCCTGCCGGCGTTATCGGGCCGATGATCAATGACGAGTTCTCCGATGTGACCTTCGCGGTGTATGCCCTGAAGGCAAAGGGTGAACCACAGCGCCAGCTGGTGCGTGACGCCGAATCGCTGCGTCAGCGGCTGCTGCATGTGCCAGGGGTCAAGAAGGTCAACATCATCGGCGAACAGGCCGAGCGCATCTTCGTGTCGTTCTCCCATGACCGGCTGGCAACCCTGGGTGTGACGCCGCAGGATCTTTTTGCTGCACTCAATAGCCAGAACGCCCTGACGCCCGCCGGTTCGGTGGATACCAACGGACCGCAGGTCGTCATGCGCCTGGATGGTGCCTTCGACAAACTGGCAAAGATCCGCGAGACACCGATTGCCGTACAGGGTCGAACGCTGAAGCTGTCCGACGTCGCAACTGTGGAGCGCGGCTACGAGGACCCGGCCACCTTCCTGGTACGCAACGATGGCGAGCCCGCTTTGCTGCTCGGTGTGATCATGCGCGAGGGCTGGAACGGGCTTGACCTCGGCAAGGCGCTAGAGGCAGAAACCGCGAGCATCAACCACGCCATGCCGCTGGGCATGACGCTCAGCAAAGTCACCGATCAGGCCGTCAATATCGCCTCGTCCGTTGACGAGTTCATGGTCAAGTTTTTCGTCGCGTTGCTGGTGGTCATGCTGGTCTGCTTTATTAGCATGGGCTGGCGCGTCGGCGTCGTGGTTGCCGCTGCCGTGCCGCTGACGCTGGCCATCGTCTTTGTGGTGATGGCCGCCACAGGCAAGAACTTCGACCGCATCACCCTGGGCTCGCTTATCCTCGCATTGGGCCTGCTGGTAGACGACGCGATCATCGCCATCGAAATGATGGTAGTGAAGATGGAAGAGGGCTACGACCGCTTCAAGGCGTCGGCCTATGCCTGGAGCCACACCGCCGCGCCGATGCTCTCCGGTACGCTGGTCACCGCCATTGGCTTCATGCCCAACGGCTTTGCCCAGTCCACTGCGGGTGAGTACACCAGCAACATGTTCTGGATTGTCGGCATTGCCCTGATCGCCTCATGGGTGGTGGCAGTGGCGATTACCCCCTACCTGGGCGTGAAGTTGTTGCCCGATATCAAGCAGGTCGAGGGCGGCCATGCGGCCATCTACAACACCCGCCACTACAACCGTTTCCGCGCGTTGCTGGCGCGAGTCATCGCCCTGAAATGGCTGGTGGCCGGGACGGTCATCAGCTTGTTCGTGGTTTCGGTACTGGGCATGGGGTTGGTAAAGAAGCAGTTCTTCCCGACGTCCGACCGCCCCGAAGTGCTGGTCGAAGTGCAAATGCCGTACGGCACCTCCATCGAGCAGACCAACGCCACGGCGGTCAAGGTTGAGTCATGGCTGCGCGAGCAGGAAGAAGCGAAGATCGTGACCTCCTATGTAGGGCAAGGCCCACCCCGTTTCTTCCTGGCCATGGCGCCGGAACTGCCCGATCCGTCGTTTGCCAAGATCGTGGTGCTGACCGATAGCCAGCAGGCCCGTGAGGCCCTCAAGCTGCGTATTCGAGAGGCCGCCTCCGAAGGGCTGGCGCCCGAGGCCAAGGTGCGCGTCACGCAACTGGTCTTCGGCCCGTATTCGCCTTACCCGGTGGCCTATCGGGTGATGGGGCCAGACCCGATGCAACTGCGCGAAATCGCCACCCGTGTGCAGCGCGTTATGCAAGCCAGCCCGATGATGAGAACCGTGAACAGCGACTGGGGCGCTCTGGTGCCAACGCTGCATTTCTCGCTAGATCAGGATCGCCTGCAGGCCGTTGGCCTGACCTCTAACGCAGTCGCCCAGCAGCTGCAATTCCTGCTCAACGGCGTACCGATCACCACGGTGCGCGAAGACATTCGTGCGGTGCAGGTGGTCGGCCGGGCAGCGGGGGATATCCGTCTCGATCCGTCGAAGATCGAGGGCTTCACACTGGTTGGCTCAGCCGGTCAGCGCATTCCGCTGTCGCAGATCGGCGAGGTCGATGTTCGTATGGAAGATCCGATTCTGCGCCGTCGCGACCGCACACCGACCATCACCGTACGGGGTGATGTTGCCGAAGAGCTGCAGCCGCCAGACGTCTCGGCAGCAGTGTGGAAAGACCTGCAGCCGATCATCGAAACCTTGCCAACTGGCTTTCGCATCGAAATGGCCGGCTCTATCGAGGAATCGGGTAAGGCCAGCCAGGCGATTCTGCCGCTACTGCCGATCATGATCGCCCTGACGCTGCTGATCATCATCCTGCAAGTACGCTCGATCTCGGCGATGGTCATGGTGTTTTTCACCTCGCCACTGGGTTTGATCGGCGTGGTGCCGGTGCTTCTCATGTTCCATCAACCGTTTGGCATCAACGCTCTGGTCGGGCTGATTGCACTGTCAGGGATCCTGATGCGCAACACGCTGATCCTGATCGGGCAGATCCATCACAACGAGAAAGAGGGCCTGGACCCATTCAATGCGGTGGTCGAAGCCACCGTACAGCGCGCCCGCCCCGTGTTGTTGACGGCACTGGCAGCGATTCTTGCCTTCATTCCACTGACGCACTCGGTGTTCTGGGGAACCCTGGCTTATACCCTTATCGGCGGCACCTTTGTCGGCACCATCATGACCCTGGTGTTTCTCCCGGCGATGTACTCCATCTGGTTCAAGATCCGCCCCAGCCGCCTCGGCGATGATTCGAGCGTCACGGCGAAAGCCTGACGCAGCTCCCGGGCCCGCGTTCTCCTGCGGCCAGGGAGAACGCCGACCGACAAAGAGAGGTTCCAATGAGTAACGTTCAGCAGCACAGACGCATTGTGGTAACCGGTACTGGCATCGTCGGGCCACTGGGCTGTGGTGTGAGTGAAGTGTGGCGCCGCCTGCTGGCCGGGCGCTCGGGCATTCGCACACTGCCCGCGCACATCACCGAAGGCACAGGCGTGACGGTGGGAGGACAAGTGCCCACGCTCGAAGAAGACGCGCTGGTGGGCTATCAACCCGAACAGATCATCGCGCCGAAAGAACGCAAGAAGATGGACCGCTTTATCGAGTTTGCGCTGATTGCCGCTCATGAAGCGCTGGAGCAGGCAGGCTGGCACCCGAGCAGCGAAGCCCAGAAGGCACGAACCGCAACCATCATCGCGTCCGGCGTGGGCGGGTTCGGAGCCATGGCAGAGGCCGTGCGTACGACCGACTCACGCGGGCCGCGCAGGCTGTCGCCGTTCACCGCCCCTTCATTCCTGGCCAACATGGCAGCGGGGCAGGTGTCCATTCGCAACGGCTTCAAAGGTCCGCTTGGCGCGCCGGTTACCGCCTGCGCCGCGGGTGTTCAGGCGATTGGCGATGCCGCTCGCCTCATCAGATGCGGTGAGGCCGATATCGCCATCTGCGGCGGTACGGAAGCGGCTATCGACCGCGTGACCCTAGGGTGCTTTGCGGCGGCGCGCGCGTTGTCTACTGGTTTCGCCGAGAACCCGCAGCAGGCCTCGCGCCCGTTTGATCGTGACCGTGACGGTTTCGTGATGGCCGAAGGTGCCGGGCTGCTGGTGATCGAATCACTGGAACACGCCCTCGCACGTGGCGCCACGCCGCTGGCCGAACTGGTGGGATACGGCACCAGCGCCGATGCCTATCACCTCACCGCCGGGCCCGAGGACGGCAGCGGTGCCCTGCGCGCCATGCAACAAGCGCTGCGACAGGCGGGCCTGAGCCCGGTCGATGTGCAGCACATCAACGCCCACGCCACCTCGACCCAGGTTGGCGACAACGGTGAGCTGACAGCTATTCAGGCGCTATTTGGCGCCGACGCAGGCGTGGCGATCAGCTCGACCAAATCCGCCACCGGCCACTTGCTTGGCGCTGCCGGCGGCATCGAAGCGATCTTCACGGTGCTGGCGCTGCGTGACCAGATTGTGCCGCCGACACTGAACCTGAACACTCCGGACGAAGCAGCGGTGGGTCTAGATCTGGTTGCGCTGAGTGCGCGCAAAATGCCGATCACCCATGCGCTCTCCAATGGTTTCGGTTTTGGCGGGGTAAATGCCAGTGTGTTGTTCCGCCGCTGGGAGGCAACGCCGTGAGCGGGCAGCACCAGGCCGCGGGCGACAGCGTGATGCCTACAGAGACCGGCACGCCGCTGACCGGTCAAGTTGTGGCTTTGCTGGCTGCGCTTTCGGCGATCAGCATTTTGTCCACCAACATCATCCTTCCTGCGTTTGCGGACATCGGCCGACAGCTAGGCGTATCGTCCCGCGAGCTGGGCCTGACGCTTTCCAGCTTCTTCATCACCTTTGCGCTCGCGCAATTGGTGGTTGGGCCGCTGGCGGATCATTTCGGCCGCATGCGGCTCGTGCTCGGCGGCCTCTGGCTTTTCGTAGCAGGCACATTGGTCGCAGGCCTTGCCGGCTCACTGGATATGCTGATCGCCGGGCGAGTCATCCAGGCGCTTGGCGTTTGCGCTGCCGCCGTGCTGGCCCGCGCCATTGCACGCGACCTGTTCGAAGGCCAAGCCCTGGCGCGAGCATTGTCGCTGACCATGATCGCCACCGCGACAGCCCCCGGTTTCTCACCGCTGCTCGGCAGCCTGCTGACAACAACGCTGGGTTGGCGAGCGATTTTCGTGATAGTTGGCGTTGCTGCTGTTGTCATCGCGTTTCTCTATGCGCGTGGACTTGGCGAAACGCTGCCGCCAGAACGCCGAACCACCCGATCGGTACCGCAGGTAGTGGGCGCCTACTGGCGGCTGATCGCTGATGAACGCTTCATCCTTCCGGGTACTGCAGTGAGCTTGCTTATGAGTGGGCTGTTCGCATCCTTCGCAGCCGCACCCGCGATCCTCATGAGCGGCATGGGCTTGTCGTCCTTGCAGGCAGGGTTGTACTTCGCTGTCACAGTCTTTGTGGTATTCGCTGCCGGCATGGCCGCGCCGCGTCTGGCACGTCGTTTTGGCAGCCGCACGGTCGCTATCCTGGGGCTGACCACCGCAATGCTAGCCGGCTGCCTTCTGCTGGTCGGGCCGAGCGATCCAGGCCTTGGTTGGTACTCGCTTTCGATGGCGAGTTTTCTCTGGGGTATGGGCCTGGCCAACCCTCTGGGTACGGCCATCACCATGGAGCCATTCGGCAAGCAGGCGGGGCTTGCGTCGGCATTGTTTGGCTTTATGACCATGGGCGCAGCAGCGATCACTACTTGGCTGGTATCGATTCTGGAGTACCCGCCTGTGTCCAGCTTAGGGGTTATCCAGACGTCGGTTTGCTTCGTGGCGCTGACATTGTTCGTTGCGAGTAACCAGATCGAAAGTCGGACGGCCAGATCTTAGAGACTCCGAATTAAGCTCCAGTTGCGTGCTGCAGACCGCTTCTGGGCCGACAGTCAACTTGGATCAGCGACAGCTATGGGTCGAAAGCGGCCGGTCACCACTGTCCGCTATCGACCCGAAGCGGACAGTCACGACAATCAACGTTTGGCTTGCTGGCTGTTGCCGGAGTAGGAGGTTGGCGTACAATCGCCCCCCCAAAAAAATGGCGCGCATGGCGAGAAGGAGCTTCGGTGCAGCGGGTGATGATTATTGGTCAACCTGGGTCGGGCAAAAGCACCTTGGCGCGTGAGCTTGGCCTGCGCACGGGCTTACCTGTCGTTCATATAGACACTATCCACTGGCAGCCAGGGTGGGTTGAACGAAGTCGGGAAGAGAAAACGCGACTTTGTTCCGAGGTCGAGGCTCGTGATCGCTGGATATTCGAAGGCGGCCATTCCGTTACTTGGGCGAATCGGATGGCGCGGGCAGATCTTTTGATATGGATTGATCGTTCGGCGCCGCTTCGATTTTGGCGCGTGCTGCTAAGAACGCTGCTCCAGCGCGGCCGTTCTCGGGCCGATTTGCCGGAGAACTGCCCCGAACTGCTGGCGAATCTGCCAGCGTTTTTAAGATTTATGTGGCGGACGAGAAAATCAGCACGAGTCAATATGCAAAAGCTGGTGGCGACGGCCCCCTCGACATGCCGCGTTGTTCGCCTGCGCTCTAATCGAGATACCTACCTGTTTCTTTCGGGGATTGGCCCACGAGATTGATCGACGAGCGGCTGCGCTATCGAAACAAGCGACGGCGATCGGCTAATAGGGGACGGCCAGCAGCAAATAAATCTGTCCCCTTTTCCATGTCCCCTTTCCGGTGGTTGACGCGTTTATGCTGAGCAACTACAGCTAGGCCGTTGGCACTGTCCCGCCGTCAATTACAAACTCGCTCCCCGTAATGGATGCCGCACGGGGCGATGCCAGGAAGGCAATCAGGTCAGCAACTTCTGACGGCGTGGAAGGGCGGCCGAGTGGAATACCACCGAGTGCATCCATGATGATGCGTTTGCCGCCTGCGTAGTCCGTACCGGCTTCCTGCGCCAGCCGCTCGGCCAAGGCGACCGACGCTTGGGTCTCGATCCAGCCCGGCGACACCCGTACAACTCGCACGCCTTGTGGCGAGACTTCTTTCGACAGGCTTTTGCTGTAGGTCGACAGCGCCGCCTTGGCCGCTGCGTAAGCCGTAGTGGCTTCGGGCAAGGGCAGGCAGTTCTGAATCGAGGTTACATGGATGATCACGCCGCTCTTGCGCTGCAGCATCGATGGGAGCAGGGCGCGATCCAGGCGCACGGCCGGCATCAGGTTCAGGTCGAGCTCGCGTTGCCACTGCGCGTCATCCAACACCGCGAAGCCGCCGCTAGGTGCCGACGAACCACCCAGGACGTGGACGATGATGTCTATGCTGCCCAGCCGTTGCTTAGCTGCGGCTACCAGTGTTTCGCAGCCTTCTGGGGTCGCGAGGTCAGCCTGCACGAACAGCTCAGCCGGCAGATCGCTGGTTGCCTGCCGAGCCGAGGTCAGCACCTTGGCGCCCTCTGCGAGGAACAGCTCGACGACCGCGCGGCCGACGCCTTTGGTACCGCCGGTGACCAGCACTTGCTTGCCGCCAAGATCAAGGTTCATGGCGCAATCTCCAGTGAGCGGATCTGGCCGTCGTGCAGCAGGAATAGATGATTCAGCTGTAGCGGGCTGCCAGGGAAGTTACCGACCAGACGCGCCGTTACGCTCAGCGAATCGTCATTCTGCGTCGCCGCCAGCGGCTCGACGCTGTAGGTGAATGCCTGGCGGGCCTCCTGTTGCCAGGCTTCGATGGCTGCAATGCCCTGGTGCGTGCGGTTTTCGTCGGTCACCCTAGCGTCCCCGCAGAAGCAGGCGGCAAGGCGCGAGATGTCGCCGCCATTGCTGACATCGAAGTAGGTTTGTACGGCGTCAGGCAGTTGCAGGTTCATGGCCTGATCTCCTCTCACAGTGGGTTGGGGTTTACGACTGTGATCTTGCCGCTCAGTTGATAGTTTGCTCAACTGGGATAGACATTAACGACCTATCCCGAATATGAGGACAATTACGTGGCAGATTCGCGCCTTGCTCTCAATGAGCTGGAAGCTGTACTGGCCGTGGCGCGGAGGGCGTCGTTTCGACAGGCAGCCATTGATCTGGATGTTTCGACCACGGCATTGAGCAACACCATTGCCAAGTTGGAGGCGAGCCTCGAAACGCGGCTGTTCAATCGCACCACCCGCAGCGTGTCTCTGACCGAGGCGGGGGCTATGTACCTGGAGCAGGTCGGTCCGGCTCTGCAGGAAGTGCGAGCGGCGCTGGAAGCGGTGCGTTCGCACAATGCCGGGCCGTCAGGCGTGTTGCGCATCAATGCCTTCGCCAGTGCCGCCCGCGCCGCGTTGCTGCCGCTGGTGCTGGAGTTTCTGCAGCGTTACCCGAAGGTGCACATCGATCTGGTGACCGAAGGCCGCCTGGTGGACATAGTCGCGGACGGTTTCGATCTGGGCGTACGTTCTGCGAATCTTGTGCCCAGCGATATGATCGTTATTCCCCTCGGCCAGCCGCAATGCTATGCCGTGGTCGGCTCCCCTGCCTACTTCGCCAAGCACGGCCGGCCGCGTAGCCCGGCGGACCTGCTCCAGCATCAGTGCATGCGCATCCGCCTACCCAATGGGGCGATCTACCCCTGGGATTTTGAACGCGCGGGGGAGGTGACCCGGCTTGATGTGACTGGCCAGCTCACCCTGGACGAGCCTAGTGTCGCCAAGGCGGTGGTGCAGGAAGGCGTGGGGCTGGGCTTTTTTATGCAGCAGGACGTTCAGGCTGAACTGGACGCCGGACAGTTCGAGCGGGTGCTGGAAGAGTGGACGCCGCCCAGAGACAGCCTGTGCCTGTACTACCCGAACCGGCGCAACCCCTCCGCTGCGCTCAAGGCATTCACTGCCCTGGCCCGCGACAATCTGCCGAGCAAAGACCAGCTATGATAATTCACCGACTGCCCCCAAGCGCCTGCTATCAGGCGATCAAGCCCAGGGTCAGCCCCTTCAAGGTGGCGGCCGCGCGGGTGGAGCAACCCAGCTTGCGGAAAATGCTTTCCATGTGGGTGCGTACGGTACTCGGGCTGATCTCCAGTCGCCGCGCCACTTCCTTGTTGCTGGCGCCACGGCTGATCTCCATGAGGATGGAGCACTCGCGGGTGGTGAGCAGCGTGCTTTTCGGCTGAGGCAGTCGGCGTTCGCCACGTGCGGCAGCGATTACCGCTGCGCAGATTTCAGCGTCAAACAGTCCGCGGCTGGCGTCCTGTTTGAGCAGCCGCGCCGCCTCCGATTCGCTATGCGCGGGTCGCCAGGGCCTGGCGCTTCTTAACGCTACCCAGGCGACAGCGCTGGCGAGCAAGCGATAGGCGGCGCACTGGGCATCGGCCGATGCACCGCGAAAGTAGCCGCTGCCGTCGAGCCGTTCGTAGGCATGGGCGGCAATTTCGCCAGGGATGGTCAGCTCAGTGATCTGCCGTGATGCCTTGTGCGTCCAGTAAGGGACGAGGTGGATACGTTCTGTGGCGCCGTAGGGTAGCGGCCCCGCGGTGTTCCACAATTGATTGGAGACGGCTGCCCGCCCCAGGCCATGGATCAACGCGGCTTTGCCAATCTCCGTCTGGTCGGGCTCTGGCAGTCCCCACAAGCGGGCGGCCTCGACGGCAATCTGCGCCACCTGCCGGGAGTAACCTGCCAGCCAGGGCAACTTCAGATCGATCACATCACCCACCAGCGTCAGTGACACGGGACGTCCGAGCCGGGTGTCGTCCAGCCCACCGGGCGTTGTTTCCAGTTCCGCTAACCATACCTTGGCATTGCGCACCAGCAAGGCGGCGAGGGCGGCGGGGTAGCGGCGGTCGGCCTGTTCGGTGATCCAGCTCAGCGCCGTGTCCAGGCCATGGGCGCGGCTGAGGATGTCCAGGTCTCCGGCCAGTACCACTTGGTAGGCCGCGTCCGGAATGTGCACATGGCTCACACCAAACGGCCTGCCGGTTCCGTCAAAGGTTTCGAATATCCGGCACAAGCCGGCTTCGACCGCTGCGCCAAGTTCGAGCGTTTTCGCGATCTGGCCAGACACCTCGCAGTGCACCACGGCGAGCGGTGCCGCTTGATGCACGGCGTTCATCTGTTCGGCGCCCAGGGTCTGGTCGAGCATCGCGCGGCGGCCATCGACATCATTGCCTAGCAGATGGGCGAAGCCATCGGCGTTGGCGGTGCAGCCGGACCAGCGCAGCAAGGCGACCTGCTGCGCTGTCACCAGATGCTCGCCTTCGCCGTGCATGGCGCGGGCTAGCATCTGCGCCAGGCGGGCAACACGTTGGGAGTGGCCAAGGGGCTGGCCCATGCTGAGGTCGCCGACCTGGGAGATAGCCCCCAGTGCGCCGCTCAATGAGATGTCGAATCGTAGCGCGCTATCCATGAAAAAAGCCTCAGGGTCGGATAAATGACCGATACCCGCCAAGCATGTGGGTCAGCAGAATTTGAACTCCCAACACAGGAGTTCAGCCCATGAAAGCATTCAAGTCGCAACTCGTCACCGTCGCCTTCGCCCTGACCAGCACCCTTATGGTGAGTGTCAGCCAGGCTGCCGAGGCAACGCCGTCGGTGGTCATCGTACACGGCGCCTTCGCCGACGGCTCTGACTGGGCCAAGGTAGTGCCGTATTTGCAGGCTGAAGGGGTGGCGGTGACGGTGGTGCAAAACCCGCTGACCTCGCTGGCCGACGACGTTGCCGCCACGCAGCGCGTGCTGAACAACCAGTCAGGCAAGGTGGTGCTGGTCGGCCACTCCTGGGGCGGCACCGTGATCAGCGAAGCCGGCGCCCATGAGAAAGTCAGCGCCCTGGTGTACGTCGCCGCCTTCGCACCTGATGCAGGCCAGTTCAGTGGCGAACAGGGCAAGGGCGCGCCTACCCCGCCTGGCATCAGCCAGATCAAGGCAGACGGCAACGGTTTCCTTTACCTGACGGCAGAAGGCATGGCCAAGGACTTCGCCCAGGATCTCCCGGCGGCACAAACCGCAGTGATGACCGCTACCCAAGGCCCGATCAAGGCATCGGCCTTCGATGATCGGACCACGGTCGCTGCCTGGAAGACCAAGCCGTCCTGGTACCTGCTCGCCACTGACGATCGCATGATCCACCCCGACGTCCAGCGCTCCAGTGCCAAGCGGATCGGCGCCACCCTGACCGAACTGCGCGCCAGCCATGTACCGCAGCAGTCACAGCCTGGCGAAGTGGCCAAGGTGATTCTCAAGGCGGTAAGCAGTGTTGGCGAGCGGTGATCGCGGCTGGCGCACCGCTATGAGCTGGCTGCCCTCAAGCAGCGCCTGTAACGCACCGTTGACGGTGTAATCAATGCAGGGATACCGCCCCACCAAATGGGGTAGATAAAGGCCAGGTGCTCGGCCCAGGTGATGTCGGCCTGGGCCCTGAGCAGATCGGGTTCCAGTGGCTGCGCTTGCCGGTAGCCGCTGCGTAGTACCGGGTCAAAGCTCAAAGCATCAAGCCGTAACACCCTTACATCATGGCCGGCACTTCTGGCCGCCTCGACATAACCCTCGGTCAGCGCTGCGCAGAAACTCTCGCTTGACGGGTGCCCCAGCACCACTAGTACTCGTTTGCTCATCATCACTTCATCCTGAACATGAAGCGTGCAGGGTAAAGCCTGACCATAACGGGAGAGTCAACTGCTCAGGCTGCTCTGGGGCCGTTGCAGTGCTGACGGCAGAATTCAGCTGGCTGACCCTACGTATTTTCAAACAGGCTGGTTGAGTCGAAGGCAATTCTCCGAAAACGCATTTGTTCTCGGATATCTACTGATCACTCGCCGCTTCCGACGCTTCATTGAAAGGCCTGATTTGATGAATGAAACCTCCTAAATCAAGTGGGTGCATGAAATAAGTCGCAGTGCGATTTGAGTAGACTTTGGCAGTGCTCTCGGAGTCCTCCCTAACGCTACCGGCGTCGTCTAGTTCGCATGGCCAAGACCGCAATCATCAGAGGATGAACTACGCTTTTAAAGCAACACCGCAGATCGAAGAAACATTGCACGCGACCGCTACGGCCAGGTGCTGGTGGTAAGGGAATGCCCATTCTTCGGGATCCGACACCCTCAGCGCCATCAGCCGGGGTACGCACCGTGAGAACTAAACAATCTCTGCTTGCCCTTTTGTTATTCACGTTCCTGTTTGATGGCTGCACCACCCCTAAGGTCTTTCACGAACCGAGTCAGGCCTTGCCTGCCGAAAACTCGGCGTTCGGTCGTTCTATTCAGGCCCAGGTTGCTCCTCATCAAGGCCAATCTGGCTTTCGCTTGTTCTCCGAGAGTGCTGAAGCGTTCGCAGCCCGCGCCGAGCTGATTCGCAATGCTCAAAGCAGCATCGACCTACAGTACTACATCGTCCACGACGGTATCAGCACTCGAATACTGCTGAGCGAGCTGCTCGTCGCTGCCGATCGAGGAGTGCGCGTGAGAATTTTGCTCGATGACACCAGCAGTGATGACTTGGAGGAAACCATCGCGACACTCGCCAGTCATCCGCGTATACAAATCCGTGTTTTCAATCCGCTGAAGTTGGGTCGTAGTACCGTCGTGACGCGTACGATGGGCCGCCTGTTCAACCTGTCGCAGCAGCACCGGCGTATGCATAACAAATTGTGGTTGGTAGACAATAGTGCGGCTATCGTCGGAGGACGTAATTTGGGCGATGAGCACTTCGATGCCAAGCCCAATAGAAATTTTACTGACATCGACATGCTCTGCGTCGGCCCGGTCGCAGAACAGTTGGGACATAGTTTTGACCAGTACTGGAACAGCGCCCTGAGCAAGCCAATCGAGCAGTTCATAGCGTTCAAGCCGACCAGCAGAGACTTGAAAGATCTTCGCAGTCGGCTGGAGAAATCCTTGGAAGAAACGCGTAAACAAAACCATCGACTCTATCAACAGTTGATGACCTATACCTCTCACCCACGCTTGAACAACTGGCGCCGGGAGTTGATTTGGGCCTGGAATAAAGCGATGTGGGATGCGCCAAGCAAGGTCTTGGCGGATGGCGAACCCGCTGCGTATTAGTAGTTCTATTGGACTGGAAAAGATGTTATAGCGTGGGAAACATAAATGATGCGGATGCGGACGAAAGACCCGAGTAGCGGTCAACTGGGTCGCCGTCGGCATCTTCTATGGCCTGCTGACGGCTTTCGCCAGTGAGGAATTCGAAAAGGGTTGAGAGCACCTGCGCAGTGAGTGAACAGCGCCATTGCAAACGGCTCAGCAGCCGATCAGCTCTACCAAGCCTTCCTGTTCTGGGCTTTGGCCGCGATAGTTGCCGTTCGCGGGTGGTTGCCATCGACCCCATGCAGACATGTAGATGTCCGGGCCGATACCGATGCTAGCGCCTTTGAGGGATTAGTTTCGATAGTTGATAACAGCCCTACATTTGATAGGGAAGTTGACCGAGTTGGCAATGAAACACTCGTGGTGAGCATCGTCATGCAAGCGCATTGCAAGATCTCTATCTGATTGCCTACTAATGACGACCTGAGGTCTCAGCTCTGCTTCCTTGAAATGGCCCTTGCGCTGGCCATCACCTTCGATCATACGGCCCACCGGGTGGTCGACGTATTCCAGCACGCACACGTTGTTAACGGCGCACAGATGAAGATACCAGAGCTTGTGGCAGGCCGAGATCGATGCCAGCAACATGTCTTCAGGGTTCCAGCATTCGGGATTACCCCGAAAAGCAGGGTCGGCGGATCCAGGGATAGGCGCTTTCCCTGGCGACTCGACAGTGAAGTCTCTCTGGTAAGCGGTATAGCTGGCAGTACCCTCGCCGGTGTTGCCTATCCAATTGATGGTGACAGCATAATTGTGTTCTCTCATCGTCACTCCTGTGTTGAAAGATGCCCAGAAGATGATCCGCTCTTCTCGCGTCAGCACTGTAATCTTGCGCGTTAAGTGTGGCTCCCAACCAGCTTCTCTTGTTTGCATTGACGCATGCGTTGGTTGTGCGAAAGCAATGAGCCCGGCCAGCGAGGTAGCCTTATGGCTGGCTGGACAGTGCTTGCTGGCGTGTCGGTTCCACGGCTTACCATTTGCGTGCTCAGGTGATGTAAAGGCCTCATCGCCGGCGTACCGGCTGAGTTATGTCGTCATCTGCATCCAGAGCCGACAGAAATCGCACCTCAACCCAAGTAATCTTGTCATTTGCAATCGCTTAGGGCAGGGTCGATACCACGGACATCTCTGCCAAAGGAGTCACACCATGTCAAAGATCTATCCCGATATTGATCCTGAGGGACTGGTCGAGTACTCGGTGGTTTACACCGACCGCTCGCTCAACCACATGTCGCAGTCGTTTCAAGGTGTGATGAAGAACATTTCCAGCACCCTGAAGCGGGTCTACAACGCCCAGGCGGTTGCGGTAGTCCCCGGCAGTGGCACATTCGGCATGGAAGCGGTGGCGCGCCAGTTCGCCAACGGCCAGCAATGTTTGGTGATACGCAACGGCTGGTTCAGTTACCGCTGGAGCCAGATCCTTGAGATGGGCAACATCCCGGCGGCCACTGCGGTGCTAAAAGCCCGACCGGTCGATACCGAGCGCCAGGCTGCCTACGCTCCGCCCCCTCTGGACGAAGTGCTGGCAGCCATTGAGGCGCACAAGCCGCAGATTGTCTTCGCCCCCCACGTTGAAACGTCATCAGGGATCATCCTGCCCGATGAGTACCTGCGGGCGGTAGGCGACGCGGTGCATGCGCAGGGTGGCCTGTTCGTGCTGGACTGCATCGCCTCAGGCGCGCTTTGGGTTGATATGCACAAATGCGCGGTCGACCTGCTGATCAGCGCACCGCAGAAGGGCTGGAGCGCCTCTCCTTGCTGCGCCCTGGTGATGCTCAGCGCTTTGGCCCTCGAGCGCATCGGGCAGACGCAAAGCAGCAGCTTCGCCTGCGACCTGAAAAAGTGGCTTCAGATCATGCAGGCTTATGAACAGGGTGGACATGCCTACCATGCGACCATGCCCAGCGATTCTCTCGCGCGCTTTAGCGAAGTGATGAAGGAGATGCAAACCTACGGTTTCGACAAGGTCCGCGACGAACAGCAGGCCCTGGGTGATCGGGTGCGCGCAATGATGGCCGGCAAAGGTATCAAGAGCGTGGCAGCAGTCGGCTTTCAGGCCCCTGGCGTAGTGGTGAGCTACACCGATGATGCCGATATCAAGAGCGGTAAGAAGTTTGCCGACCACAGCCTGCAGATCGCCGCCGGTGTGCCGTTGCAATGTGACGAGCCGGCCGACTTCCAGACCTTCCGCATCGGTCTGTTCGGGCTCGAAAAGCTGCACAACATCGATCGCACAGTCGACATCCTTGAGCAAGCACTGGACGAGGTGATGGTTAACTAGACGCGCAGTTGGAGGACTTGCAATGACGACGAACGCTGTGAAGTCCCGATTCAAAGCAAAGCTTCTTCGTCCGGCAAAGCCCGGTGATGATACGTCGTGGGCCTTCGCAGTCCTTCCAAGAGACGCGAGTGAACGGTTCCCGAGGCGTGGAAGGACGACAGCCGAAGGCACAATCAATGGGCACCCTTTCCGCGCAACCCTTGAGCCCGATGGCCAGCTGAGCCATTGGCTGAAGGTAGGTCGCGAGTTACTCGACGCCGCAGGTGTGGCCGTTGGAGATATCGTTACCCTCGAGTTAACCCCTGTGAAGAAGGAACCCGAGCCTGATATTCCGGCAGATTTTGAGCAAGCACTGGCAGCCTGGCCTGAGGCTCGCAGAGGTTGGAACAATACAACGACCATCGCGCGCGTAGACTGGATCCACTGGATTACTTCAGCGAAGCAACTCAAGACACGCGAAAAGCGAATGGGTGATGCCTGCGATATGCTTGCAACCGGCAAGAAGCAGGTTTGCTGTTTCGACCCGTCCGGCTATTACAGTAAAGCCTTCCGTGCGCCGGAGGCAGACAGTTAACCCAGCTGATCTCGTGGCACGTCAACCACGTGGTCGTCACCCTCAACAAGCTGGGGATCAACTGCGAAGAGAATGATCACTCAAGCCACATCGCTGATACGTTGTGCCGACTCAGAGACTGTCCGGGTCGCCAAAAAACATCTGAATCCTCGAACGCAACCAACGCTCCGCCGGATCATTATCCTGCGCCCCACGCCAGGCCATATGCAGCTCAAAGCTACGCACTTCAATCGGCAGATCCTCCGCCCGCAAACCGCCGCCAGCGGTGAGGGCTGCGGCGGTGTAGTCCGGTACCGTGGCGACGATATCGGTCCCGGCCAGCAGGCTGCCCAGGCCGTTGAACTGAGGCACTGCCAGCACCACATGGCGCTTGCGGCCGATCTCGTCCAGCGCTTCATCGATAAAACCGGACAAATCGCCAGCAAACGACACCAGCGCGTGCGGCCGGGCGCAGAAGTCGTCCAGGGTGATGCTGCCGGGCATGCTGTCGGCGCGCAGCAGTTTCGGCTTGCTGCGGCGCAGCACCTTGCGCTTAGCGTTGGCGGGCAGGTCGCTGGTGTAGCTGACGCCCACCGAGATCTCGCCTGAGGCGAGCAGGGTGGGCATCAGCAGGTAGTTGACCCGGCGCACCACCAGGACGATGCCGGGCGCTTCGGCGCGGATGCGTTTGAGCAACTGCGGCAGCAGGGCGAATTCGGCGTCATCCGACAGGCCGATGCGAAACACCGAGGTGCTGGTGGCGGGATCGAACTCGGCGGCGCGGCTGACGGCGGTGGAGATCGAGTCCAGCGCGGGCGACAGCAGGGCGAAGATTTCATGGGCGCGGGCCGAGGGCTCCATGCTGCGCCCAGTCCGCACGAACAGCGGGTCGTCGAACAGGTTGCGCAGGCGCGACAAGGCGGCGCTGATCGCCGGCTGGCCGAGAAACAGCTTCTCGGCGGCGCGGGTCACGCTGCGCTCGTGCATCAGGGTTTCGAACACGATCAGCAGGTTGAGGTCTACGCGACGCAGGTCGTTACGGTTCATCGATGCGCTTAGCCTATTCGCCAAAGGTGGGGCAGGGGTGAATCTTAAGGCCAAAGGCTGTTACCCTGCACCGATTTCCGGGGGCCAATGTGCGAAATTGCCAGGGGCCCAATCAATGACAAGCATGTCGACTATTAACGGCCACTGATGGTCTAACGCTCAAAGCCCGGATAAAGTCCATGGTAATACGAGGTTCACACAGGCGAGGTATGCGATGTCCCGCATGATCCGATTCCATACGTTCGGCGCGGCCGATGTGCTCCGTTGCGAGGAGCAGGGCGAGCCGTCGCCCGCCGCCGGCGAGCTGCAGATCCGCGTCGAGGCGATCGGCGTCAGCTGGTACGACGTGCTCTGGCGACAGAACCTGGCGCCGTCCAAGGCGCGCCTGCCGGCGGGCATCGGCCATGAGATGGCCGGTGTAGTGACGGCAGTCGGCGAAGGCGTCGACGATATTGCTGTCGGCGACCGGGTGGCTAGCTTCCCGGCCACCAGCGCCAATGATCACCCGGTGTACGGCGATGTCATCGTCTTGCCGCGCACGGCCATTACCCGTTACCCCGATAACCTGACGCCGATCGAGGCCAGCGTTCACTACACGCCGCTGCTGATCGCCTATTTCGCCTATGTCGACCTGGCCCGGGCCAAGGCCGGGCAGACAGCATTGGTGACCGATGCCAGCCACTGCGCAGGGCCGGCCTTCGTGCAGTTGGGCAAGGCCTTGGGGCTGAAGGTATTTGCAGCCACTAAAGAGCCGGAGCAGCGTGATTACCTGTTGAGCCTGGGTGCTGACAAGGTCATCGTCACCGAAGAGCAGGACCTGCTCATGCAGATCGGTAAATACACCGATGGGCGTGGCGTCGATATGGTCCTGGATGGCCTCGGTGGCCCGCAGATGTCGCTGCTTGGCGATGTCCTGGCGCCACGTGGCAGCCTGGTGCTGTACGGGCTGCAGGGCGGCAACCAGACGCCATTTCCGGCGTGCGCTGCGTTCCAGAAGAATATTCAGTTCTACGTGCACTGCATCGGCAATTTCACCGGTAAGCCCGAACTGGGCATCACCCAGGACCAGGTGGCGCTGCAACGGGCGCTGCGCGATATCAACCAGTTCACCGCCGACAAGCTGCTGACGCCGCAGATCATCAAGGTCTATCCGTTCGAGCAGGTGGTCGAGGCGCATCGTTACATGGACGAATGCCCATGCGGTGGTCGCGTGGTGTTGGACATGGGGCAAGCCTGAGCGCTGTCTATCTAGTTCAAACTAGGCCTTAACCCTCAAACGCCCGGTGCATTGCATCGGGCGTTTTGCTTTTCTGGGGCTATGAGGCCGATCTGAGGTGTTGATTCACCCTTGCCTTAGCAACCCTCAGCAGACCTGCTGACGACTCACAGGGCTGCTCAGCAGCCGCTTTACCCAAGGCATGTCCTGCACCCGCTGGACCTGCGTTCATTCAGCCGTGATCACCCTGCGTCAGGCAGCCTCTGCCTCCCAAGCGACCCACCGTAGTGACAACGTCGCTACATCAGCGGTTGCGGCTGACGAGCTGCGTTTTGCGGCCCATAAAAAAGCCCCGCAGACCAAGGCCAGCGGGGCAAACGGTTGGGGGAGGAGCCAACCAAAGGAGTCGTTAAATCAGTATCAAGAATCAGCGCACACTGGCCACCGTCTCAGGCTGCCAGCCACCGCCCAAGGCCTTGTAGATCGCGACGATGCCGCGATACAGCTCGACCTCGCCCTGGGCCTGGGCATCCTCGGCACTGAGCCGTTCGCGCTCGGCGTCCAGCAGTACCAGGTAATCCACCGTGCCTTCGCGGTAGCGCACCGAAGCCAGCTCTGCGGCCTTGCGGCTGGCATCGCTCTGGCGCATCAACGCCTGCAAGCGTTGCTGGGTCTTGCCGTAATCGCTGAAGGCATTGGACGATTCTTCCAGCGCCAGCAATACCTGCTGCTCATAGTTGGCCAGCGCGCCATCGGCATCGGCCTTGGCCCCGCGCAGGCGGGCACGCACGCTGCCTAGATCGAACGCTGCCCACGTGATGCTCGGGCCAAGCGCCCAGGCGTTGGCGGCGGACGAGCCGATCTGCGAGCCGCGGGCGGCGGTGAAGCCGAGAAATCCACTGAGGCTGACCCGAGGGAACAGGTCGGCGGTAGCCACGCCGACGTTCGCCGTGGCCGCTGCCAGTTGCCGTTCGGCGCTACGGATGTCTGGGCGACGACGCAGCAGCTCACCTGGATCACCCACTGGCAGCGCCTTGGCAATCGCCGGCAACTGCTTGGGCGACAGATCCACGCTCAGCGCGTCGGGCCGCTGCCCAAGCAGGGTGGCGATGCGGTTGCGGGCACGTACCTGCTCGGCCTGCAACTGCGGCACCGTGGCTTCGACTGCTGCCAGCCGGGCATCGGCGCGGACCACGTCCAGCTCGTTGCCCACGCCAGCATCGCGCAGGGTCTCGGTGATGCTGCGTGAGTCCTGCTGGGTCTTGAGGTTGGCCAGGGCGATTTTCTCGCGCAGTTGCGCACCGCGCAGTTGCCCATAAGCATCGACCAGCTCGGCGATCAGGCTGACCTGCAGTTGTTGCAGGTCGGCTTCGGCTGCCGCTTCCTGGGCTTCGCTGGCTTCGATCTGGCGGGCAATGCGGCCGAACAGGTCAAGCTCCCAGGCCATGTCCAGGCCCAGGTCATAGCGTTCGCTATTGACCCGGCGCTCGGTCTGGCCAGGAATCTGGCCCTTGCCCAGCTCGCTGCTGGCGCGGCTGCTGACCACCGGCAAATTGTCGTTCTCGGCATCTTCGCGAATCGCCCGGGCGGCCTTGAGGCGGGCAAACGCCACGCGCAGGTCACGGTTGCCTTGCAGCGAGGCCTGCACCAACTGGTTCAGCGCCGGGTCGTCGAATTGCTTCCACCACACGCTTTCAAAGCGGCTGCGGTCAAACGCCTTGGCCTGTACGTCAGTGTCCAGCCTTGCCGGTTCGGTGTTCGGCGCCTGGTAGTCCGGGCCCACTGCGCAGGCCGCCAAGGCCAACGCCAGCAGGCTCGGGGTCAGGGGTTTGAGCAGCTTCATGCATGGTTCTCCAGCGGCTTGGCGTGCGCAGCCTTGCGGGCCTGGCGACGCTCGACGAATCGGCGGATCAGGAAGAAGAACACCGGGGTCAGGAACAAGCCGAACAGCGTCACCCCAATCATCCCCGAGAACACTGCAACACCCATGGCATGGCGCATCTCGCTACCGGCACCGGAGGAGAACACCAGTGGCACCACACCCATGATGAAGGCAATCGAGGTCATCAGGATCGGGCGCAGGCGCAGACGGCAGGCTTCCAATACCGCTGCCAGCGGATCCAGGCCTTCGGCCTGTTTATCCTTGGCGAACTCGACGATCAGGATGGCGTTCTTGCACGCCAGGCCCACCAGTACGATCAAGCCGATCTGGGTGAAGATGTTGTTGTCGCCCCCGGAGATGATCACCCCGGTAATCGCCGACAAAAGGGTCATCGGTACGATCAGGATCACCGCCAGCGGCAGGCTCCAGCTTTCGTACTGGGCCGCCAGTACCAGGAAGGCCAGCAAGACGCAGAGCGGGAATACCAGCAGTGCAGTGTTGCCGGACAGGATCTGCTGGTAGGTCAGGTCGGTCCATTCGAAGGTCATGCCGTTGGGCAGTTCCTCTTTGATCAGTTTCTCGATGGCCGCCTCGGCCTGGCCGGAGCTGTAGCCGGGGGCCGCAGCACCGTTGATTTCGGCGGTAATGAAGCCGTTGTAATGCATCACCCGATCAGGCCCGGAGGTGTCGCTGACCTTGAGGAAGGTCGCCAGCGGGATCATCTCGCCGAGGTTGTTGCGCACCTTCAACTGGCCGATCTGCTCGGCGTCGAGGCGGAACTGCTGCTCGGCCTGGACGTTGACCTGGTAAGTGCGGCCAAAGCGGTTGAAGTCGTTGGTGTACAGCGAGCCCAGGTACACCTGCAGGGTGTCGAAGATGTCATTGATGGCCACGCCATGGGTCTTGGCCTTTTCCCGGTCGATGGCAGCATCGACCTGTGGCACGTTGACCTGATAGCTGGTGAACAGGCCCGCCAGCTCCGGCACGTTGTGGCTCTTGGCAATGATGTTCTGGGTTTCTTTGTACAGCGCCTCATAGCCCAGGTTGCCGCGGTCCTCGATCTGCAGGCGGAAGCCGCCAATGGTGCCCAGGCCCTGTACCGGCGGCGGTGGGAAGATCGCGATGTAGGCATCCTGGATATCAGCGAACTTGGCGTTCAGCGCGGCAGCGATGGCCGCCGCCGACTGGCTTGGGTCCTTGCGCTCATCGAACGGCTTGAGCGGGGTGAACACGATGCCGCTGTTGGGGCTGTTGGTGAAACCGTTGATCGACAGGCCCGGGAAGGCCACCGAATCGGCCACACCTGGCTGCTCCAGGGCGATCTCGCTCATGCGCTTGATCACAGCTTCCGTGCGATCCAGGCTGGCCGCATCCGGCAGCTGGGCGAACGCTACCAGGTACTGCTTGTCCTGGGCCGGGACGAAGCCGGTCGGTGTGGACGAGAAGCCGAGGTAGGTCAGGCCCATCAAGCCGGCGTAGACGAACAGGGCGATACCACTGGAACGGATGACCCGACCCACACCGCCGACATAGCGATTGCTGGCGCGGTCGAAGAAACGGTTGAACGGGGCGAACAGCCAGCCGCCTAACAGCCGCTCGAGCAGCCGCGAGAAGCGGTCCTTGGGTGCATGGTGCTCCTTGAGCAGCACCGCAGCCAGGGCCGGTGACAGGGTCAGCGAGTTGAACGCCGAGATAACCGTGGAGATGGCGATGGTCAGGGCGAACTGCTTGTAGAACTGCCCGGTAAGGCCGGAGATGAACGCCGCCGGGACGAACACGGCGCACAGCACCAGCGCCGTGGCGATGATCGGCCCGGTCACTTCGCCCATGGCTTTTTGCGTGGCTTCGAGCGGTTTCAGGCCAAGGCCGATGTTACGTTCAACGTTTTCCACGACGACGATGGCGTCGTCCACCACGATACCGATCGCCAGTACCAAGCCAAACAAGGACAAGGCGTTGAGCGAGAAGCCGAACAGGTGCATCACGGCAAAGGTACCGATCAGCGACACCGGCACGGCCAGCAGCGGGATGATCGATGCGCGCCAGGTTTGCAGGAACAGGATCACCACCAGCACGACCAGGATCAGCGCTTCGAACAGGGTGTGCACCACCGCTTCGATCGAGCCACGGACGAACACGGTCGGGTCATAGACGATGCTGTAGTCCATCCCTTCAGGGAAGTCCTTCTTCAGCTCGGCCATCTTCGCCCGCACTTCGTCGGAGATCTCGATGGCGTTCGAGCCTGGGCGCTGGAAGATCGGCAGCGCCACCGCCGGCTGGTTGTTCAGCAGCGAGCGCAGGGCGTACTGGCTGGAGCCGAGCTCAACCCGGGCGATGTCCTTGAGGCGAGTGATCTCGCCATCGGCGCCGGCGCGGATGATGATGTTCTCGAACTCTTCTTCATTGACCAGACGGCCCTGGGTGTTGACCGACAGCTGAAAGCTGGTCGAACCTGGCGCGGGCGGCGCGCCGAGCTGGCCGGCAGCGACCTGGCGGTTCTGCTCGCGAATCGCCGCCACCACATCACTGGCCGTCAGGTTGCGCGAAGCGGTCTTGTTCGGGTCGAGCCAGACCCGCAGGGAGTAGTCGCCCATGCCGAACAGCTGCACGTCACCGACACCGCCCAGGCGCGCCAGCTCATCCTTGATGTTGAGGATGGCGTAGTTGGACAGGTAGAGCATGTCGTAGCGCTGGTCCGGCGAGGTCAGGTGCACGACCATGGTCAGGTCGGGCGAGGCCTTGTCGACGGTGATACCAATGCGCGTGACTTCTTCCGGCAGCTTGGGCTGGGTGCGGGTGACACGGTTTTGCACCTGCACCTGGGCGTTGTCCAGGTCAGTGCCCAGGGCGAAGGTGATGGTCAGGGTCAGCTTGCCGTCGGCGGTCGACTGGGAGGACATATAGAGCATGTTCTCCACCCCGGTGATGGCCTGCTCCAACGGTGCGGCGACGGTTTCGCCGATCACCTTGGGGTTGGCGCCGGGGAAGTTGGCACGCACCACCACGGTGGGCGGGACCACTTCCGGGTATTCGCTGATCGGCAGCTGGAACAGCGCGATCGAGCCTGCAATCAGCAGGATCAGCGAGAGCACGGCGGCAAAGATCGGCCGTGTGATGAAGAATTTCGAGAAGTTCATCGGTGTTGTCCCTTAACCGCGCGGTGCCTGGGCACTGGCGACTTTCTCACTGGAGCCGGCCACGCGCGGCGCCGGGTTGCTGGCTTCGAGCGCCTGGCGCTGACGGGCCAGGGTGGCGAGGGTCTGCTCACTGGCCATGGCGATTTCTTCCGGGGTCACCGGCGAGCCCGGGCGTACCCGTTGCAGGCCCTTGACCACGATGCGGTCGTCCTTGCCCAGGCCGCTCCGCACGATGCGCAGGCCTTCAAGCTTGGGTCCCAGCTCCACCGCGCGGTAGGCGGCCTTGTTGTCCTTGTCCATGACCAGCACGAACTTCTTGCCAAGGTCGGTGCCGACCGCTTCGTCGTTGATCAGCACGGCGTCGTACTTGGCGCTGCCGACCAGCTTGAGACGGGCGTACAGCCCCGGGGTGAACTGACCGTCGCGGTTGTCGAACACGGCACGGCCACGGATGGTGCCGGTGCGCGGGTTGACCTGGTTGTCGACGAAGTTCATCTGGCCCAGGTGCGGGTTGCCAGCTTCGTTGGTCAGGCCCAGGTAGACCGGGGTGCTCTGGCCGCGCTGGCCTTCGCGCGCCAGCTGGGTGTACTTGAGGTACACGCGCTCGTCGGCGTCGAAGTAGGCGTACACCTTGTCGGTGGAAACCACCGAGGTCAGCGGGGTGACGTCGGCAGTGACGATGTTGCCGGCAGTGAACTCGGCGCGGCTGACCCGGCCGCTGATCGGCGCGGTGACGCGGGTGAAGCTCAGGTTCAGGCGGGCCAGGTCCAGCTGGGCCTGGATTGCAGCGACACCGGCACGCGCTTCGGCAGCAGCGCTGGTGCGCGATTCGGCAAGCTCGGCAGAGATCGCGTTGCTGTCGCGCAGGCGCTCGCCACGACGCGCTTCGTTTTCGCTGCGCACGGCGGTGGCGCGGGCTTGTTGCAGCTGTGCTTCGAGGCGGCGGACTTCGGCCTGGAACGGGCGCGGGTCGATCTGGAACAGCAGGTCGCCTTTTTTCACTTGGGCGCCTTCGGTGAAGCCCACCAGGTCGATCTGGCCCGAGACCCGCGGCCGCACCTCGACGGTTTCCGGGGCTTCCAGGCGCCCGGTGAACTCGTCCCACTCGTTGATCGGCTGCTCGATCACCTTCGCCACACTGACCTTGGGCGCAGCGGGGGCCTGCACGGCGTCGGGGGTTCGACCGCAAGCGCTGATCACCAGCACTGCCAGGGCAGCGAGGGGATAGCGCAGGGGTTTGAGTGATGGTTCCATGGAGAACTCCGCCAATTATTGGATAGTGGGCGGATTCTGCGGCTCGTGCGCGCAGGGAACGAATCGAACGCGGCGAAGGTTATTATCACGCAGAATGATATGTCGCGATATTTCATCGATGGCGGGCATGATGCTTGGCGTCAATCAACTCAGGGACTGATGAGGCCGCTCAGGCTTGGAGCTAAGGGCTAGTGAGAATCCTCAGGCACACACGTAGCGCCCACGCCTGGATGCTCGCTTCGTCCAGTCCACTGCTGCGAAGATCCGCCGCAGCGTTGACGACCGCCAGTATGCCCGCCACCGCTGTGCGCCGGTCCATCACCCGAAAGCGCCCGCTGCGCTGTCCCTGCTCGATGCCTTCGACAGCTTGGCCGGACATCAGCTTGTGCTGCCTAGCGCCCGGCATGGTTTGCGCAAGATCATGGATGAATGTGCCCAGGCGCGAGGGTTGAAGTTGACTACCAGTGTCGAGGCGGATTCGTTCGGCGCGATGATCGACCTGGTGCGCCATGGCTTCGGCCTGACCGCGCTGCCATTGGCATCGGTACATGCCCAGCTGGAAAACGGCACGCTTTGCGCCGCACCTTTGGTCGAGCCGACGCCGATGCGCAAGTTGGTGCTGGTGTATCCGGCTGATCGGCGGGTCAGTCCGGCGGCGCGCTATGTGGGCGATACCTTTGTCGAGATCGCTGCTGACCTGGTCGGACGCGGGATCTGGGCAGGGCATATGTTGTGAATGAGCGTATTGTGAAAGTTGATCCCCTTAACCCCAGCACGCAAACCATCATCGGTCTGGGCGTACTGCAGATCCTGGTCTGGGGCGGTTCGTTCTTCATCCTGGCGGTGATGGCCGAGCCGATCATGCGCGAGACCGGTTGGGCCAGCCAATGGGTGTACGGCGCGCTGTCGCTGAGCCTGATGGTCGCGGCCCTGTTGGCGCCGCTGTCCAGCCGACTGGTGGCGCGCTACGGCGGGCGCTCGCAGCTGGCTGGCAGCGGCGCGGTGGTCGCACTGGGGCTGCTGATCATGGCCGCCAGTCACAGCCTGGCGTTGTTTCTGCTGGCCTGGGCAGTGATCGGCGTGGGCATGGCGATGGGCTTGTACGAAGCGCTGTTTTCCACCCTCGGTGCGTTGTACGCCGAGGGCGCCGGGCGGGCGATCACCGGCATCACCCTGATCTCAGGCTTTGCCTCGACCTTGTCGTGGCCGGCCGTGGCCTTGCTCATCGAGCAGTTCGGTTGGCGTGTGGCTTGCGTGGCCTACGCGCTGGTCTTGCTGCTAGTGGTGGCGCCGCTGTACATGATGGTGCTGCCCAAGGGCGGCCAGGGCGAACAGGCCAAGCTCGCCACAGCGGGCGAGAGCGCCGTGGTGGACCGGCGCCTGTACCTGTTGCTGACGGCGATCTTTGCCCTGGGCGCAATCATCATGACTGCAGTCGCCGTGCAATTGGTGGCGGTGTTGCAGGGCTTGGGGCACTCCCTGCCAGCGGCCATCGGCCTGGCGGCGATGCTGGGGCCGAGCCAGGTGGCGTCGCGGGTTCTGCAGATCCTTGCCGGCAAGCGTCATCCGATCTGGACCGCGCTGTTTTGCGTGTCGCTGGTAGCGTTGGGGCTGTTGCTGGTGGCCTTTGCGCCAGGTATGACCGCGCTGGGGCTGTTGATCTTCGGGTGTGGCAACGGCCTGCGGGCCATCGTTCGCGGGCTGTTGCCGCTGGCACTGATGCCACCTGCGCACTATGTGTTGCTGATGGGGCGTATGTCGCGGCCATCGTTGATTGGCCAGGCATTGACGCCGTTGCTGGGTGGCTACCTGTTCGAGCACTTTGGCGCGATGGGGGTGTTAGGCACGTTGTGTGGGTTGGCGTTGGTCAACGTGCTGCTGGTGTTGTGGGTGATGCGGTGGATGCATAAGCCGCCAAGGGGGCTGCCTAGCAGCCCCGGTCACTCTACAGCCAGGCTTTGATCTGGCGGGCTACCGCTTCAGTCGATACCCCGTAGCGATCATGCTGACGCCCTATCGCCGGGCAACCGCAGAACTGTGTGCGAGCGGGCTTGCCCCGCGATGAGGCCGGCCCAAGCCCCACAAAACTATCGTCAGGTCATAGGTAAATCCTTCCCCACCCGCACGCCCGCTGAGCAAGCGCTAAGGTAAGGTGACAGGAATGATTCGAGCGCGCCGTCCACGGCGCCAGAGAGGTGCCTGTGGCTTCCTATACCTTGCGACAACTTAAGTATTTCGTCACCACGGTGGAGGCGGGCAGCGTGGCCGAGGCCTCACGCCAGCTGTACATCGCCCAGCCGTCGATATCCACGGCCATCAAGAGCCTGGAAGAAAGCTTCGGCGTGCAGTTGTTCATCCGCCACCATGCCCAGGGCGTCTCACTGACCCCCAGCGGCAAGCGCTTCTACGCCAAGACCAAGTCACTGCTGCAGATGGCCCACGAGTTCGAGCAGAACGCCCTGGCCGACAACGACACCGTGGCCGGACAGATCGACATCGGTTGCTTTGAGACAGTGGCACCGCTGTACCTGCCGCGGCTGATCGCAGGTTTTCGCCAGCGTTACCCGGGCGTGGATATCCGCCTGCGCGATGGCGAGCAGCAGGACCTGATCCAGGGTTTGACCGCTGGTACCTTCGATTTGGCGTTTCTCTACGATCACGACCTCGATGGCACCATCGAAGCCGAACCCTTGATGCCGCCGCAAAAACCTTATGTGCTGTTGCCGGAAAAACACCGCTTTGCCGGGCAAGCCCAGGTGTCGCTGCGCGACCTCTGCCCAGAGCCGATGATCCTACTGGATGTGGCGCCGAGCCGAACCTACTTCGTCAGCCTGTTCAACGAGCTGGGGCTGACGCCGAACATCGTCTTCAGTTCGCCGTCGATCGAGATGGTGCGGGGGATGGTGGGGCAGGGCTTTGGTTTTTCCCTGCTGGTGACCCGGCCGCATTCGCCGTGCACCTATGACGGCCAGCGGCTGGTGACAGTGGATATCGCCGAGCCGGTGCCCCTGTCGGGGTTGGCGGCGGCGCGGTTGAAGCGGGTGCAGTGGACCAAGCCTGCGCAGTTGTTCGTCGAGTTTTGCCGCGAAGAGTTGGCCAGGATGTGAACACCATCGCGGGGCAAGCCCGCTCCCACGTGTGCGCACAATCGGCTGTGGCACGTGGGAGCGAGCTTGCCCCGCGATAGCGATCTCGCCTCATCCCACTTCAGAGATGATTGTATGCACACGTGGGAGCGGGCTTGCCCCGCGATAGCGATCTCAGCTCATCACACTTGATCCGGTACCACCGCAATCACGTCAATCTCCATCAACCACTCCGCCTGAGCCAACCCCGCCACCACCAGCCCGGTAGAAATCGGGAATACCCCTTTGAGCCACTTGCCAACTTCCTGATAAACCGGCTCGCGAAAACGCGGATCGGTGATGTAGGTAGTGGTCTTGACGATATGCGACATGTCCGAGCCAGCTTCTTCAAGCAGCTGCTTGACGTTCTTCATCGCCTGCTCTGCCTGAGCACGCGGATCGCCCAAACCCACCAGGCGCCCTTCGAAGTCGGTTCCCACCTGGCCCCGTACATACACCGTGTTGCCGGCGCGCACGGCCTGGCAAAGGTCGTTGTCCAGCGACTGATTAGGGTAGGTGGCCTTGGTGTTGAACATGCGAACGCGAGTATGAGTCGGCATCAGTGGGCTCCGAGGGTGCTCAGGGTAGTGATCGAGGTTTGGCCTTGCTCATCGGCGTCGCGCTGCAGGCGATCGCGGTAAGCCAGGTAGGTGCGTTGGGTGGCGATATGGCCGGCAACGTGCTTGGCGTCGTGCCACACGCCCCAGATGAACGACGAACCGCGCCGCGACAACCACGGCAGGCCGAGGAAGTACACGCCAGGCTCTTTCGCGACGCCGCGCTGGTGTAGCGGCTTGCCATTGCTGTCGAAGGTGTCGACCTGCAGCCAGCTGAAATCCACCCCGTAACCAGTTGCCCAGATGATGCTGGTGACGCCAGCCTGGAGCAGGTCGAGTTCGAGAATCGGTGCACTGATGCACTGCGGGTCGGCCAGGCGTTGGCGCGCTTGAGGTTCTTCAGGCAGGTCCAGGCCATTGCGCTCGACATAGGCATCGGCGGCATCGAGCAGGGCCAGGTAGTTGTCGTCGCCGCGCTGGATGTTTTCGGCCAGGTTGTCCTGAAAGCGTGCCACACCGTTGGCGAACGACTGGGTCAGGCCGACCAGGGTCATGCCTTGGTGGGCGAGGGCGCGGAAGTCCACGGTGTGGCCGCCACGCGCGCCGCTGACGGCGATGGTTACGTGCTCGCGGCCGGGCTTGGCGATTTCCGCATCCCATTCGCCGAGCACGCCCAGCCACCAGCAGAAGTCGCGGTTGCGATAGCTGCGCGGCGGGCGGTCATGGGCGCCCACCGACAGGTACACCTGACGGCCTGCGCGCATCAGCTCCTCAGCGATCTGCACCCCAGAGGAGCCCGCGCCCACCACCAGAACCGCGCCTTCAGGCAACTGCTCGGGGTTGAAGTAGGCGGCCGAGTGGATCTGGTGCAGACGCTCATCCTGCGGCGCGATGGCTGGGATGACCGGGCGCTGGAACGGACCGGTGGCGGCGACCACGCGGTTGGCGAGAATGGTGCCGTGGTTGGTCTCGATGGTGAAACCAGGGCGGTCGGCGTTGCGCACCACCTTTTTCACCTCGACCCCGGTGCGTACCGGCAGGTTGTATTTGCGCACATAGCGCTCGAAGTAGTCGGCGACCTGCTCCTTGCCGGCGAAGGCATCGGCATCGAGGTCGAATTCCAGCCCGGGGAAGCGGTCGTGCCAGACCGGGCCGTTGGCCACCAGCGAATCCCAGCGGCCAGTGCGCCAGGCCTCGGCGATGCGGTTGCGCTCCAGCACCAGGTGCGGCACGCCGAGCTTGCTCAGGTGTTCGCTCATGGCAACCCCGGCCTGGCCGGCGCCGACCACGAGGGTATCGATTTCAATTGTGTTCAAGTTCATCTCTGAGCCCTTCTTGGAAGGCGGTTTTAATCAGGTCGGTGGGTGAACCGCCTTTGCCTGGAATCAGCCTAGGGATGTGCCTTGGATCGCGAAAATAGTATTTAGCTAGTGCTTGCCTATAGTTTGGCGAAGGCCTTGATAAATAAGGGCTGCAGCGCTGTCGTGGGGTTATTTGAAGAGGGTTTGAGGCGCGCGTTTACAGACTTAGTTTTTTCCTTTTCAAGGCCAAGGAAAAAGGTCGTTTCGTGGCCCGTGGGCTTCTGTTCAGAATGCGTTCAACATCGAGTGGAAGTTGCTTTTCGCTGGATTAGCCAATAAACGACAGGAGCTGCACCATGACCTTCTCCATCATTGGCCGCTGCCAGGAAACCGGCCAAGTCGGCATTGCCATCAGCTCTTCGAGCATTGCCGTGGGAGCCCGTTGCCCATGGGTGCGCGCAGGCGTCGGTGCGGTGGCGACCCAGAACATCACCTTGCCGGCGCTTGGTCCGCAGATCCTCGACGCCCTGGAGCAGGGGGACTTGCCCGCGGCAGCGGCACTGGACCGGGTGCTCAGTACCAACGGCTGGAGCGAGTACCGCCAGGTGACGGTGATCGACAGCCACGGGCAGGTTGCGCTGTTTACCGGTAAAGAGGCCTTGGGCGTGCACAACGCAGTAGCCGGCGAGCAATGCGCCGCAGCCGGCAACCTGTTGTCGTCGATCCAGGTGATCGAGGCGATGGTCGCCGCCTTCGAACAGGCCAGCGGGCATCTGGCTGATCGCCTGCTGGCAGCGATGCATGCGGCAGTGGTCGCAGGGGGCGAGGCCGGGCCGATTCATTCGGCGGCGCTGAAGATTGCCGGTGAGCTGACCTGGCCGCTGGTGGACCTGCGTGTTGACTGGGCGGATGAAGACCCGATCGCTCAGCTCGATGGCCTCTGGCAAGCCTACCGCCCGCAGATGCAGGACTACGTGACCCGCGCGCTGAACCCGACCAGCGCACCGAGCTACGGAGTACCGGGGGATGAATGAGCAAAGCAGCCGCGACCTGCTGGCGCGGCTGATCGGATTTGCCACGGTCAGCCGTGACTCGAACCTTGAGTTGATCGGCTTTATCCGCGACTACCTGACCGGCCTGGGGGTGGACAGCGAGCTGTTTCACAACCGTGAAGGCACCAAGGCTAATCTGTTCGCGACCATTGGCCCCTTGGATAAGGGCGGCGTGGTGCTCTCCGGGCATACCGATGTGGTACCCGTGGATGGCCAGGCCTGGACAGTCGAGCCGTTTTGCCTGAGCGAACGTGACGGGCGCCTGTACGGTCGCGGCGCGGCTGACATGAAAGGCTTCATTGCCTCGGTACTGGCCGCAGTGCCAGCGTTTCTCGCTCAGCCGTTGAAAACCCCGGTGCACCTGGCCTTCTCCTATGACGAGGAAGTCGGTTGCCTGGGCGTGCGCTCGATGCTCGCAGCCCTCCAGGAGCGGGCGCACAAGCCACGCTTGTGCCTGATCGGCGAACCCACCGAGCTCAAGCCGGTGCTCGGCCACAAGGGCAAGTTGGCCATGCGCTGTCAGGTGCAGGGCGCGGCCTGTCATTCGGCTTATGCGCCGTATGGGGTCAATGCGATCGAGTATGCCGCACGCTTGATTGGCAAGCTGGGCGAGATAGGCGAGGTTCTGGCGCAAGACCAGGACGCGCGCTTCGATCCGCCGTTCTCCACCGTGCAGACTGGCCTGATCAAGGGCGGCAGGGCGCTGAACATCGTGCCTGAAGAGTGCGAGTTCGACTTCGAGGTACGCGCGTTGCCAGGCTTCGAGGCGCAGGCTGTGGCCGATCAGTTGCAAAGCTATGCCCAGGCTCAACTGCTACCGCGCATGCGTGCGGTCAATCCGGCTAGCGACATTCGCCTGCAACCGTTGAGCGCGTATCCGGGCTTGGCCACGCCTGCTCAGAGCGAAGCGGCGCAGTGGGTTGCGCTGCTCAGTGGCTCGACAGAGTTCGGCACCGTGGCTTTTGGGACTGAAGGTGGGCTGTTCGATCAGGCCGGCATCCCCACTGTGGTGTGCGGGCCGGGCAGCATGGAGCAGGGGCACAAGCCCGACGAGTTTGTCAGTGTCGAGCAGTTGGCGGGGTGCGATGCGATGTTGCGGCGCTTGGTGGATTACCTCCAGGCGCATTGACGGGGTGGCCTCATCGCGGTACACGCCCGCTCCTGCAAGACACGTGCAGGAGCGGGCGTGTGCCGCTATGCGGGCAGATGATCAGAAGGTTGCCTTGACCTGCAATCCAACCACCAGGGCATTATCGATGTTGGTCCCGGAGAAGGCCCCCGGCTCGATGATGTACTGCACATCCGGACGCAGGTTAAGCCAAGGCGTGGCCTGGTAGCCGTAGCTCAGCTCGATCAACTGCTCGGCGCTGTCGATGTCGGGGAAGTCCTGGCCACTTTGCAGCGCTGCGTCTTCAAGCACATCGCGGCTGCGCGGGTTAGGCACGGCGCGGCCATAGCCCAAGGCCACGGTATCGCGCGGGCGCCCTTCGAACGGTTTGTACAGCACCACGCCTGCGCCATACCATTTGGTGAATGGCGAAGCGGCCTTGCTCGACGCCGAGTACTGGCCAAAGGCATGCAGGCTGCGCCCCGGCAGGCTTTGATCGTTCCACACGGCCTGGTCGATCAACAGGTAATGCCCGCCACGACCGGCCACTTCCTTGTCGCTGCCAATGCGTTTGACGTTGGAGCTGTCGTAGTAGTACCCCAGCTTGTACTCACCCGGCAGTTCGCCCTGCCGCTTGTACACCAGCTCCACCGGCACCACGGTACCGGTGGTGTGCTTGGGCCCCAGGTGCCAGGCGCGGCTGGAGTTGCCGTTGCTCTCGGGATCGACGTTGAACGCCGCCACGCGCAACTGCCAGGACGAGGAGAAGTCGTATTTGACCCGGGCGCCCAAATGCGCGTTGGGGTAGTTGGTCCAGCCACTGCCCCCGGACATGTTCAGTGGGTGACCGCAGAAACCGGCGTTCATGAAGTTGCACAGGATGCCGGTGTCCAGGCCGCCGAGGTCGTTGCCCATGGCCATGTAGCCGAGCTTGACGTTGAGCGCGGGGGTGAAGTTGCGCTCGTAGCTGAGCTCGGTCAGGCGGGTGTACAGGCCACCGTAGTTTTCCTGGATGGGCAGACGGTTACCGACCAGATCCTCGGAGGCGCTGTTACCGCGACGGTCGTTGATGGTCAGTTGGACCTTGCCAGCGTTATCCAGACCGTACAGCTTGCTCAGGTCGAACTGCACGCCGAGCTTGAGGTTCTGCGAGTAGCGCGCCGAGCGGTGCAGGCCACCGTGGGCGTTATAGGCGGTCTCGCCGCTGTAGTCGCCGGTGAACTTGACGCCGTCGTCCTCGAGCTGGTGACGCAAGCCGCCCCAGTCGCCGGTCATGGTGCTGCGATTGAGCAAATCGGCTTCGGCCATGGCGCAGGTGCTGGCCAGGGCCAGCAGCAGGCCGGCGGTGATGCGGGTAGGGGTGAAGGGCAAAGCACAGAACATTGCGAGGCTTTCCTGGGGAATTGCGGGGCTCATCGCGGGGCAAGCCCGCTCCCACGCCGGGTTGGATCGTTGGCGTGGGAGCGGGCTTTTCCCGCTATGAAGTCAACAGCGGTTTACGGCAAGGCGTAAGCAATCACATAGTCGCCACGGTCGGTCGACTGACGGGCGCCGCCGGCAGTGATCACCACATACTGCTTACCGGTCTTGGGCGAAACATAGGTCATCGGGCCGCCCTGGCTGCCCACCGGCAGACGGGCTTTCCAGGCTTCTTCACCATTGGCGCTGTTGTAGGCGCGCAGGTAGAAGTCCTGGGTGCCGGCGATGAACACCAGGCCGCCTTGGGTGGACAGGGTACCGCCCAGGGTTGGCAGGCCGATCTTGATCGGCAGGTGCATGCGGATGCCGAGCGGGCCGGTGTCTTCCACGGTGCCGACCGGAACCTGCCAGGCCACCTGGCGGGTCTTCATGTCGATGGCGGTCAGGGTGCCGAAGGGCGGGGCCTGGCACGGAATACCGGCAACCGACAGGAAGCGGTTCTTGTTCACCGCATACGGCGTGCCCTTCAGAGGTACAGCGCCCATGCCGGTGTTCAGTGCTTCACCACCGCCGGCAGCCGCACCTTTGTTCTGCGACGGGATCATCTGAATCCACAGGCCCAGGCGCATGTCGTTGACGAAGATGAAGCCATGCACCGGGTCGGTAGAAATGCTGCCCCAGTTCATGCCGCCGAGCGAGCCTGGGAAGCTCAGCGACAGGTCAGTGCCGGGCGCGGTGTACAGGCCGTCGTAGCGCATCTTCTTGAAATCGATACGGCACAGCAGCTGGTCATACGGAGTAGCGCCCCACATGTCCGACTCGGTCAGGGTCTGCGCGCCGATCTGCGGCATGCCGACCGATTTTGGCTGGGTAGGCGAATACGGCTCGTTAGGGATGTTGCCCGGCTTGACCGGTACTTCGTCGACCTGGGTCAGCGGCTGGCCGGTGGCGCGGTCGAGCACGTAGATCTGCCCGGCCTTGGTGCCGATGACGACCGCAGGCACGGTCTGGCCGTCGTCCTTGGTGAAGTCGATCAGGCTTGGCTGCATGGGCAGGTCGAAGTCCCACAGATCGTTGTGCACGGTCTGGTAGACCCATTTCTGGTTGCCGGTGGTGGCGTCCAGGGCCAGCACCGAGGCGCCGTAGGTGTGGTCCAGCTTGCTGCGCTCGACACCATAGATGTCGGTGGAGGAGGAGCCCATCGGCAGGAACACGGTGTTCATTGCCGGGTCGTAGGACATCGGCGCCCAGCTGTTGGGCGTGCTGCGTACATAGCTGCTGCCGTCGGCTGGCGCGTTGCGATCTTCAGGGTTGCCCGGGTCGAAGGCCCAGCGCATTTGCCCGGTGATCACGTCGAAGCCACGGATCACGCCGCCTGGCATGTCGGTTTGGACGTTGTCGGCGACGCGCCCGCCAACCACCACGGTGGTGCCGGCCATCAGCGGCGCGGAGGACAGCTGGTAGTACGAATCCGGAACATCGCCCAGGCCGGCCATCAGGTTGACCTGGCCATTGTTGCCAAAGCCCTGGCAGAACTCGCCGGTGTCGGCATCGACGGCGATCAAGCGGCCGTCGATGGTATTGGTCAGCAGTCGACGCTGGCAGTTGGCGCCAGGCGCCACGCTGGCCACGGTGATAGGCGAGCTGTTCGGTTGGGTCGGCTGGGCCAGCGGCGCGCTAGCGTCGAAGTAGGCCATGCCACGGCAACGCTGCCAGACCTTGGACTGGGCATTGATGGCGTTCTTCCACAGCTCTTTACCGGTGTCGGCATCGAGGGCGATCAGGTTGTTGTGCGGGGTGCAGATGAACACCTTGTTGCCAACCTGCAGCGGCGTCAGCTGGTCCTCGGCGCCGTTACCGTCGCTGATGGCCACGTCACCGGTGTGATAGGTCCAGGCCACTTGCAGCTTGTCGACGTTGTCGCGGTTGATCTGATCGAGGGCAGCGAAGCGGCTGCCACCTTCGGTATTGCCGTAGTGAGCCCAATCTTTCTGGGCTTTCTCCGGCTCAACCGGGGTCATGCCCGGGCCATTGCCGGTAGGCGCTACGCTTGGGTGGGCGACGAACATGTTGCCGGCGGCGATCACCAGGCCAACGGCCATGACCGCTGCCAGACCATAAGCACCACGACCGGCGCTGCGGCCATTGGCGCGCGCCAGCATCGGGTAGACCAGGGCGACCACCATGCCGATGGCGGCAAACATGAACAGGCGCGAGAACAGCGGCCAGAACACCAGGCCGGTATCGGCCACGGCCCAGATGGCAGTGCCTACCAGAAACGCAGCGAACAGCCAGGCGCCAGCGGTTTTGCGCCGGGCGATGAGGATACCGGCGATGGCCATGGCCAGGCCGCCGATCAGGAAGTACCAGGAACCGCCCAGGCCGGCCAGCTTGACGCCGCCAGCAGCCAGGAGCAAGCCGAGCAGGGCGATGACAACGCCCAAGCCGACCAGGATGAATGTCGAGGCGCCAGAGGCGCGCGGTGTTTCGTTCATGCCAGGGATCTCGCAGGTGGAATGCGCGTAGTTTAAGCCCTTAGCAAGCTAATTAACAAGTTAGTACATTTCAATGTGAGGCTGATTGTCGCAGGCGTTTGCAAGCTAAGATGCACCGAAAAGAGTAGATCAGGTGGTGAATTTGTCACTAAACGGCGCGTTTTTTTACTTGTGAAAATTTTGCAATTACGACGTTGGTCGTAGCTGGCCTTGAGAGCCGCAGTGTGTACTCAGCGAGGGAAACGGATTGCCGTGCGATGGCTTGCGAATTCACCCAGTTGATCGATCACGATAGAACACCGCCAGCCACACGGTACTCACCCCAGCCTCGGTCCACTCCACCCGATGCCGGCAATGAGCGGTGATATCCAGATAATCCCCTACGCGCAACACCCGCTCCTGGGCCTCATGCTCAAGGCGCAATCCAGCGCTGCCGCTGAGCACGACCAGCCACTCACCCTCAGCCTGGTCGTACCAGAATCCCGGCGCACTGGCCTGGCCACTGGAAACGATGCGTTCGATGCGCAAGCCTGGTCGGGTCAACAGCTTCTCGAAGTGCTCGGCGGCATGCACGTCAGGCAAGGGCAGGGCAGCAAACAGATTGTCTGGCATGGGTGGCTCGCGCTGTGTTGATTCCGAACTCTGATTGTAGGAAGGTTCCAGGATTTGGCGGACAGAAACAGCCGATGGACAAGTTGCTGGCGATCAAGACGTTCATGGCCACGGTCGAGGCTCGCGGGTTTTCCGCCGCCGCGCGCAAGCTGGGCGTTGCCACCTCCTCGGTAACGCGCCTGGTCGACGCGCTGGAGAGCGAACTGGGGGCCACCTTGCTCAACCGCTCGACCCGTCAGGTCAGCTTGACCGAGGCCGGGGTCGGTTACTACCAGCGCTCGCGGGAGATCATTCAAGCCCTGGCCGAGGCCGACGCCAGTGTCGCCGATCGCGGCGAGGAGCCGGTTGGGGTGCTGCGCCTGTGTTTGCCGGTGGAGTTCGGTCGACGGGTGATCGCGCCGCACCTGGGGCGGTTCTTGGCCGCGCACCCGGGGTTGGAGTTGGACATCGACATGAGTGACCGCTTCGATGATCTGCTCGATGGTCGCTACGACGTGTCGATCCGCTTGGGCGAACCTGCGCCGAGCGACGAATTGGTCTGCAAGCGCCTGGGATGCTTTGAGCGCTGGTTGGTCGCCAGCCCCGCCTATCTTTGCTCTAGCGCAGCCTTGGTGCATCCGCAGCAGTTACTCGAGCAGGCCTGCCTGCGTTTTCGCTATGGTCAGTCCGGCCGGCCGTGGCGGCTGCGCCAGGGCGAACAAGCGCTGGAGCTGGACGTCAGCGGACCCCTGCGCAGCGCCAACGCCGACCTGCTGCGTGAAGCTGCGTTGGCCGGCAGCGGGATTGCCCTGCTGGCCGATTGGCTGGTGCGCGAAGATGTCCGGGCCGGGCGCTTGCAGCGGCTGTTCGCCGACTGGCAGATCAGCCCGGGGACTGCCAGCAGCGCCATCAACGCGCTGTACCTGCCCAACCATCGCGGCTCGCGGCGGGTACAGGTATTCGTCGATTTTTGCCAGGCACTGCTCAGTCGTTGAAACCCCAGCGTTGCGCCTGGCGCAAAAGCGCGTTGCGCAGGCGCTGGATTCTCCCGCTCCTCGCGCCTGGGTAAGGTGCGCGGCATATCCCGTCATTTGCCGAGGCACCTGCAATGAACCCTTCCATCGCTGTTCCCCAGTCGTCTGCCGGGGGCCTGAGCCGGGCCCTGGTGACCCTGCTGGCGTTCTGCTGCGGCGCGATTGTCGCCAACATCTACTATGCCCAACCCATCGTCGGCTTGATCGCGCCAGACTTGGGCCTGTCTGGCGAGCGGGCCAGCCTGATCGTCTCGCTGACCCAACTCGGCTACGCCTTGGGCCTGTTGTTATTGGTGCCGCTGGCCGACTTGGTGGAAAACCGCCGGTTGATGATCGCCACGGCGATATTGGCGTGCGTCAGCCTGCTGTTGGCCGGTAGCAGCGGCCATGGCCAAGGGGGGTTGTTCCTTGGTTATGCCTTGCTGATCGGCTTCAGCTCGGTGGCGGTGCAGATGCTGATCCCGCTGGCCGCGCACCTGGCGCCTGAGCAGCAGCGCGGGCGGGTGGTGGGCAACATCATGGGAGGCTTGCTGTTGGGCATTCTGCTGGCGCGGCCGCTGTCGAGCCTGGTGGCCGATCACTTTGGCTGGCGTGCGGTGTTCATCGGCGCGGCAGGGGTGATGTTGGCGATCATTGTGTTGCTGGCCCTCACCCTGCCGCGGCGGGTGCCGGATCACCAGGCCAGCTATGCCGGGCTGATGGCTTCGCTGGTCAGCCTGCTGCGTCGCTATCCGCTGTTGCGCCAACGCTCGCTGTACCAGGCGCTGATGTTCGCTGCGTTCAGCTTGTACTGGACCGCTGTGCCGATGGCGCTGGCGGGGCAGCATGGCTTGAGCCAAAGCCAAATTGCGCTGTTTGCCCTGGTCGGGGCGGTGGGGGCGATCGCCGCGCCCATCGCGGGCCGCCTGGCCGACGCCGGCCATGCTCGGCGCGCTTCACTGTTGGCCTTGTTGCTGGCGCCGCTGGCGTTGTTGCTGGGCTTGAGTACACCGGGCTTGAGCGTGATTGGCTTGGGCCTGACCGGGGTGCTGCTGGATTTTGCCGTGCAGATGAACATGGTGATCGGCCAGCGTGAAGTGTATGCGCTGGATCCGGCTAGCCGGGGGCGGCTCAATGCGCTGTATATGACCAGTATCTTCCTCGGCGGGGCGCTAGGGTCTGCCGTGGCCAGCCCGCTGTACACGCAGTTTGGCTGGCATGGCGTGGTGTTGGTGGGCGCGGGGTTGCCGCTGCTGGCGCTGGTGGTTTTCCTGTTGATTTCGCGGCGTGCCTCTTAGGGGGCGCTTCACGCCCCTTCGCGGGCAAGCCCGCTCCCACACGGATCGCGCTAGCATCAAGGGCAGTCTGTGACGAGCCCGGCGTTGCAAAGCCGGGCTCATCGGCCGAGTGGCAAGGCGATCCCGATCAACGCAAACAGGCTGCCACAGCAGCGGTTGAACCCCGTTCCGCCCTTGGCCAGCCAGGGCCGAACCCTAAACGCCAGGCGCGCCAACAGGTATTCGACAACAAACTCGACACTGGCAAAAGTCGCCGCCATGACCACGAACTGCACCAGCAAACCACGTTGCGGATCGATGAACTGCGGCAAGAAAGCCCCATAGAACAGCAGCACCTTGGGGTTGGCCATGGCCGCAAGCAAACCCTGGCGCATCATCCCCGCATTGCTCAAGCGCGTAGCCCCCTCGGTCAGCTCCAGGCGCATCGCCGGGCTGCGCCACAGCTGGATGCCAAGCCACACCAGATAAGCCCCACCCAGCCACTTGAGCACCTGCAGCACCGAGCCCGAGGTTTGCAGCAGCGCGCTCAGGCCGAACATGGTCAGGGCGATCAGCGCGCTGAAGCCCACCACCCCGCCGACGATGGTCAACAGCGTGCGCCGCGCGCCATACAACGCGCCGTGGGTCAGCACCAGCAGGCTGTTCGGACCTGGGGTCAGTGACAGGCCAATGCTGGCGAGCAGGTAGATAAGCCAGGTATCCAGTGCCATGGTGTTTGCCTTGCAGTGTCAGAGGGCGCCAGTCTAGGCCAAATGCGGCTAAACCCAGGGTATGATCTGGACATCTGAGGGTTATTTCTGGACGGCTTCATGACGCCTGATATCCGCTTGCTGATCCTGCCGCTGCCGGAGTTCGCCTTGCTGGCGTTTGGCGCGTTCCTCGACAAGCTGCGCTTCAGCGCCGATGACGAGGATTACAGCCAGCAGCGCTACTGCAGTTGGACGCTGCTGGGCCTGAGCGATCAACCGGTGCCCTCCAGCAGCGGGGCGGTGGTGCAAGTGGAGGTCACGCCGCAGGCGCTGGACTTCGCCGGCTACGACTATCTGGTGCTGTTCGGCGGTCGCAATGCCGCAGCTACTGCAGCCTTGGCACCTGACTACCGGGCGCTGCTCAAACGCGCGGCCAGGGCAGGGGTGAAGCTGGTGTGTGTCGACAACGCCGCCTTCCTGCTGGCTGCCTGCGGCCTGTTGGAGGGGCACAAGGTGGTGGTGCACTGGCGCCACGAAGCCGAGTTTCGGGCGTCTTTTCCGCATTTACAGCTACTGACCGGGCAGTTGTATTGCTTCGACGGTGCGCGCATTTCTTGCGCCGGCGGCAGTGCCGCGATCGACCTTGCGGTGGAGCTGTTGTCGCGCAACTGCGGCCGGGCGCGGGCGCTCAAGGGGTTGGCCGATATGCTGGTCGATGAAACCCGTGACAGTCGCCATGCCTTGCGTTCGTTGGAGGTTGGGGCAGGGCAGGTGCAGCGTGCGGCGGCATTGATGCGTCACCACTTGAGCGCGTCGATGACCGTCGAGCAACTGGCGGCGCAGTTGGGTATCAGTCGGCGCCAGCTGGATCGCCAGTTTCTCGCCAGTCATGGCATGAGCGCCAAGGCCTGGTGGCTGGAGATGCGCCTGCAGCAAGTGCGCTGGCGTTTGCTCAACTCAAGCCACGGCTTGGCGCAGATTGCCGATGAGGTGGGCTTGGGCGATGCGGGGTATCTGGGCAAGTGCGTGCGGCGGCGTTTTGGCTGTACCGCAATGGCTTTGCGTAAGGGCGTTTGACGCTATCGCGGGGCAAGCCCGCTCCCACGCAAAGTATGCAGGGGCCTGAGCCAGGTGCCTTGCGTGGGAGCGGGCTTGCCCCGCGATAGCGTTACTGCGGCGCGCCGAACAGCCCAGTCCAGTAAATGCCCGCATCGCTCTTGGGGTCGACCGCGTAAGCGGCGCCCAACTCGGTGAAATCTGGGTTCATCAGCGTCGCGCAATGCCCAGGGCTGGCCAACCAGCCATCGACCACCTTGCGCGGGGTATCACGCCCGGCGGCAATGTTCTCGCCAATCTGCCGGTACAGGTAGCCGGCCAGCTCGGCGCGATCGCCCGGGGTGCGGCCATCGCGGTCGATATGGTCGAAGAAGTTCTGGTTGGCCATGGCTCGGGTATGGTTGGCGGCAACGCCCGCCAAGGTCGTGCTCCAGGCCAGCGCCGGCGCTGCGGCGAACGGCTGGCCAGCGCATTGGCGCGGCAGCTTGCGCGCGGCATTGATCTCTTGCAGCAGTTTCTGCCCCTCGGCCTGCCAATCACCCAGCCGCCCACTGAGCAAGGGCCGGGCGAGCACGATACGCCAGTCGCGGCCTTCCTGGCTGACGCCGATGTCGACGAACTGCGGATCGAGTACCACCTGGCAGAAGCTTTCGGAAATGGCATGCATCGCCGCTTTCGCATCACGCGGGCCGGACAGGCTGATGGCCTGGACGTTGACCATTGGGTAGGCCGCGCGGGTCATCGCCTGTTGCAAGTCGCGGGTGCCCTCTGGCGACAGCGCCAGGCGGGTATCGCTATTGAGCGGTGGCAGCTCCAGCGAGCCTGCGTCGCCGCAGCGCTGGGCCTGGCTGCGGTAAGCGTTGATCGACTCGATCAGTTGCCCTTCTTCGCCAGTGAAGGCCTGGGCGCTGGTGGCGGCGAGCAGGCCCATCGACAGCATGGCAATGCAGGCAACGGATGGCAGGACGCGCATGTATATCTCCCTATCTGGCAGCGCCTTGGTTTGCGCTGCTCATCCTACACAAGCACGGGGCTTTTGGCCCTCTGCCGTGCAGTTCGAATAAACGGCCGGCTATGACGTAGAAGCGGCAAAAGAGGCAGTAGACCGCTGGTCGCGTCGAAAGTGCGATGATTTGGTAATAATTCGTAACCTCGTCTAGAAACAATACTCAATTGTTTTCAATTTCTCATCTGCCAGGAAGGCCTCCCTCTACCGCTTGCGGAGCTTTTCCATGGCGCGACCTTGCCCTGTTCGTCCGACCTTGCTGGCCCTGTGCTGTTCCCTCGCCGTCAACGCCCAGGCGGCCGACGGCCCTATCGAACTCGACGCCACCGCCGTCAACGCCGAGGCAGCCAAGCCATCCCCCAGCCAATTGCCCGAGGTATTTGCCGGCGGCCAAGTGGCGCGCGGTGGGCAGATGGGCATCCTGGGCAACCAGGACATGATGGACGTGCCCTTTACCATGACCAGCTACACCGCGCAGCTGATCGAGGATCAACAGGCCGAAGACATTGGCGACGTGTTGCTCAACGATCCCTCGGTGCGCCAGTCGTTCGGCTTTGGCAACCAGTCGCAGGTCTTCATCATTCGCGGCCTGCCGCTCAATGGCGATGACGTCGCCTTCGGCGGGCTGTACGGCGTACTGCCGCGGCAGATGATCTCGCCTGATGCCATCGAGCGTGTCGAGGTGTTCAAAGGCCCCAACGCCTTTCTCAATGGCGCCAGCCCCACCGGCACCGGCTTGGGCGGCAACGTCAACCTGCAACCCAAGCGCGCCGGCGACACGCCAACCCGTCGCTACACCCAGGACATCAGCAGCGATGGGCGCCTGGGCGAGCACCTGGACCTCGGTCAGCGATTTGGCGTGGACAACCGCTTCGGCGTGCGCCTGAACCTGTCTCAGCGCGAGGGTGAAACCGCGGTCGATGATCAGCACCAGCGCAGCAAGCTGTTCATGATCGGCCTGGATTACCGTGGCGACAACTTCAAGCTCTCGACCGACTTCGGCTATCAGAAACAGCGGGTCAACCACATGCGCAACTCGGTGCGCCTGGGCGCCGGGCTGACGGATATTCCACGCGCCCCCGACGCCGATCACAACTACGGCCAGGAGTGGGCCTGGACCGAAACCGAGGACACCTTCGGCATGGTCCGCGGTGACTATGACTTCAACGACAACTGGAGCGGCTACCTGGCCGGTGGCGCCAAGCACACCCACGAGAATGGCTTCTACGGTACGCCGATCCTTACCGACAGCAGCGGCGCGGCGACTATCGGTGGCTCCAAGATCCCCCACAACGAGGACAACACAACCTTCATGGGCGGCATCAACGGCCGCTTCCAGACCGGGCCGCTGAGCCATCAGCTGAATATCGGTGCGGCAAGTATCTGGACCCAGCAGGAGAACGCCTTCGTCTTCTATAACTCGCAAGACACCAACATCTACCACACCGACCCGCTGCCCAAACCGACCACGCCGACCTTCGTCGGCGGCAAGCTGGACGACCCGGGCGTGACCGGCAAAACCCGCAACCGCAGTATCGCCATCTCCGATACCGTGGGCCTGTTCGACGACACCCTGCTGCTCACCGCAGGGGTGCGCCGCCAGCAACTGCGGGTCGAGGGCTATGCCTATGACGGCGAGGGCGCGGATGCTGGGCGTAATGCCTTCTACGATGAAGCGGTCACCACGCCCGTGTATGGCATCGTCTACAAGCTCAATCCGTCGATCTCGCTGTACGCCAACCGCATCGAAGGCCTGGCCCAGGGCGCAACGGCTTCAGGGCAGGTGATCAATGCCGGCGAGGTATTTGCGCCCGCCGAGACCAAGCAGGTCGAAGCCGGGGTCAAGTTCGACTATCAGCACTTTGGCGCCAACCTCGCGGTTTATCGTATCGAGCGGCCCACTGATGGCTTTGTCCAGGGCAACGTGTTCGTCCAGGATGGTGAGCAGATCAACAAGGGCGTGGAGTTGAGCGTGTTCGGCGAACCGATTGCCGGCTTACGGCTGATGGCCGGCGGCACGCGCATCGACACCGAGTTGAAAAATACCCTGGATGGCAGCAATGACGGCAACCACGCCGTCGGCGTGCCGACCTTCCAGCTCAACGCCAGCGTCGACTGGGATGTGCCGGGGCTTGAGGGGCTGGCGCTGAATGCGCGCATGCTGCGCACCGGCGGGCAGTATGCCGACCCTGGCAACACCCTCAGCCTGCCGACCTGGAATCGCTTCGATGTCGGCGCGCGCTATCGCTTTAGCGTGCAGCGCAAGGACATCACCTTGCGGGTCAATGTGGAGAACCTCACCGACAAGAATTACTGGGCCTCGGCCAATGGTGGTTACCTGACCCAGGGCGATCCGCGGTTGGTGAAGTTCTCGGGCTCGATCGATTTTTAAGTGGCGTCGATTGGCGATGAGGCGGCAACTGTTGGCAGGCCAACAGCAGCCCTACACTTTGCCCGCCCTCATTCACTGCAAGCATCGCCAACCCCAATAAAATCAGGCCCTTGAACCCGGCACAACTCCTGCAACAGCCCCTTGACCATCCTTGGGCCTTGCGCAGGAGCGACCTTGAATCATCCAATCCTTCCCCTGATCCCGCTATGTGCCGCATTGGCCCTGGTCGGCTGCGAGCGCGCCGAGCAGCGCACGGTCCACAGCGACCAGCCGGTGCATGGCGGCACCCTGGTCTACGCAACCGACCGCGAGCCGACTTGCCTCGACCCGCACGTTGCCGGCGATATGCCGCAAGTGTTCGTCGCCCAGCAGTACCTCGACTCGCTGGTGTCGATGGACAGCGACGGACGTATCGGCCCGTGGCTGGCGACTGGCTGGGAGGTCTCCGCCGACGGCTTGCGCTATACCTTCCACCTGCGCCGCGACGTGCGCTTCACTGACGGCACGCCGTTCAATGCCGAGGCGGTCAAGGCCAACCTCGACCATATGGCCGACCCCAAGACCCAATCGAGCACGGCCGGCGGCTATATCCGCCAGTACCGCGGCACCGATGTGCTCGACGACTACACCGCCGTGGTGCGCCTGGCCACGCCCTACGCGGCGTTCCTCGAAGTCTTGGCTCAGGGCTTTCTGGGTATTCAGTCACCCACCGCGCTCAAGCGCAGCCGTGACCAGAACTGCGAAAGCCCCGTGGGCAGCGGCCCGTTCAAGGTGGTCCGTTGGGACCGGCAGAACCAGGTCGAGCTGGTCCGTAACCCGGACTACAACTGGGCGCCGCCTACCGCCAAGCATCAAGGCCCAGCGTATCTGGAGCGGATCGTCTGGAAGTTCATCCAGGAGCCTTCGGTGCGTTTTGCCTCGCTGCAGGCGGGCGAGGTGGATGTGATCGAAACCCTGCCGCCGGAATCCCACGAAGCCGCGCGGCGCAACCCGGACGTCGAGTTGATCGTCGCCCAGCGCCCCGGCAACCCCACCAACGGCACCTTCAACATGCGCCGTGCACCGTTCGACGATATCCGAGTACGCGAGGCGTTCGTGCGCAGCGCCGATGTCGAGGGCGCGCTCAAGAGTGTCTACTTTGGCGAGTTTCCCCGTGCTGCCGGGCCACTGAGCGTGGCCACGCCGTTCTACAGCGGCGATTTCGAAGGCAGCCAGAACTACCAGCCGGCCCGTGCGGCGAAGTTGCTCGATGAAGCTGGCTGGACCGGGCGTGACGCCGACGGCTACCGCACCAAGGATGGTAAGCGCCTGAGCGCCACCGTGCTGATCGGCGCGCGCACACCGCCCTCGGAGCTGACCTTGTGGGAGCAGGTCCAGGCCACCACCCGCCAGGTCGGCCTGGAACTGGTGCTGGACCAGATGAGCGACGCCCAGGTCACCGCGCGCCAGGCGGCCTGGGACTACGACATCCGCACCGGCTACTGGAATACCAATACCCCCGATGTGCTGCGGATCATCTTCAGCTCGGCGTTCGTCCAGCCTGCGGGCGTCGGTGGCTACCACCAGAACTCCTCGGGCTATGCCGACCCCGGCTTCGATGCCTTGCTCGAAAGCGCCCTGGCCACCCAGGACCCGGAGCAGCGCCGGGCCCTCTATTACCGGGCGCAACAGCAGGCGGCCGCGCAGTACCTGCAACTGAACACCTACCCGCAAAGCACGCGCCTGGGTATCTACAAGACTGCCCACGGGGTGCGCCTGGAGCCGTCGTTGGCGGTGACTTATCTGTATGACGCATGGGTGAGCAAATGAGCAGCGCAACTTCCCTGGCAGTGACCGACCCACGCCGCGAACGCCTGGCCGCCCTGGGCCGGCGCGCCGTCATCCGCCTTGCCGGTGGCGTGCTGGTGCTGTGGGCCGTGGCCAGCTTGACCTTCTTCGCCCTGCGCTTGATGCCGGGTGATCCGGTGTTGGCGATCCTCGGCGGCCCTAGTGCCAACCCAAGCCCGGAGACGATCGAAGCCACGCGCAAGGAATACGGCTTGGACCAGCCGCTGGCGGTGCAGTACGTGTTCTACCTCGGCCGCCTGCTACAAGGCGACCTGGGCGTGTCCTACTCGCAACACCAGCCGGTGACCCAGGTGTTGGCGGAGCAGGGCGGGGCAACCCTTGAGCTGACCGTAGCGGCGCTGCTGCTGGCCTGGTTGCTGGTGTTGCTGCTGACGGTGGTGACCGCCGGGCGCGGCAGGCTGGTCGGGGGCCTGGCGTCGATGGCCGAAACCCTGAGCGCGGCATTACCGCACTTCTGGCTCGGCGTGGTGCTGCTGGCGGTGTTCGCCTTTGGCCTGCGCTGGTTCCCGCCGGCGGGCAGCGACAGCTTGGCGAGCCTGGTGCTGCCGGCGTTTTCCCTGGCAATCCCGCTGGCCGGCTTCATTGCCCAGGTAACCCGCGAATCGCTCGAACTGACCCTTGACCAGCCGTTCATCCTCACCGCCCGCAGCCGCGGCTTGAGCGACCTGGCCGTGCGCTTTCGGCATGCCCTGCGCCATGCGCTGCTGCCGGGGGTGTCGTTGTCCGGCTGGGCGATTGGCGCGCTGATCAGCGGCGCGGTGGTGTGCGAGGTGATCTTCTCGCGCAAAGGTGTCGGCCGTCAGCTGTATCAAGCGGTGCAAGTGCAGGACCTGCCACTGGTGATCGGCATCAGCCTGGTGGTGGCTGCCGGCTACGTGCTGGCCAACATTCTGGTCGACTTGCTCTACCAGTGGATCGATCCCCGTCAACAGGAGGCCAAGCCATGAGCGAACTGATCCTTGAGCGGGCGCAGGCCCCGCTGCGTCGGCAACGGCGGCTGCACCTGCCGCCGCTGGGTGCGAGCCTGGCCCTGGTGTTTCTCGCCGGGTTGCTGTTGGCGGCCCTGGCGCCGCAGCTGTTCACCCGTATCGACCCGCTGGCCATCGTGCCCCGCGAAGCGTTCCAGCCGCCGAGCTGGGCGCACTGGCTGGGCACTGATCAGTCCGGTCGCGATATCTTCGCCCGGGTCATCCACGGTGCCCGCCAGAGCCTGCTGATCGGTGTGGCGGCCACGGCCTTGTCGATGGCCATCGCCATCAGCCTGGGGCTGCTTGGCGGGCTGGGCGGGGCCAAGCTCGACCGTGGGGTCGGTTGGTTGCTAGAAGTGCTGTTCGCCTTTCCCAGCCTGGTGCTGGCGCTGCTGTTCGTGGCGGTGTTCGGCAGCGGCATTGGCCCGCTGATCGTCGCCACCGGCCTGGGCGGCGCCCCGGGCTATGCGCGGATGGTCCGCGGCCAGGTGCTGGCGGTGCGCAATGCCGGCTACATCGAAGCGGCGCGGGCGCTCGGCCATCCGACCTCGCGGATCATTGTGCGCCAGCTCCTGCCCAACGCCATGCGGCCGCTGATCGTCACCCTGACCATGGGCGTTGGTCAGGCCATCGTCTGGGCCTCTGCCCTGAGCTTTCTTGGCCTTGGCGCCCGGCCACCGGCACCGGAGTGGGGGACCATGCTGTCGATGGGCCGCGACTTCATCGCCAACGCCTGGTGGCTGACCTTCTTCCCAGGCCTGTTCATCGTGCTGACCACCTTGGCCACCACGGTGACTGGCCGCTATATCCAACAACGCTTGGAGGGCCGCCTGCCATGACTGACAAAACCTTGATCGTCGAAGGCCTGACGGTGTCCTTCGCCGGCAACAGCGTGGTCCGCGACGTGAGCTTCACCCTGGCCCCGGGGCGCTGCGTGGCGCTGGTCGGTGAATCGGGCTCGGGCAAGAGCGTCAGCGCGCGTAGCCTGGTCGGGCTGACCGGGCCCAACAGTGAAGTGACCGCGCGCCAGCTGAGTTTTGCCGGCCATGACCTGCTCGATTTGAGCGAACGCCAATGGCGCCAGGTGCGCGGCAAGGACATCGGTTTCGTGCTGCAGGATGCGCTGGTCTCGCTCGACCCCTTGCGCCCGGTTGGCAAGGAAATCCTCGAAGTGCTGCAGAACCATCGGTACGGCGACCGTCAGCAGCGCAATGCGCGGGTGCTGGAGCTGCTGGAGCGGGTCGGCGTGCCGGACGTTGCCCTGCGCGCCCGTCAGCGCCCAGGGCAGCTGTCTGGGGGGCTGCGCCAACGCGCGCTAATCGCCAGCGCGCTGGCCCTGGACCCTGCGCTGGTGATCGCCGACGAGCCGACCACGGCCCTGGACGCCACGGTGCAGGCGCAAATCCTTGAAGTGTTCCAGCAGATCAAGGCGCGTGGCGCATCGCTGCTGATCATCAGCCATGACCTGGCGGTGGTCGCCCAGCTGGCCGACGAGGTATTGGTGCTGCGCCATGGCGAGGTGGTGGAGCAGGGACCGATGCAGCAGGTCTTGCGCCAGCCCCGGCATGCCTACACCCAGGCCTTGCTCGCCGCAGTGCCGGCCGAGCATCCGCGTGGCACGCGGCTGTCGCCACAGCCAGCGGGCGTAACCCGCCCAGCGGTTGCCCGCGGGCATGGCGATGTATTGATAGAAGGGCGCGGCCTGGGCAAGCGCTATGCCGGCCCCGATGGCCTGGTGCGGCAAGTGGTGCAGGGCGTTGATTTCACCCTGCGCGCCGGGCGCACCCTGGGCATCGTCGGTGAATCGGGCTCTGGCAAGACCACCGTCGCCCGTATCGCCCTGGGCCTGCTGAGCCCCGACGAGGGCCAGGTGCTGTATCGCGGCCAGCCCTGGAACTTGCCGGGCGAGGCGGTCAGCGAAGCCAGCCGACGGCCGCTACGACGGCAGATCAGCGTGATCTACCAAGACCCGCTCGGCTCGTTCGACCCACGCTGGAGCGTGGCGCAGATCCTCGACGATGCCCTGCAAGTGGCGGGTATCGATACCGCCGCGCGGCCGGCGCGCATCGCCTTGCTGCTTAATCAGGTGCGCCTGCCGGCTGAGCTTGCCCAGCGCCGGCCATTGCAATTGTCGGGCGGCCAGCGCCAGCGGGTGGCGATCGCCCGGGCGATTGCCAGCGAACCCCGCCTGATCATCTGCGACGAGCCGGTCTCGGCGCTGGATGTCTCAGTGCAGGCCCAGGTGCTCGACTTGCTGGCTGACCTGCAGGACGAGTTGGGCCTGGCCTACCTGTTCATCTCCCATGACCTGGGGGTGATCCGCCATGTCAGCGACGACGTGCTGGTGATGCGCCATGGCCAGGTGGTCGAGCAGGCGCCCGTCGAGCAGCTGTTCGAGCGCCCTGAACATGAATACACCCGCCGCCTGCTCGGCTCGGTGCCGCGCCTGCCGGGCACCGGCGCCGAACTGGTAGTGCCGCCGCTGGACCTGGAACACGAAGCCTTCGACCTGTTCGATGAATCACGACTGTGGAAAATTGCCATCTAAGGACTGCCCCATGACCACCTTTCAACGTTTCCCTGCCCAGGCACCCGCTGCCACTGTCGCCGCACTCAAAGCGCGTATCGCGGCCTTGCTGCCGGAGATCGCCGCCGGGGCAGCCCTGCGCGAACGCGAGCGCAGCCTGCCGCACGCGGCCATCGCCCAGCTCGCCGCCGCCGGGCTGTACACCGTGCGCATTCCCCAGCAGTACGGCGGCCCGGGCGGCAGTGTCAGCGACGTGATCGACGTGTTGTTGCAGGTGGCCTCGGTCGACTCCAACGTTGCCCAAGCCCTGCGCCCCGGCTTCGCCTTCGTCGAGGGGCTGTTGGCCGCAACCGCCGAAGGCGCCGAACAGGAGCGTGAGCGTTGGTTCGCCCGCTACCTTGAGGGCGCGGTGATCGGCAATGCCGGTTGGGAGCTGGGCGGCGCCAATGGCGCCATCGCCGCCCGCCTGGTGCGCGAGGGCGATCATTTTCGCGCCAACGGCAGCAAGTTCTACAGCACCGGGGCGCTGTTCGCCGACTACGTCAGCGCGGTGGCCTTGGATGAGGACGAACAACCGGTGTCGTTCATCCTGCCGCGTGACCGTGAAGGCCTGGAACTGGTCGACGATTTCGACGCCATGGGCCAACGCCTGACCGCCAGCGGCACCACCCATTTGCACAACGTGCGGGTCGAGGCCAGTGATATCCGCACGCGCACGGTGCAAGAAGGCCAGCGCACCATCGTCACCCCGTTCTTGCAGCTGTTTCTCGGCACCGTGCTGGCCGGGATCGCCCGCAATGCCTTGAACGATGCCAGCCAGTTTGCCCGCGAGCATGCCCGGCCGATCAAGCACAGCAGCGCCAGCCGCTCGGTCGATGACCCTTACGTCGAGCTGTCGGTAGGCGATATCGCGGCGCGCGCCTTTGGCGCCGAGGCGCTGGTGCTCAAGGCCGCGGCGAGCATCGACCGGGCCTGGGCCGCACAACTTGACGAAGCCGCAGTGGAACAGGCCGCCCTAGACGTGGCGCAGGCCCAATACCTGGTGGCGGAGTTGGCCCTCAAAGCCGCCGAAACGCTGTTCGACGTCGGCGGCGCCTCGACCACTGGCCGCCAGCACAACTTCGATCGACACTGGCGCAATGCCCGCACCGTGGCCAACCACAACCCGCGTCACTGGAAGGCGGCGGTGGTGGGCGCCTGGCAACTCAAAGGCACCCGGCCACCTGTCTCGGGGCTGTTTTGACGGCACAGCCGGCCGCCCTGGTCGGCCATTTGCAAAGCCCCAAGGTGCCGGTGATCATCGGCGCCGCATTGTTCATGGAATTGCTCGACAGCACCGCGGTGATGACCGCGCTGCCGAGCATGGCGGCGGACTTTGGCGAGCCGGGCCTGCGCATGAACCTGGTGGTGTCGCTGTACATGCTGGCCTTGGCCCTGTGCGTGCCACTCAGCGGCTGGGCCGCCGAGCGCTTTCGCCCGCGTCAGGTGATGTTGCTGGCAATGGGGCTGTTCACCGTTGCATCACTGGCGTGCGCCTTGGCCGAGTCGCTCTGGCAGCTGTGCCTGGGGCGCATGTTGCAGGGCGCGGCGGGGGCGCTGATGACCCCGGTGGGGCAGGTGATCATTCTGCGCTGGTCGAGCCGCGAGCAATTGCTCCAGGCCATGTCCTGGCTGGCCTTGCCTGCCTTGGTGGGGCCGCTGCTAGGGCCGTTGCTGGGCGGTTTGTTGGTGACGGCGCTGTCGTGGCACTGGATCTTTTTGATCAACTTGCCAATCTGCCTGCTGGGATGCGTGCTGATCCTCAAGCACGTTCCGGATTTCCCCCCGCGCGCGGTGCCACCGCTGGATGGGCGCGGCTTGCTGCTCAGTGGCGGCGCCCTGGCCCTGTTGGTATTAGGCCTGGAGTCGCTCGGGCTGGGCCAACTGCCTCGGATGTGGGCCTTGGCCTTGATCGGCGGTGGCGTAGCTTGCGCCTTGGGTTACCTGCTGCATGCGCAGCGCCATCCCAACCCGCTGGTTGACCTGTCGTTGCTGCGCCTGCGCAGCTTTGGCGTGACCCAGGCCGGCGGCGGGCTGTTTCGCCTTGGTTCGGCGGCGCAGCCCTTCCTGCTGGTGCTGTTGTTGCAGAACTGCCTGGGCATGAGCCCGATGGCCGCGGGCTGGCTGGTGGTCAGCGGCGGCGTCGGCGCCATGTTGATGAAGCTGCTGGCAGTGCCGCTGGTGCGCCGTTACGGCTATCGCCAGGTGCTCAGCTGTAATGCCGTGCTAAGTGGCGCAGGGATTGCCCTGTGCGCCTGGTTCGACCGGGATACGGCGATCTGGTTGATGGCACTGGTGTTGTTCGTCGCAGGGCTGGTGCGCTCGTTGCAGTTTTCCACCTTGGGGGCGGCAAGCTATCAGGACGTACCGGGGGAGCGCTCGGCTGCTGCCACCTCGCTTGCGTCGATGTCGGGGCAGTTGACCATGGCCATGTCGGTGAGCCTGGCGGGGTTGATGCTGGGGGTGCTGGCGGGGGTGGACGGGCGGACGGAGACGTCGGTGGCGGATGTCACCACGGTCATGCTGGTGTGTGCGGGGTTGTGCGGGGTATCGGGGATGGTGTTTCGGCGTTTGGCCAATTGATGTACGCGACCTCCAGGGCCTCATCGCGGGCCAAGCCCGCGCCTACACAATCGGCGAACAACGCGGATCGTGTGGGAGCGGGCTTGCCCCGCGATGAGGTGCTAAAGGGCAGCGTGATCAGGCCACATCGACCAGGACGATCTCGCTGTCCTCGATTGCCGTGACGGTCAACAGCGCTTCCTGCTCGATCGCCAGGCCATCCCGGGCATTGACCCGTACCCCATTGACCTCGACCGCGCCCTTGGCCGGCACCAGGTAGCCGCGGCGGCCCTGGTCAAAGCGGTACTCTGCGCTTTCCCCGGCTTGCAAGGTAGCAGCCACCAGGCGCGCATCGGTGCGGATGCGCAGTTGCTGCTCATCGCCCTCGCGGCCGCTGGCCAGGGTCACGAAGCCTTCGCCGCGCTGGCCTTTAGGGAATGGCCGGGTACCCCAGGACGGCGCATCGCCAACCCGCTGTGGAATGATCCAGATCTGGAAGATCCGCGTATCGACCTGCTCCAGGTTGTACTCGCTGTGCACGATGCCGCTACCGGCACTCATCACCTGGACGTCACCGGCCTCGGTACGGCCTTTGTTACCCAGGCTGTCTTCATGGGTGATGGCGCCTTCACGCACATAGGTGATGATTTCCATGTCGCGGTGCGGATGTGGCGGGAAGCCACTGCCGGCGGCGATCAGGTCGTCGTTCCACACCCGCAGGTTACCCCAGTGCATCCGGGCCGGATCGTAGTATTCGGCGAACGAGAAGTGATGGTGGGCGTCGAGCCAGCCGTGGTTGGCATGGCCGAGGGTATCGAAGGGTCGCAGTTGCAGCATGATCGTGCTCCTTGAGTCGGTGGAATGGGGCCATGATGCGCGTTTGAATGATCGAAAATAAGCGTAAATATCGGCTAAATATAATCGTATTGATCGATATATAAAGGTGCGGTGCTTTATGCGTTTCATCGCCTAATCCACTGATCTTCAAGCATTCGCTGGTGATTTTTGGCGGATGCGGCGAACATGCACAGCTGATTGGATTTTCAACGGAGTGACCGTGCCACACGAGCAGCCCCTTGTCCCGGCGGACCTGTCTCCGCCTGCCCAACTGCCTTGGTTTCGGCGTCTGGCGGCACGCCTGTTGGGCCGTGGCCTGAGTCGCCTGCAAGCGCAGCACCGCGACTCCTGGTTCCTCGGCCATGCCACGGGCCAGCGCAGCGGCCATACTGATGGCCTGCGCGAGGGTTACGAGCGTGGCCGGGCCGAGGGTTATGAGGCCGGGCGCCAGGTTCTGGTGATCCGCGATACTCGCCCGGAAAACCCTGGGGTACCCGGCCAGGACGACAAACTGTTCGATGACTGGCGCCTACCGCTGAGCGCCGAGCTGAAAAAGCGCTTCAAGGCTGATGTGGCCCAGCGCCTCCCGGCCGAGGCCCAGCCTAGCGCTGCGCAGTGGAAGCTGATTTTCAGCGATACGCCGTCAACCTGTGTGGTGGCCGGGGCGGGCGCGGGCAAGTCGACCTCGCTGGTGCTGCGCATCCTGTTGCTGCGCCATTACCTGGGCTATGAGCTCGACGCCATGACCGTGGTGACCTTCACGCGAGAGTCACGCAAAGACTTCATCAAGCGCTTGCAACAGGTGTTCGCGCTTTGGCAGCTCGACTTTTCAGCGGCCAACGCCCGCGAGCTGGTGCGTACCTTCCATTCGCGAATCCTGCCGCTGGTTCGCAGCCTGCCTGGCTTTGGCCAACTACGCGCCTTCGAAACCCTGGGCAACGAGATGCCAGCCGGCAGTGAGGCCGCCGCCGACAGCAACCCGTTCGACCTGCGCTTGAACGACGCCCAGCGCCAGCAGCTCAACCTGTGTTATCGCGACCTGTTGCGCGACAGCCCGCGTTTCGCCGAGCTGATAGGCGCCTTGCGCCGCGAGGCCTTGCAGCTCAAGCCGCTGGACCCGGACCACCCCGACGTGCAAAAGCGCGTGCAGGTGACCCAATTGGCCGCCCAGCGCGACGAAGAGCTGTGCGACGTGATCGAGGATCTGTGGTTCGCCGCCGGTGCCTGGCCGATCAAAGGCATCGAGCCATGCCGCGAAACCGTGCAGATCCGTGGTCACAGCTTCCATGTGCATGGGCGTTTGCAAGGCCAGGATGGCTGGGTGGTGCTGGGCTTCGACCCTAGTGAAAGCGCTCAGTATCAGCGTCCGGGGGCCAAGCTTACGGTGCGCGCAGAGTGGGCGGTAAAACGCACCTTGTTTCAAGCTTTCTGCGATAAGCCACTGATATGGTTAGATAATTATGCAACAGCCAAGCGCCTGGCCGCCTCCTTGGCGGGCGACGCTGTAGCCGGGCCTGGCTTTGAATACAAGGTCAAGGGCGAGCTGGCGCCGGCGCCCTTGCTGGATGCTTTCGTAGCGGCCGCGAGCTTCATCGAGAACCTCGGCCTGGAAGTGGGCGGCGCGGTGAGCGCCATGAGCTTCCCGCCAGGTGACAGCGATGGGCAATTCTTCGAGGCCTTGGCGCTGTACTGGCGAGCGTTGGAAGCGCACCTGCTGGCCCAGTCGCCACCGGTCATGACCTACAACCGGATGTTTGCCCTATTTGGCGAGAACAACCCAGAGAACCTGCAGCTGTTGCCTGATGCATTGCTGCGCCCATTGGCGCATTTGATGATCGATGAGTTCCAGGACGTCTCGCCGCAGATCGTCAGCTGGCTGCGCGCCAGCCTCGCCGAGATTCGCCGGCGCGGCCCAGCGATGAATGTGGGACGCAGTGCCCAGCATTCATCGTTGCTGTGCGTTGGCGATGACTGGCAGTCGATCTATGGTTGGCGCGGCAGCTCGCCGAAGTTCTTCATGGAGTTCACCAAGACCTTCCCGTCACCGGCCAATACCCGGGTGATGCTGGTGGAAAACTACCGCAGCCAGCAGCAGGTCATCGATGCCGCTGAGCATCTGGTCAAAGGCGCGCAGGCGATTTCCGGCAAGAAGGCCCGAGCCACTGGCGTGGCAGCAGCACTGCCGTTGTCACCGGTGCGGATTTTCGATCGTGATGAGGCGGCCCTTGGCCAGACCGTGATCGAGCACTACGAGCGCGGCGAATCGGTGATGATACTGTTTCGAAAAAGTAGCGATAAATTGCTGATTTCAGAACATATTCAGTCTGTAGTTAAAGCGGATTCTAGCTTGCCGGCGGAGCAGCGCCGTCTGCGCCAACTGACCTACCACAGCGCCAAGGGCTTGCAGGCCGATGCGGTGTTCATGCTTGGCGATTGCCAATACCTGACCAGCTCGCCTTACAAGAACCAGGTCTATCGTCTGGCCGATCTTGGCCGCGCTGGCGACGCCCAGCCGTTCGATACTGCGCAGAAAGAAGAAGTGCAGCGCCTGGCCTACGTGGCGGTGACCCGCGCAGTCAGGCACTGCTATTGGCATGTGGAGGCGGCATCTGGCGATACTGCCAAGTTGCCGCGAGCGTCCAGCCAGGTTGATGGTCGGCAGGTGTTCTTCGAAGACCTGCGCGGCCAGTAGTGGGATGCCAGATTAGCTATTGGGCCCTCGGTCATTAAGATCCAGGGCGGCGGTCAGGCGCAGCTGGAGTGCGTGCTCAGCACGCTCCTTCGCTTGCTTGAACGACGCCCAGGCATCGATCAGCGCTTGCCCCTCAAGATCAGCCTGACGCAACTGGCCGTTCTCTATGGGGCTGTGCCCTACCGCGGCCGTCAGCGCCTGGGTTACCTCAGGGGTGAGCGCTCCGTCTGTCAGCTCATACACGCCAGAAAGGTAGTTGGAGCCTTGCAGCCAGGCTTCGGTTAGGGCGCTTAGCTGGTCGCCGTATTCACGCTGAAGAAACAGTTGCCAGGTCGGGTGGCGGACCATCCACTCATGTCGGTTGGCGGGTACGCTATCGAGTTCGTAGACCCGTTGCTCGACGTTGTACTCAATGGTCCTGGTGATCATTGCCGTCTGTCGATAGAGCATGCCCTGGCTTGGCTCAGGGAAGTTCAGCAAGGCTTCGGGCGCCAGGGCCTGGCGTAAGGCCAACCGAATCTCGATGTCGTCAACCAGCGAGTTGCGCAGGTCTTCGTCACTGATAGCGTCTTCTGGGGCGAGTTCTGGCAGTTCAGGCAGGTTGTCCACGAGGGCCGCCCGGCGTAGCGCTCTGCGCACGGCGATATTGTCGGCTATAGCGTTGACCTGAGCGCGGCGGAACAGCCTGCGGTAGAAGTTGAAGCGGTATTGCGGCGCAAGATCGGCATACTCGGTTTCGTCGAAGGCCAAAACTTCCAATTCCAGCGCACTGAACGCATCGGTCCCAGCATCGCCGCAGGTTGCCGGGTACTCGCGCGCAACCTCTACGATGCGTTGGCGCAACTGGTCATCTTCGGTCACCCGTCCCAGCAGTGCCCACACCCGACGATAAAGCTCTTGCGGGTGATGCAGGGCTTCGGCGGAAAGCGTCAGACGATCCAGAACATCGACCACCGGCTCATTCTCAAGGCTGATCATGAACGCTTCAGCGCGCGCTCGTTGTTGCGCCGAACCTGCCTCCAGCCAGCCACCCTCGCTTTCTGATTCGGACACGGAGTGTTCGATAACGCTGATGCCGGATTCACGCAGCCGCAGGGCTTGACCTTCCTGCAATCTGTTGTAATTGAAGTGCCAACGCAGACCGGCGCGCTCATCGCGTAGGCCCTGCGCATACGGTGTGGCAAGCACTGTCTCAATCTCCGGCACCAAGGGGATGGCGTTGTCACTCAGGTCAAGATGGCGCAGTTGATAGTTGCGTTGACTCATCAAGGTGGTCAGCCCTTCGGGCCAGCTGGTCAACTGGGTTCTGCTCAGATTCAGATGTTCCAGGCGCGCCAGGTAACGTACATCAGGGGCGATTCGCAGCGGATTGCCGGCGAGTTCCAGGCGGCGCAGGTGCACCATGTCCTGGAAGTAGGCGGCTGTGCTGGCATCGAGCTCGATGGCATTGCGGTTTAGGTCCAGGTATTCCACGGGCAGCTGAGTCAGCGCTCGCAACTGTTCCGCGCTCAACCGCAAGTCATTGTTGCGCAGGCTCAGGCTGCGTAACTGCCGCAGTTGCGTGAGCGTTGGCAGCGCATTTGCCGGTAATGTCGCCATCTGATTATTGCGCAGGTCCAGCTCATGCAGGCGCGTGCTGCGGCGCAACGCCTGAAACAGGGTTGTCCTGTCTAGTTGAGGGTTCTGGATGACGCGCAAGCGCTCAAGATTGGGGAAGCTCTGCAGAAACGCTTCGGCCACATGACGCACCCCCGCATCACGCACGGTGATGGCAGTAATGTGCTCCATACGCGCCGGCAGTGGGGGCAAGGTTTCCAGCTCAATGGATGTCACCTCCAACGTGTCGCCGGTTTCCCGCCGCCAAGCGCTGCGCACAGCGTCACTGAACACCTCGCGACTTGCCCGTTGCACATACCCGACTGCCTGCGACCAGGCACTTAGGCTGCTATCAAGGTTGCGCCATTCTTCCTCTAGGACGTTGAGTTGCGTGGCCAGATCGCCGCGCTGGGTGAGCCGCTGGAGCATTGTTTGGCGCTGGCGGGAGTCTAGTGCGGGGTACAAATCGCGTAGACGCCGTGCGCTTGTGCCTTGTCTGCCGCTCAGTGGATAGCCCACGCGTCCATCGCTTAGGCGCAAGGGCGAACGAAAGCCCGGTCTGATTGGTTGTTGGCCAAGCAGTCGGGCAGCCAGCGGGCGGTCATTGGCCAGTAGCGCAAACAGCTGCGCTGGCGTGGCATTGGCCAGATCCGGTCGCTCAACCAGGAGCGCCTCCTCCAACAGGCGTGTGTCGGCGTTTGCCAGCGTTGGGCGGTGCAGGCCGATCAAGGCTCGGTCCAGGCGCGCCCGTGATTGCAGCCGCCGCGCTTCCTCGCCAATGCGCAAGGGCACACCACCACTAGCCAGACGCTTGCGCTCCAGTGGCGTGGCGTACTCGACGATTTCCTCAAGGGCAGGGTCTGGCAGGCTGGTGAACTGGCGGCCCAATGTCTGCGCGGCTTCACTGAGCGCCGGGCGATGCCCCAGATACAGGCTCTGGAACATGGCCGTGTGCTGGCCATTGAGGTGATCAGCGAGCTTTTTCTGAAGGTTTTGCGCGCGTAGTTCTTGGGCAGTATTCGGTAACAGGGCGCTGGCAGTTTGTTCGTCCATTTGACTCAACACTGCCGTGGCCAGTTCGCCTTGTTCCAAGTTCGTTCGACTCAGCTGGATTTCCACACTGCCTTGGCCATACAGGGTAGAGCTTCCCCATAACTCTGGACCATTAAAGACGCGGATCGCGTGGTCCTGCGGCCAGTTTGGCAGTTCCAGCAGCGCCGGGACCGCGTAGTTTTTATAGGCCGCGAGCGAGCGTCCGCCACCCACGCGGGCAATGATGTCGTCTACTTCGTGGTCAAGCCTGAGCCGGGTGAGCGCGTCTACAAGCAGCGCCGGTGCGGGTTTTGCGCGCATATGGGTGTAACGCAAAACATCCTCGTCAAGGCCGGTGCTACGCAGTGCGCTGATTAGTTGCTGATCAGACAAGCCTGCGCTGGGTGGGCCAAGGCGGCGCAGTAGACGCGCAGTGTCCCAGTCCATGGGCTGTTCGTGCTCAACGCGCCAGGCGCCTTGCTGGTTGTGCTCCAGGCGCGGGCTGTAGGCGTGTGCGTCCTCGGGATGCTTCAGCCGCCAGCTGTTATCGGCAGCTTTGGCCTGCTCATAGAGTTCACCGTCCAAGCGGATGTAGTACTTGCCATCAAGTAGATATTGGCCTCGCTCGTTGGGCTCAAGCGAAGCGGGCAGCTCGACAGGGCTGCGGTAGCCAGTGAGGTTGGCAAACCACAGTCGTTCCTCGCCCTCGACCCACACCCTTTTCATGACATCGACGAATCCAGAAGCCTTGATCAGTGCAGCCCCGCCAGCAAGGGTGCCGACGACTGCAAGATTGACCATGATCGATTCCAGCTGCGCCAAAGCCTCGGCTGTTTCGCCTTCTTCCCAGGCGTGGAGGCCTTGGAAGACGCTTTGCAGGATCTGGCTGGCGCCGACTGCCAACATCACAGTGTTCAGCCCCGGGACGAACATGGCGGCGACGTTGAGTACGTTCAGGCCGACCTCATACCAATGTTTCAGGCGTTCCAGCTGCGCTTCGGCGTCCACCGCTGCGGTCGGCACAGCGATGCATGCCGCATCGCCTTTGAGCCGCAGTACATGCAGTTTGTGCAACGTGGTCCATGGCTGAATAGGTAAGCGCGTGATATTCAGGTCGATTGTTGGGGCGCTACGCGGATGCAGGACCTCGCTGCCATCGAGTTCGCGGCGTTCGAACAGCGCGTGTTGCAGTTTTTTGGCCAGCGCAGGCTGGAGTGGGCCGGGGGCAAGGGCATTGATCTGGCGGCGAAACGTAGTTCTGAGCAACTGCGCTTTGAAATTAGCCATCGCTTCGCGCCGTGACGTGTACTCGCGCAGCGGTTCCTGATCATCGCCTGGGATATAGAGGATCACTGGGTTGATCTGGTCGGGTTGGTCTGGGCCGATCAACAGGACTTCGTGCAGGCCGATATCAAACACACTCAGTCGCCAGCAGTGCAGGGCGGAGTGCTTGTAACGCGGCGTCGGCAGGTTGTTGCTCAGTTGCTGCAGGGCATCCAGGCCGTGGGCGGTTAGCAGCCCTTGCAGCGAGGCGATCCGAGCCCTGACTCGCAGTTCATCTCGGTTCGCTTCTGACATCAGGGCCTCAAGCGTCTCACCCGCGGCGCCGCCATGGATAGTGTCCAGATGCGTTTGATAACGTGCTCCCAGGTCCAGCGTCCGGCAATGCTGGATGAACTGCGCCACAGTCAGGGTGGGCAGTGTTCGAGTGTCTGTGGCGCTGTATTGCAGGGTGCTATAGGGACCTGCCTGGGAAGTACCGGTAAAATTGTGCAGCGCCGCCTCGAGCAAACTGCGCAGCTGTGGTGAGCCCTTAGGGTGGGTGGCGCTGACGTTGGTCTCTCGCTCGGTCGCCACTGGGTATTCAACGTCGATGGGAGATACCCAGCTGTCGCCGATCTCTTCAAAGGGCTGAAAGCTGTACTGGGCTTGATCGACTGGAATGTCGAGGGCCAACCGTTGCTCAAGCAAGGGTGCGCAGAATTCGGTAATGCCTTTGAGCGGTGCCAGTGCTTGTTGCAGCGCTTTGCGGCTTTCATTGCGTTTGGCTATAGCCCTGCGTACGCCATCCTGCCAATCAGGACGAGCGCCGGCAAACCACGGATAGGGCACGCCGTGCTCGTCCAGGTAGTCGTTGCGCAGGCTCTGGATCATCTTGCGGGTGTGGCTTGGGTGTAATTGTTTGCTCCACGCGGGCAGCGTGCGCACGATTTGCGCGTGGTGGTAGGCGGGGGTGCTGGTCATGCGGGTGCTCCTGAAAGTGGAGCCCCATCACACCGTAATCGCTGCCACGCCTTGCGGTACATAGCTAGGGCGCTGCGGTCGGTGTCGCGCATGTCGCCGTCGGTGACGGGCCAGCGGCTGGCGGCGCACTAGGCGATGGTAAGCTGCCGGCCTGGCGCGTGGGCGTCGGGCGCAGTCATGGAGAGTGCCCATGAGGCCCAAGGATCACCTGCTAGACCTCGACGGCATCGAGATCGCCGTGCGTACCTGGGGACCGGAGGACGGTATCCCAGTGTTGGCCCTGCACGGTTGGCTGGATAATGCCGCCTCATTCGAACGCCTGGCGCCGTTGCTCGATGGCTGCTTCGTAGTGGCCCCCGACCTGGTCGGTCATGGCCGCTCCGATCACCGCCGTCACGACAGTGGCTACTACCTGTGGGAGCATGCCGAAGACATGCTGGCGGTGGTCGACAGCCTCGGCCTTAGCCAGTTTCATCTGATCGCCCATGGCATGGGCAGTGGCATCGCCACCCTGCTTGCGGCAATGACCAGTGGGATTGCCAGCATGATCCTGCTCGATGGCATGGGCGCACCGTTTACCGTGGCCGAGGATGATCGCGTGCAGCACCTGGCCAAGGCCTATCGACTCAAGCGCTTGGTGCGGCGCAGTCGCTTGCAGGGCTTCAGCGAGCCGGATGGCAGTCAGTTCGACAGCCTTGACGCGGCATTGCAGCAGCGCCGTAGTCGCCTCGCTGGCAATTTGTCGGAGGACGCTGCGCGGCTCCTGGCGCTGCGTGACCTGTTGCAGGTCGGCGATGGTTACTGCTGGCGCCATGATCCGCGTCTGGTGTTGCCCGAACCCATGCCGCTGACCGAAGGTGAAGCCTGCACGCTGCTGGCGCAGGTCAGCTGCCCGTTGTACCTGATGCTGGGTCGTCAGGGCGCGTTTGCCGGTGACGGTTTCGCCCGCCGTGAGGCGGCTCTGCCGCGCCAGGCCAAGGTCTCCTGGCATCCGGGTGGGCATCATCTGCACCTGGAGGCACCTGAGCGCGCCCTGGTTGACCAGATCTTGCGGGTACTGGCCCGGCATGAGCAGGGGGCCGTGCAGCGGCTGGTCAATGAGTGACACGGGTCTATTGCCCCACGCTGTGATGGGCTATGTTGGTGCACTTGTTTCCACGTCGCCACAGGGAGATGCGGCATGCGGCCTTTCACCATCGAGCAGATCGACCATCTAGTCCTGCGGGTTAGCGATCTTGAGCGCAGCATCGGCTTTTATCGAGACCTGCTCGGCTGTCAGGTCAGTCGGATTCGCGAAGACCTGGGCATGGTCCACCTGGCCGCCGGTAGCGCGATGATCGACCTGGTGCGCATCGACGGCCCGTTGGGCCTGCCGGGAGGTCGCGCTGCCCAGGATCAGGGGCGCAACCTGCATCACTTCTGCCTGCGCATCGAGCCGTTCGATGAGCAAGCGCTGAGCGACTACCTCAAAACCGCTGGGGTAATTGTCGAGCCGGCCGAGAAGCGCTACGGCGCCCAGGGTGAGGGGCTGTCGTTGTACTGTTTCGATCCAGACGGCAACCAGGTCGAGCTCAAAGGGCCGGTGCAGGAGAAACCATGATGCAGCCGCAGGTCAGGCAGCACTGGATCGCAACTGCACAGGGGCGGCTATTCGCCCAGGACTGGACGCCCGAGGCCGAGCAGGGCGTGCCGATCATCCTGTTGCATGACTCGCTGGGCTGCGTGGCGTTATGGCGCGAGTTTCCCGAGCGCCTGGCGCGCGCTACCGGGCATCGGGTGATTGCCTATGACCGGCTCGGCTTTGGCCGCTCCGACCGCCACCCTGGCCAACTGCGCCTGGGTTTTGTCGAAGCGCAAGCTGAGCAGGAATTTACCGCGCTGCGCAGCCAGCTCGGCATCGATGCGTTCATCGTCTTTGGCCACAGTGTCGGTGGCGGCATGGCGATCAGCTGCGCGGCACGCTTTGCCGAGCATTGCCAGGGGCTGATTACCGAATCGGCCCAGGCCTTTGTCGAGGCGCGCACCGTTGCCGGGATTCGCGCCGCCGATCGCCAGTTCGCCGAGCCTGGGCAGATCGAACGGCTGAGCAAGTACCACGGCAACAAGGCGCACTGGGTGTTGCGTGCGTGGGTAGACAACTGGTTGTCCGACGCTTTCGCCGGCTGGAACCTGGATGCAGTGCTTGCCCAGGTGCGCTGCCCGCTACTCAGTTTGCACGGAGATCTGGACGAGTTCGGCTCCGACGCCCATCCGCGCCGCTTCATCGCCATGGCCGGCGGGCCGAGCGTGATGCGGATGCTGCCCGGTTGTGGGCATGTGCCTCATCGCGAACATCAAGAGGTGGTGCTGAGCGCCGTCAGGCAGTTTCTGGCCTGAACGTGCCGCGATTCATCCGCCGTCAGCGCTGTGCCTGGAGAGGGGCGCGGGCTGGCGAGTGGATATCCGCGCAAAGCCGATTATGCTTGAGCTTACCTTGCTGCGATCCGAGGCGGTTCGTCTCGTCGTGCTTCGCGCAACCGTGAGCCAAACAAGCCCAAGGGCCAGGGTGCGGTGTTGATCTTTGAGGTACTCAGGCCTTCAAGAACAAGACGGAGGCAACCCATGGCGGTTATCGACAGCACATCGACGGGCAGCGCGCCCCAACGCGGCATCACCCGGGAGGAGCGCAAGGTCATCTTCGCCTCATCCCTAGGCACAGTGTTCGAATGGTACGACTTCTACCTGTACGGCTCACTGGCCGCGATCATTGCCAAGCACTTCTTCGCCGGCGTCAACGAAACCACCTCATTCATCTTCGCCTTGCTGGCCTTTGCCGCGGGCTTTGCCGTGCGCCCGTTCGGCGCCATCGTGTTCGGTCGGCTGGGGGATATGATCGGGCGCAAGCACACCTTCCTGATCACCATCGTCATCATGGGTCTGTCCACCGCGATCGTCGGCCTGTTGCCCAGCTACGCGAGCATTGGCGTGGCGGCGCCGGTCATCCTGATAACCCTGCGTCTGCTGCAAGGGCTGGCGCTGGGCGGTGAGTATGGCGGTGCGGCAACTTATGTGGCCGAGCATGCGCCCAAGGGCAAGCGCGGTTTCTTCACTTCGTGGATCCAGACCACCGCCACGCTGGGCCTGTTCCTCTCGCTACTGGTGATTCTCGCGTGTCGTACCGTGCTTGGCAACGAGGCCTTCGAAGCGTGGGGTTGGCGCATCCCGTTCCTGCTGTCGATCCTGCTGCTGGCGATCTCGGTGTATATCCGCTTGCAGCTCAACGAATCGCCGGTGTTCCTCAAGATGAAGGCCGAGGGCAAGTCATCCAAGGCGCCGCTGACCGAGTCCTTCGCCCGCTGGGACAACCTCAAGGTGGTGATCATGTCGCTGCTTGGCGGCACCGCCGGCCAAGCGGTGGTGTGGTACACCGGCCAGTTCTACGCGCTGTTCTTCCTCTTGCAGACGCTCAAGATCGACCCGCAGACGGCCAACTTGCTGATTGCCGGGTCACTGCTGATCGGCACGCCATTCTTCGTCATCTTTGGCAGCCTGTCGGATCGGATCGGGCGCAAGAAGATCATCATGGCCGGCTGCATCATCGCTGCGTTGACCTACTTTCCGATCTTCAAAGCCCTGACCGAATACGGCAACCCGGACGTGTTCGTGGCCCAGGAGCAGAACCCTGTGGTGGTGGTCGCCGACCCTGACCAGTGCTCGTTCCAGTTCGACCCGGTCGGCAAGGCCAAATTCACCAGCTCCTGCGACATCGCCAAGAGCCTGCTGGCCAAGCGCGCGATTCCCTATGAGAACCAACGGGCCGAGCCTGGCAGCGTGGCCCAGATCCGCATCGGCGAACGGGTGATCCCAAGCTTCGATGGCCGGACGATGGCGGCGGCAGACTTCAAGGCGCAGAACGATGCCTTCACCGCCTCCCTCGGTGGCGCGCTGAAAGAGGCGGGGTATCCGGAGAAGGCCGACCCGGCCAAGATCCATTACCCGATGGTGCTGTTGCTGCTGACCATCCTGGTGATCTACGTGACCATGGTCTACGGGCCGATCGCCGCCTGGCTGGTGGAGCTGTTCCCGACGCGCATCCGCTACACCTCGATGTCGCTGCCATACCACATCGGTAATGGCTGGTTCGGTGGTTTCCTGCCGACGGTGGCGTTTGCCATGGTCGCAGCCACCGGCGACATCTATTACGGGTTGTGGTACCCGATCGTGATTGCAGTGATGACGGCGATTCTAGGGATCTTGTTCCTGCCGGAAACCAAGGATCGCGATATTACCTGATCGCGCTCTGGACGCTATCGACGGTATTGCCTGGTATTACTTGGCGATACCGTCGGTAGGGCCAGTCGCTCAAGCGAAATCCCCGCGCAGGGTAAAGGCATAGCCGGTATCGACCCCGGAGGCGTCGCCGCGGCTCCAGGACTTTTTCAGCAGGAACTCGAAGGTCGGCTCGTAGAGCCCGTCGCGCTTGACCGCGCCAGCGAGCACCTCAACGTTGTACCAGCCGTTTTCCAGCTCGATGATCGGCCGATTCGGCATCTGGTAGCGCGCCAGCAGGTCGCCCAAGGTCTTGTTGGTGAAATGCTGGAGGATTCTCCAGGTGAACAGCATCACTGCACGGTTCTCTACTCGCAGCACATAGCCGCCGCGCCGATGCTGCAAGCGGCTGCCCGCTTCGAGCAGGACCGGGTTGTCTTCATCGACACTGAAAATGATCGTGTAGGGCAGGTTCTCGATGCCGGCCAGGGGCAGGACCACCCCTTCAAGCACTGCCTGATCGCCGCTGTCGTTGTGGGTGAACTCGTAGGCCAGGTCATCAGGCAAGTCGTTTTCCTGCTTGAAGCGCGCTAGCAGCTGGATGTCACCGAGCAGGAAGTAGTCGACCAGGTCGTTGAGCACTTCGTTGAATTCATAGCGCATGGTGTTTTCCTTGTTCTGGATGCGCTGGGTGTCTTGAGACTGTAGCGGAAGGCTGGGTAGGTGTCAGTACCGGCATCCGCGTTGGGAAATTGCCGGTACTGCGGGGCGTGATGGCTGATTAATGGCGCTGGGCGATCTGGATCAGGTTGCCGCAGGTATCGTCGAACACCGCGACGATGACTGGGCCCAGATCGGTGGGCGGCTGGGTGAACTCAACGCCGGCCTTGCACAAGCGGGTGTACTCGGCGTGGATATCGCGTACGCCAAACGAGGTGGCGGGAATGCCGTCTTGCTTGATGGCGGTCTTGTACGCCTTGGCGGCGGGATGGGCGTCGGGTTCGAGCAGCAGTTCGACGCCGTTGGGGTCATTGGGGGAGGTAAGGGTGAGCCAGCGGTGGCGGCCCATGGGAATGTCGTGCTTGGGCTCGAAGCCCAGTACGTAGTGGTAGAACGCCAATGCCTTGGCTTGATCGTCGACAAGAATACTGGTGACCACAATCTTCATGGGGCACTTCCCTCTGTGACGGGTTTGGTTTTTCTTCAAGTAAAGCTGGTATGGCTGAGTTGACCAGGCTTCGTCGCTGCGCTCTCGCAGAAGCCGAAGCCAAGGATTGAATTTTTTTGTGGGGTTTGTTCTGGCCTCTTCGCGGGCAAGCCCGCTCCCACAGGTACCGCGCCGATTTCAGTCCAGTGTTGAGCCAGCACTGACACCACGCAGATACTGCGCACGCCTCGAACCCTGTGGGAGCGGGCTTGCCCGCGAAGAGGCCGGAATAGTCACCAACAATTCCACTATCGCCCCCAATTCGGGGAAACCTACTGGGGAATCCTCCCCAATCCGTTGCACTTCAAACCCTAACTACCTGAAAAACAACAAAAATTTTTATGGCATACACCTTGCTCCACCTCCTCGCAGAGTCCCTGTGTCCCCCGGAGGTGCAGCATGATGACCCCGCTCAAAGGCTCAGTCCTGACATCACTCGTGCTGGCCCTGTTCGGCTGGCAAGCGACCAGCGAAGCGGCGGTGCAATGCCAGCGCAACCTGGTCGCCAACGTAGTGGCCCTGGACCAGCCCCTGATGTTCAACCGCCTCGGCGCGCAGAACGCCAACGGCATGATGTTCGCCCTGCGCCAGGATGTGGTCGACGAACACCATATCCCGCTGACCCAGGGCGGCGCCGCGGTGCCAGGCAAGGTCACCCTGCGCCCAGACAAACGCCCACGGCCGATCGTATTGCGCGTAGCCGCCGGTGACTGCCTGACGGTCAACCTGACCAACTTGCTGGCCTACCAGGCCAACCCCAATAAGCACGGCATCGACCACGACGACAACGAAGTCGAGGGCGAGGAAGAGAACGAGAACGAAGCCGGTGAATTGGAAAACGAGGGCGGTGAGCATTTCATCGCCGACGAGCAAGTCACCGACCGTCACGTGGGCTTCCAAGTCAATGGCATGCAGGCGGTCGACGGTATCAGCGACATTGCCGCCAACACCGGGCGCAATGGCAATTTCCTGGTCGCCCCCGGTGGCACCCGCAGCTATACCCTGTACGCCGAGCGCGAAGGCGCCTTCGCCGCCACCAGCCAGGGCGCTACGTTTGGCGGCCAGGGTGGTGCTGGCAACGTCGCCAATGGCCTGTTCGGCCAAGTGGTGGTAGTGCCTAAAGGCGGCCGTACCTACCGCAACACCCTGACCGAAGAGGAGATGCGCCTGGCCAGCACCGGCCGTGCACCCACCGGTCAACCGGTGGTCGACTACGAAGCGCGTTACCCGCAAGTGGAACCCTGGATCAGCGAGGGCAAGGCTGGCAAACCGATCATCGCCATGATCGACGGCAGCGAGATCCTCAGCAGCGAGACCGACGCCATCGTCATGGGCCCCAACCCTGACGGCAGCTTCCCGCGCTCGACCTATCCGCTGGAAAGCATCAACAAACGTAACCCGGCATTGCCTAACCGGCTGGAAGCGTTCCGCGACTTCGGCTCGCAGTTCGCCGACGAAGTGGCCGGGACCCAGGCATTCCCAGGCTACTGGGCCGACCCGATCATGGGCCATGTGCTGGAACCTGCGCGTGACTCGTTCATGATCAACTATGGCTCCGGCGGCATGGGCGCTGAGGTGGTGGCCAACCGCCTGGGCGTAGGCCCGATGCATGACTGCCTGTCCTGCGCCTACGAGGAGTTCTTCCTCAGTGCCCACACCGTGGGCGATATCGGCACCTTGGTCGATGTCCCGGCCAACGTTGGCCTGGAACACATCCGCCCAGGCGAAACACCGCCGGCCAATGCCGTCGGGGTCAAGGCCAGCATGGCCCTGTACCCGTCGGAGCCGGCCAACGTGCACCACAGCTATATCGGTGACTTCACCAAGTTTCGCAACACCCACAACGGTCACGAACAGCACATCTTCCACCTGCATGGCCATCAGTGGCTGTTCAACCCCAACGACGATAACTCCGACTACATCGATGCCCAGGGCATTGGCCCAGGCATCGGCTACACCTACGAGATCGCCAACGGCGGTTCGGGCAACCGCAACCGGGTAGCGGGCGATGCTATCTACCACTGCCACTTCTACCCGCACTTTGCCCAAGGCATGTGGGCCATGTGGCGGGTACACGATGTGTTCGAAGAAGGCACCCGCCTGGAAGTCAGCGGCGAGGCGCAGGACGGCTACCACAGCACCCCCTTTGCCCTGCGCAGTGGCAAGCCAGCAGCGGGCGCCCGGGCTTTGCCGGATGGCGAGATCATTGCCGGTACACCGATTCCGGCCATCGTGCCGCTGCCCGGTAAAGCGATGGCGCCGATGCCCGGCAAGGTGGTAGTGGTGCCCAAGCTGGCAGAACAGCTGGTCGCCGAACATGAAGAGGAGGAAGAGGACGAGGAGGAGGGCGACGACGACCATGGCCATCACGGCAATGACGACGCCGCCCCGCGGGCCATCGGCTCGCTGGCCCTGGTCGATCGTAGCGAAAGCAACCGCAACGCTGACGGCAGCCTGAAAAACCCCGGCTATCCGTTCTGGATCGGCGGCATGGAAAGCAGCGTCGGCCAACGTCCACCGACGCCACCACTGGACATGCTCGACCCTGTCCTGGCGCAACAGCTCAAGAACAGCGGTAACGCCCTGTGGGCCAACCTTGATGCCGGTCAGGTCGATGGCTGGGATGGGGGCCTGGGCCGGCACGCGCTGGATGGCATTTCCGCTGGCGGCGAAGCGGTGTCGACCACCACCAGGCTGGACTTTTCCAAGGTGGTGCACAAGGCCAAGCCGATCTACATGCCCGAGGAGGGCACCGACGTCGAGCAGGCCGCCATGCAGTTCCACGCCAAGGCCGAGCACGCCAGCTACGCGTTGATCCCAGGCAGCCAGCCGGTGGCGCGCAACTTCCGCACCAACGGCGCCTTGCCTACTGCTGGGGCACCGTTCTATGAACCGTGCATGGATGACCGGGGCAAGCGCCTGACGCAAGCTTCCGGCGCGGGTGAGTTCTTCAGCGGCGAGAGCCTGACGGGCTTGAACTTCCGCGGTGCCTCGACCTTCACCGCCGACCGTCCGCGGATCTACAAAGGCGCCAACATCCAGTTCGACGCGGTGTACAACAAGGTCGGCTACCACTTCCCGCAGGCGCGCATCCTGGCCCTGTGGGAAGACGCCTGGCCGGTGATTACCAAGCAGCGCCCACCAGAGCCACTGGTGATGCGCATGAACACCTTCGACTGCACCATGTACACCCACACCAACCTGATCCCGTCGTTCTATGAGATGGACGACTATCAGGTGCGCACCCCAACCGACGTGATCGGCCAGCACATCCACCTGCCCAAGTGGGACCTGACCGCCGCCGACGGCTCGGCCAACGGCTGGAACTACGAAGACGGCATTCTCTCGCCCGGCAGTGTGGTCGAGCGCATCCAGGCCATCCGCAGCTTCAATGGTTGCAGCGAAGGCGATGCCCGTGATGGCAGCGCCGCTTGCCCGAAAGCCAAGCAGCACCCGTACTTCGGGCGCTTCGGCAGGGCAGACTGGCTCGGTGCGCGCACCGCCATGCAGCGTTGGTTCGCCGACCCGTTGGTCAACGTGCATAACGTCGATCGCGGCCTGGGCACCATCTTCACCCACGACCACCTTGGACCATCGACCCATCAGCAACTGGGCCTGTATGCCACTGTGCTGGCCGAACCTGCCGGCTCGACTTGGTACCACGCCGAGACCGGCGAGAAGCTCTACAACCCGGCGATTCGCCAGGACGGTGGGCCGACCTCGTGGCAAGCGGTGATCCAGACCGGCGATCACGACGGCGACGGGCGTAACGACAGCTATCGCGAGTTCTTCCTGGAGTACAGCGACTTCCAACATGCCTATGAAGCCGGCGTGTATGTTGGCGCCGGCCCCGATGGCGTGCCCAATGGCCAGGCGTACCCAGCCACCAGCGACAGCTTCCGCTACGCCATCAACCCACCGGTGCGCCAAGCAGCCTCCAACCTGCTCGAGTCGGTGGTCGAGTCGCGCGGCGGCCTGAGCCCAGGTTGCCCAAGCCGGCCGTGTCCGCAAGCGATCTCGGTGGATGACCCTGGCATGTTCGTCGTCAACTACCGCAACGAGCCGCTGGCCCTGCGCGTGTTCGACCCGAACAAGGTCGGCCCGGATGGCAAGCGCGGCATGCAGGCCGATGGCCTGGCGGGAGACCTGAGCTATGCCTTGCAGACCCGTACCGACCGCGCCATCCCGGCGATGAACCTGGCGCCCTCGGCGATCACCTCGGCGCTCGGCCCAACCGGCGGCACTACGCTGTTCCCGCCGCACATCAACAAGGGCAGCGAGCCTGGCGACCCGTTCACCCCGCTGCTGCGTACCTACTCGGGCGACAACGTGCGCTTGCGCATGCACGCCGGCGGTCATGAAGAGGAGCACAACGTCACCTTGCACGGAGTCAAATGGCTGCAAAACGGTTCGGGCTTCGGCAACAGCTCCAACTCGGGTTGGAAGGCTTCGCAGATGATCGGTATTTCCGAGCAGCTCGGCTTCATGGCGCCGGTGTCGATGATCTCCAGCTCCGCAGCCACCAACGGGGATTACCTGTACTCGCTCGACGCGGCCCTGGAGGGCTACTGGAACGGCATCTGGGGCATCATGCGCAACTACACCGCGCAGCGCGCCGACCTGTTCCCGTTGCCGAATAACCCGCAGCCGGTGGCCATGCGCAACACCGTGGCGTTCGACGGCATCTGCCCGAGGACTACCGCCAACACCAATGGCGTGGGCAGCAAACCGACGGTCAAACGCAACTATGAGATCGTCGCAGCGCTGGCCAACGACATCCTCGACAACCGTCATGGCGTGAGCATCGCCGACCCGGCGGGTCTCGGCCAGCATGTCGGCGGCCCCCTCAAGGCCAATGGCGGCACCCTGGTGTTCAACAGCCGCAAGACCAGCATCCCGCAAGTGACGGTAACCGACGAGGAGGACGGTGCCACCTTCACCATCGGCGGCCACAGCGCGCCGCTGCATGACCCGACCGCGGTGCTGTATGTGCGCAAGGGCGACCTGGACACCAGCACCGGCAAGCTCAAGGCCGGGGTGCCGGTAGAGCCGCTGGTGCTGCGCGCCAACGCGGGCGACTGCATCAGCATCACCCTGGAAAACCGCCTGCCGCTGATGATGCCGGACCTGCCCAGCACCGCGGTGATGCAGAACGTGGTCAAGCGTGATCGCAACGGTAGCGAAGGCTCCACCGCCTTCAACAACAACCTGATGCGACCTTCGAGCCACGTTGGCCTGCATGCCCAGCTGCTGAGCTACGACATCACCAAGTCCGATGGTGCCAACGTAGGCCTCAACCCGATCCAGACCGTACCCCCGCGCGCGGGTAGCAGCGGCGCCTACCCGAGCAAGGTGTATCAGTACTACGCCGGGCACCTGGAGCGCGAAGGCAAGCCGGTGCTGCAACTGGGCCGTACGGTGGACAACATCAACACCACCGCGATCGAGTTCGGCGGCCTCAACCTGACCCCTTCGGATGTGATCAAGCAGCCGCAGAAGGGCCTGGTCGGTGGCATGAGCATCCTGCCGCAGAGCGCGACCTGGACCGAGGACAACGCCAGCCGCGCCCAGGCCACGGTCAAGGTCAGCGGTCAGCCCGACTACCGCGACTTCGTCACTGTCTGGCAGCGTTCGCTGAACATGCGCTGGGCCGATGGTCGGCCGGTTGAGGGCATCGCCACCGAAGGCAACGGCGTGCCGGGTGACCCGAAAGACAACGGCAACATGGCCATGAACTACAAGACCGAGCCGCTGTGGCTGCGCTTCGGCCTGGCGCCGGACGCACCGTTCGGGCATGCCGATGGCTTTGGCTTCGCCGATGTGCCCAACGCGCACATGGCCTACAGCAATGCCCTGGTCGGTGGCGATCCACAAACCCCAGTGCTCTGGGCCAAGCCTGGGCAACCGGCACGCAACCACGTGCTGATGCCCAGCGGGGGTAGCCGCGGTATCACCTACCAACTGGACGGGCACCTGTGGCCACTGCACGCCTACCAGGCCGAGAAGAACGACCTCGACGGCTACCCCATGAGCCTGCCGGGCATTGGCTCGGTGCGCTTTGGCTACAACCCGATGTCGATCTACATCGGCGCCCAGGAAAGCGTGCTGCCGGCCGCGCACTTCAGCTTCATGCTGCCAAGCGCCGGCGGTGCCAACGCCATCCCAGGTGACTATCTGTTCCGCGACTACGCCGCCTACGGCAATGCCTCGGGGCTGTGGGGGATCCTGCGGGTGACCAACGAAGCGCCGCCGGCAACCGCCCCGGCGCAATGACAGAAGGGGAGCGCGAGCATGAACAAAAAGACTCGCCCTGCTTACTTGGGGGTACTGCTGGGAGTGGCGCTGATCGGCATGGGGGTGGCCTACGAGAAGCTCTGGTGCGACCCGCGCGAGCTGTTGCAGGAGGCTGCCGACGCGCAGGGCCTGCACCGGCTCAGCCGCGACGGGGTGACCGTGGAATTCGAAGCCAAGGCCATGGACGGTGGCCAGCTGCGTGAAGGCAGCTTTGCCAACGTGCGGTTCAAGGTCAGCGACCAGAGCAGTGGCCAACCGTTGTCGGGGATGGCACCGGGGGCCTGGCTGGACCCGGCCCAGTCGGCTCCGGCAGGTGACCGCGACAGCAGCTGCAAGGCGCGCGTGGCGCTGTTTCTCAAGAGCAGCATCGGTGCCCGGCCATTGCTGGACCTGAACAGCTACTTTCTCTTGGTGCTGAACAAGGACCCCAGCCTGACGGTGATCGACCCCACCGTGTCGGTGGGCGGGGTCACCAGCACCTTGGCGCGTATCGACCTGCCAGGCCGGCCGATGGATTGGGCGGCCACGGGCGATGACAAGCAGGTGTTCGTGTCCATGCCCGAGCGTGGCCAGGTGGCGGTGATCGACACCGAAACCTTCCGCCGCGTGGCGACCCTGGAGGCCGGCGCCCAGCCGTTGCGGGTTGCCCTGCAGCCCGACCAGCGCCTGCTCTGGGTAGGCAACAACAGTGATGATCCGGCCAAGGGCGGGGTAACCGTGATCGATGTGCACAGCCGTAGCATGCTCAAGTCGTTCGCCACCGGCTCCGGGCATCATGAGATCGCCTTCAGCAGTGATTCGCGCTATGCCTTCGTCACCAATCGCGATGGCGGCACGCTGAGCATCATCGATGCTGCCGAGATGCGCCTGGTAAAAACCCTCGACGTGGGCCCGCACCCGTTGTCGGTGGCCTATTCGCCGCTGTCCCAGGCGGTCTATGTGGCCGATGGCGAGGAGGGGACGGTGCGCGTCATCGACGCACGCAGTCATCAGCTGCGCCACACGGTCAAGGCAGAGCAGGGGCTGGGGCCGATGCGCTTTAGCAACGATGGCCGCTACGGCATCGTGCTCAACACCCTGGAAAGCCAGGCCTTGGTGATCGATGCCAGTACCGACACGCTGATCCACCGCATTGCGGTGGCGGCCGAACCGTACCAGCTGACCTTCACCAAGGGCTACGCCTACGTGCGTGGGCTGTCGTCGCCGAAGGTCAGCATGATCAACCTGGGCAGCCTGGGCGAGGGCCGCCAGCCCATCGTCCAAGGCTTCGAGGCCGGCCCCGCCGCGCCGCGCCAGGCCGGTGACTTGCCCTTGGCCCAAGGCCTGTCGGTGGCCCGCGACAACAACTCGGTGTTCGTGGTCAACCCGGTGGACAACACCACTTACTTCTACGCCGAGGGGATGAACGCGCCGATGTCCGGCTACAACAACCGCGGGCATCAGGCGCGGGCCGCGATCGTCATCGACCGCAGCCTGCGCGAGCTGGCCCCAGGTGTTTACGGCTCGACCGTGAAGATGCCGGCGGCGGGCAAGTTCGACGTGGCCTTTCTGCTCAACCAGCCGCAAATCATCCACTGCTTCAGCACCGATATCGCCGTGGCGCCTGAGGCGGCCAAGCGCAAGGGCGCTCACGCCGAGTTCATCGGCAATGATCAGCCGGCCTTGCAAAACAGCCCCTTCGTTGCCCGCGTGCGTATCCTCGGTGACGACGGCCAGCCACGCCTGGGCCTGCGCGACTTGAGCCTGCGCTACTTCCTGGCGCCGTCGTCGCTGCCGCGCAGCTTGCCCCTGACCGAGGTGGGTGAGGGGGTCTACCAAGCCTCGCTGGAGTTGGCCGAAGCCGGTGCCTGGTACCTGCACGTGCAGTCGCCATCACTGGGCCGCACGTTTGCCGAAGAGAACTACACCAGCCTGCGCGTCCTGCCGGCCGCAGCGTCTACCGCTTCCCAAGGGGAACCCAGGAGTGTGCGATGAACTGCCCAAGCAAACTGCTCGCCCTGAGCCTGCTGCTCGCCAGTAACCTGACCTGGGCGCATGCCGGTCATGATCACAGTGGGCATGCCCCGCAACCGCCAGCGGCGCGCCAGGAAAAGGCCAGCGTCAGCTTTGCCGACGTCGCCCTGCAGGACCAGGACGGCATGCCGGTACGTCTGGAAAAGGACCTGGTGGGCGATCACCTGGTGGTCATGGGCTTTATCTACACCAGCTGCACCACCGTGTGCCCGGTGGTGTCGTCGATCATGTCCAAGGTCCAGGCGCAGATGGGCGGGCGGGTTGGCGAGGAGATCCAGCTGGTGTCGATCAGCGTCGACCCGCAGCGCGACGATGCCAAGCGCCTGGCCAGCTACGCCAAGGCGTTTCAGCAGGGGCCGGGCTGGAGTTGGCTGACCGGCTCACCCTATGCCATCACCCAGACCTTGAAGGGCCTGGGCAGCTTCAGCGCCGACCTGACCCAGCACCCACCGATGATCATCGTCGGTGATGGTCGCAGCGGCCACTGGACTCGCTACTACGGCTTCACCGATCCGGCCGTGCTGGTCGCCGAGATCAACCGCCTCAGCGCCCGCCGTGTGCACGCCAAGAGCACTGCGATCGCCGCAACCCCAGACCCTGCCGCCCAGGAGGCACAACCATGAGCAGTCTTACCAGCCGCCGAAGCGGCATGCGTGGTCTCGACTGGCTGACCCTGATCGGCTGCCTGTGGATCCTCAGCAGCGTCGCCTTGGCCCACGGGGGCCATGCGCCGACAGCCCCCGCGCCGCAACCGGCATCGCCGACCATCAGCAGCGGTGGCGGCACCCGCGATGCCCAGGCCTGGTTCACCGATACCGTGCTCAAGGACCAGAACGGCCGCGAGCTGCGCTTCTACAGCGATGTGCTCAAGGACAAGGTGGTGATGCTCAATGTGATCTTCACCCACTGCAACGATGCCTGTCCGTTGATTACCCGCAAGTTGCGTGAAGTACGCGAGGCCATGGGCAGCGAACTGGCCAGCCAGGTGACCTTCATCTCGGTCAGCAGTGATCCGCTCAACGATACCCCCGCAGTGCTCAAGGCGTTTGCCGAAAAACAAGGCGTGGATGGCCCCAACTGGCTGTTCCTGACCGGTGACAAGGCCAATGTCGACCTGGTGCTGGGGCGCCTTGGGCAGTTCTTGCCCAGCCCAGAGCAGCACTCAACTCAATTGATCGCTGGCGATGTGGCGAGCAAACGCTGGAGCAAGATCCGCCCCGACGCGCCGCCTGCGGCCATCGCCCAGCGCATGCAGCTGCTCACCCAACCGCTGGCCGGCCGGTGAGCGCCGTGGGCCGGCTGCTGGCACTGTGGCTGGGGCTGTCGCTGTGCAGCACAGCCCTGGCCCTGGACTTGACCGCGCAGGAACAGGCGGGCAAGCGCCTGTATCGCCAGGGCCTTGCCAGTGGCGACGCCCAGGTGGTCGCCCGGGTCGGTGTCAGTGACATGAGCGTGCCGGCCAGCGTGCTGCCCTGTGCAAGTTGTCATGGTAACGATGGCAAGGGCCGCGCCGAAGGCGGTGTGCGCCCGCCAAGCCTGGATTGGCAGCGCCTGAGCGTCGGCGCCGGTGAGCGCCAGGCCAATGGCCGCAGTTACCCGGCCTACGACGCATCAGCCCTGGCCCGGGCGGTGCAGCAGGGCATCGACCCGGCTGGCAATCGGCTCGATCCGGCGATGCCGCGCTTTGTCCTGAGCCAGGCCGATCAACGCAATCTCACCGCTTATCTCAAGCGCCTGGGCGAGGAGCGTGATCCGGGCGTGGAGGACAGCGTATTGCGCCTGGGCACCTTGTTGCCTGCTGCCGGGCCCTTGGCTGAGGCGGGCAGGGTGGTGCGGGCCGTGCTCGACGACGGGCTGGAGCAGCTCAACCAGCAAGGCGGGATCAATGGCCGGCGTTTGCAACTGGTGGTGCTGGATCCGGGTGCAGACCCAGACAGCGCCAGCCGCGCCTTGGACCGCTTGCTGGACGAGGAGGGGGTATTCGCCGTGGTTTCGCCGCTGGTGCCGATGCTCGATGAACGTCTGGCCGCCGCCCTCGAACAGCGTGGCGTGCCGCTGATCGGCAGTACTCCACGCAGCGGCCCCAGCCCGCAGATCTTCGACCCGATGCCGGGTCTGCTGGAGCAGTTGCTGAGCCTGGCGGTGCATGCTCGCGACGGTTTGGGCTTGCCTGCCGATGGCTTGCAGGTGGTCTACGCCGATGCCGAGCAGGCTGCTTTGGCCGAACAGTTGCGCCAGCGGCTGCAGCAGGCCGGTTGGAGTGTGCCCGCCGCGCAGGCGTTCACCGGGAAGGCGCCGGAGGCCCAGGGGGTGGTCTACCTGGGCCACGCGCACGGCTTTGGCCAACTGACCCAGGCGCTCAACGCCGCTGGACGAGAGCCGCTGTTGTTCGCTGCCGCCAGCCAGGTCGCCGGGAGCTTGCCGAACCTTGCGCCGCAGTGGTCGCAGCGGGTGTTCCTGGCCTATCCGTTCGTCCCCGGCGATTGGACCGAGCAGGGCCGCGCCCGGCTGGCAGGCCTGCACCAGCGCCAGGGCCTGGATGCGCGCCAGGCCTCATTGCAGGTCAACACCCTGTGCGCCTTGCGCCTGCTCAGCGAGGCACTCAAGCAGATTGGCCGCGACGCCAGCCGCGAACAATTGGTGCGCGCCCTCGAAAGCCTGCATGACATCGACACCGGCCTGACCCCGGCCTTGAGCTTCGGCCCGGGCCGGCGCCAGGGCATGGCCGGGGCCCATGTGGTGGCGGTAGCCCTGCCTGGGCCGCGCTTTGCCGAAGTTGCGCCGTACCGGCCGCTGCCGGACACCCCTTGAACGGAGGTTGCCATGCGTATCGTCTTGCTGTGCCTGTTGCTGGGGATCACCCCGATCAGCTGGGCCGACCTTGCCGCCGCGCGGGTCAATGGCGTTGAGATCAGCGTCATGCGCCTGGAGCGCTATTTCAGCGAGTACCTGCAGGCGCAGGGGCGGGCGCTGAGCAGTATCCGCAACCCCAACCTGTACAAGCGCCTGCGCGACCAGGCCCTGGATGAGCTGATCGACAAGGAGCTGCTCTGGCAGGAGGCGCAGCGGCGCGGCATCGTCGTCAGCGACGAACAGGTTTCGGCGCACATCGGCCAACTGGAACAGGCCTTCGGCAGTCCAGTGATATTCGAGCGGCGGCTGAGCGAGGCGGGCTTTAATCGGGCAGAGTTTGCCGACTACACTCGTCACGAAATGGCTGCCCAGCGCGTCTACGCGCAGCTGAGCGCGGTAGCGGCGCCGTCCGAGGCTGACGTCCAGGCTTTCTACCAGGCCAATCGAGAAAGACTGCAAGGAGCGCAGAACCAAAGTGATAACACTTCTGTCATACCCGAACAGAGCCTGCAGATGGCCAGGCTCGCGCTCGCCGAACAGCTCAGCGCCCAGGCGCGGCAAACGGTACGCCAACGTTTGCGTGAATCGGCCCACGTCGAGCGCGCAGACTGATACGCTCTGGCAGAGATTTCCCCAAGTGTGGGGACATATCTCTGGGCAAAGTGCCATCAAGCTCCCCGGTTGTGGGGAACTGGGTGCTCGGGTTTTTTCTGGGTATCTGGATGGCTAAGTAAAATCAAAGACTTACAGTGGTGCAACATGACCTTTCATGCCTGGCACGAAGCCTGCTCAAGCCTCTTCAAGGCCGCACTTCGCAGACCGGGAAACCGGGTAGTTCTTGGGAGTCGACCTTGGTGAACAGAGTATTGGTAGTCGATGACGAGCAGACCCTCGCGCTGAACTTGCAGGCGTATCTGCAAGCGCAAGGCCTGGAAGTTGATGTTGCCCACGACGGTTTCAGCGGTATTGAGCAGGCTGAGAAGCTCAAACCCGATGTGATCGTGCTGGATTACCGCTTGCCCGACATGGAGGGGTTTCAGGTTCTGGAGACCGTGCGCAAGAACAGGCAGTGCCATTTCGTGCTGATCACCGCCCACCCGACCGCCGAGGTCCGTGAGCGGGCCGCCGAACTCGGCGTCACCCATGTCCTGTTCAAGCCGTTCCCCTTGGTGGAACTGGCCCGCGCAGTCTCCGACCTGACCGGGGTAGAGCGCCAGCGCAGGGCAAGCGACAACCCGGCCGAAGGTTTCGTCGAACGACGCCAGAACAGGAACGATACGTTCCCCATGCAGTTGTTCGATGGAAGCTGGGTACTGGCCGACCGCCGCCGTCATGGCGCACGACCTCCTGGACCTGACGACGACCAACTGCTCACCGGGGAATAGCGGCGCCCGCGGCCACCCCGGTCCCCACCGAGCCAACCTGCGACGCGCCCTTGAGCGGAGTCGCAGGCCATGTCCGATGTACTTGAGCAGAGCCCACCCGAGCATCCAGATCCGGCGCTGCAGATCGCCAGCTTCCCCCGCGAACTGCTCGCCCAGGCCCGCCTGGCAGCCGGTGAAGAACGCCTGCTGAACTGCCTGCAACGTCTGAGCAACGATGCCCCGGCCACCTTCACCCAGCGCCTGGCCCACACCCTGCATTACCCGCTTCTGGACAGCCCCAGCCTGTTCGCCTGCACCCCGGTGTTCGAGCGGGTCAGCCTGGCCCAGTGCCTGAAGCACGAGTTCGTACTGGTCCAACAGGCAGGCGAACTGATCGGCGTGTTCGCCGACCCCTTCGATCATGCCCGCCTGGCCTGGATCGACGATAACCTGCAAGGCGCCGCCTTGTACCTGGTCCACGCCGCTGACCTGGCAGCGTTTCTGGCCCGCCACGAGGAAAGCTTCCACGCCGTCGACGCCATGGACCAGGACGGCGAACCCGGCAGCGAGGCCGACCCGCTGCAACGGCTGTCGCTGACCAGCATTAGCGAAGACCAGAGCCGGGTGGTCAAGCTGGTCAACTCGACCCTCTACGATGCCCTCAAGCAACATGCCAGCGACATCCACCTGGGCATGACCGGCCAGGGCCTGACCATCAAGTACCGCATCGACGGCGTGCTCAACTGCGCCGGTAAAGCCAGTGGCAGCGCCTTTGCCGAGCAGGTGATCTCGCGCATCAAGGTCATGGCCGAACTGGACATCGGTGAAAAGCGCGTACCCCAGGACGGCCGCTTCAAGGTGGCGGTGGGCGAGCGGCAGATCGACTTCCGCGTCTCGATCATGCCCAGCATCTTCGGTGAAGACGCGGTGCTGCGGGTGCTCGACAAACAAGACCTGTCGGACAAGGTCAGCGGTGTGCAGCTGCAAGCCCTGGGCTTTCAGGAGCAGACCCTGCGTGCGCTGCGCCGGCTGGCCAGCGAGCCCTACGGGATGATCCTGGTCACCGGCCCCACCGGCAGCGGCAAGACCACCACCCTCTACGCGATGATCAGCGAGATCAACCATGGCGTAGACAAGATCATCACCATCGAAGACCCGGTCGAGTACCAGTTGCCGGGGGTGTTGCAGATTCCAGTCAACGAGAAAAAAGGCCTGACCTTCGCCCGCGGCCTGCGCTCGATCCTGCGCCATGACCCGGACAAGATCCTGGTCGGCGAGATCCGCGACCCCGACACCGCCCAGATCGCCGTGCAGTCGGCGCTCACCGGGCACCTGGTGTTCACCACCATCCACGCCAACAACGTGTTCGATGTGATCGGCCGCTTCAGCCAGATGCAGGTCGACCCCTACAGCTTCGTCTCCGCGCTCAACGCTGTGCTCGCCCAGCGCCTGATTCGCCTGGCCTGCCCGCACTGCGCAGTGGCTTGCGAGCCGGACGATGAGCTGCTGGCAGTCTCCGGGCTTAGTCGCGAGGCGGTCAGCGGGTGGCACTTCGTTCGCGCCCAAGGCTGCGGCCAGTGCCGCGGCAGTGGCTATCGCGGCCGCAACGCGATTGCCGAGTTGCTGCACCTGGATGACGACCTGCGCCAGATGATCGTCGAGCGCCGCCCGCTGGCGCAGATCAAGGCATTGGCTTGCCAACGCGGCCTGCGCCTGCTGCGCGCATCCGCCCTGGACCTGGTCCGCGAGGGCCGTACCACGCTTGAGGAGATCAACCGTGTCACATTTATCGCCTGATCGCTATTGCGCCGTACTCGGCGCCGAGGGTGTCGGCCTGGGTCGCTGGCACGCCAACCAACATCAATGGCTGGGCAGCTGCGGCTTTACCTGCGATGCCACGCAGCCGGCCTGGGCACCTGCCGTGCAAGCGCTGGACGCGCTGCTCAGCGAGCACGCGCTGGCCGGTGCGCAGCTGCGGGTACTGCTGTCGGCGCGCTACAGCCGCTTCTGCCTGGTGCCCTGGAGCGATGCCATCGGCCACCCCCGCGAACTCGATGCCTACGCCCGGGCGTGCTTCGAGAACCTCTACGGGCAGTCGCTGGATGACTGGCGCATCGTCCTCTCGCCCGAAGCTGCCGGCGCTGCGCGGATCGCCACGGCCCTGCCGCAAGCACTGATGCAAGGGCTGCAAGCCTTGGCCAAGGAGCGCCGGCTGGGCCTGCGCTCGGTGCAACCCTACCTGATGGCCGCTTACAACCATTGCAGCGCCCAGCTGGAGCAGGGCGACTTCCTGTTCGTCCTCGCCGAGCCCCGGCGCAGTGTGCTGTTGCTGGCCGCTGGCGGCGCCTGGCAGCAAGTCCTGGCCCAAGGCTGCGCCGACACTGACCAGGCCCTGCAAGCGCTGATCGAACGCACCTGCGAGCTGTACGGCGAGCATCTGCCACGCATCTACCTGCATGCCCCAGGGCGCAGCGATGTACCACAGCTGGCCGCCGTGCAGCTGTGCCAGAGCGCAGGCGACAGCGACCCGCTGTGCGCCATGTGGCGGGCGGTGGCCTGAGATGCGCCGCCTCGATCTGGAATTCCAACCCCGGCGCAGCAGCGCGTTGGCCTGGTCGCTGCTGGCCTTGGGCAGCGCAGTGCTGGCGCTGCTGTTGCTGGTGCAGCAGCAGTTGCAGAGCGAGCAAGTCGACCTGGAGGCACGGGTGCACAGCCTTGAGCTCAAGCTTGGCCGCCGACCCGCTACCGCCGCACCGCTGAGCAGCGCCGCCAGCCGCGAACAGGCCGAGCAACTGGCGCAGATGCGCAACGTCTCGCAGCAGCTGCAACGGCCGTGGGAGCAACTGTTCGCGATGCTCGAAGCGATGCCGCAGCAAGACGTCGCGCTATTGACCATCACCCCGGACGCGCGCAAGGGCCAGGTGCGCATCGCCGCCGAAGCGCGCGACCTGGAAGCGATGCTGCAGTACCACCAGCGCCTGGAACGCAGCGCCGAGCTGCGCGATGTGTCGCTGCTCAACCACGAAGTGGTCGCCGGCCAGCCTGAGCACCCGGTGCGCTTCAACCTCACCGCCACCTGGGAGATCGGCCATGCGCGTCCCTAGCCTGATCCTGCATGAACAGGCGCGCCGCCTCGGTCGCGCTGGCCTCGGCGCGCTGCTGGTCAGTGGCGTTGCCCTGGTGTTCGGTGTGGCCAGCGTACTGCCGCAGTGGCAAGCGGTGCGCGAACTGCGCGCCAACGAAGCCGACGCCAGCGTGCAGGTCCAGCGTTTGCAGCGTGGCGAGCTGAAAATTGCCGTCAAGCCCGAACAGCAGGCGCTGGACAGCCTGCGCCAGCAACTGCCAGGCCAACCCCAGGCCAGCGAGCTGATCGAGCGCTTGTACCGCCTGGCCAGTGCCGAGCGCATCAGCCTGGCGCGCGGCGAATACGCCCTGGGCGTCGACCCCAAGACGCAGCTGGCGCGCTACCAGATCGTCCTGCCGGTGCGCGGCAGCTACCCACAGATTCGCGGCTTTCTCCAGGCCCTGCTAGGGCAACTGCCGACCCTGGTGCTCGAAGACCTGGAACTGCAGCGCAAGCGCATCGGTGACAGCGAACTCAATGGTCGCCTGCGCATGACCCTTTACCTGTCGAGGTCGTCATGAACACCAAGCGCACGGCGATATGGATTGGCTTTCTTGGCCTGAGCGCGGCGTTGGCCTGGGCGCCTGGGCGCTGGTTTGGCCAGACCCAAGACAGCGTTGAACCCCTCGCCGGGCAAGCCCGCGCCCCCGTTGCCGAGCGGGCAACGGACCGGCGCGTGACGGCGAGCGTGCCTGGCGAAAAGGCCGCAGGCAAACCATCACGCGATCTGTTCCCGGTACAGCGCTGGAGTGCAGCGCCAACTCTGGCCACGGTCACCGAGCAACCGGCGCTGCCCACCCCGGTCGCTGCCGCCGCCCCCACGGCGCCCATGCTGCCGTTCCAGTTCATCGGTCGCATCGGCGATCGCGACGACTTGCAGATCTTTCTGCAGAGCGGCGAAAAGCTCTACGTCGTGCGCCAAGGCGACGTGATTGACGACACCTACCGCCTCGATCACGTCTCGGCCACTGAGCTGAGCCTGGTCTACCTGCCACTGCACCAGCCACAGACCCTGTCTGTCGGGAGCGCACCATGAAGCCTTCGAAGTTGTGCAAGCCTGCTCCATTCCTGCTCCTGGCGCTGTGCGTGGCGATGGCCGGGTGCGGCTCCAGCGCGGTGCGTAAAGACAGCGATGCGCTGTTCAAGGAGGGCCAGTACGAGGCCGGCATCGCTCGCCTGGAAGATGCCCTGCGCGAAGACCCGCGCGACACCGAGCTGAACATCGCCCTGGCCCATGGCCGCCAGGCAGCGGTCGAGGCCTTGCTGACCCAGGCCGACAGTGACCGCAGCCGCCATGACTTCGCTGGCGCCCGCATGGGTTACGGCCGGGTGCTGACCTTCGAGCCGAACAACCGCCGCGCCCAGGAAGGCATTCGCCAGATCGAGCTGATGCGCACCCTCGAAGACCGCATCGCCCTCGGCCAGGCCTCGCTGCGCCAGGGCGACCTGTTCGGTGCCGAGCGTATCGTGCGTGACGTGCTACGCCTGGATCCGCAAAACCAGAAGGGCATCATGCTGCGTAGCGATATCGAGAACGTCCAGGCGCGCACTGCGCAGCCGTTCCCGCAACTGCGCAGCAAGCTGGAACGGCCGGTGACCCTGGAGTTTCGTGACGCTAACCTCAAGACCATCTTCGAGGTCCTGGCCCAGGTCGCCGGGATCAACTTCATCTTCGACAAAGACCTGCGTCCGGAAATGAAAGCCACTATCTTCGTGCGCGATGTGCGCATCGAGGATGCCGTGGCCCTGCTGCTCGAGCAGAACCAGCTGCACCAGAAGATCGTCAACGACAACACCCTGCTGATCTACCCCGACTCGCCGCAAAAGACCAAGGACTACCAGGAACTGGTCATGCGCACCTTCTACCTGACCAGCATCGATGCCAACACCGCGATGAACATGGTCAAGACCATGCTCAAGACGCGCGACGTGTTCGTTGACGAGCGGCTCAATACCCTGACCATGCGCGACACGCCCGACGCCGTGCGCATGGCCGAGAAACTGCTGCAATCGCAGGATCAGTCCAACCCTGAAGTGGTGCTGGAAGTCGAAGTGATGGAAGTGGCCCGCTCGCGGATCCTCGACCTGGGCCTGCAATGGCCGAACACCTTCGGCCTGCTTACCAGTGAAGGTAAATCGGTCAGCGTGCTCGACCAGCTGCGCGGGATCGACTCCAGCCGCATCAGCATCGCCCCGGCGCCGCAAGCCAAGATCAACGCCCAGGACAAAGACATCAACACCCTGGCCAGCCCAGTGATTCGGGTCAGCAACCGCGAGCAGGCGCGCATTCACATCGGCCAGCGGGTGCCGATCATCAGCGCCACGTCGGTGCCGTCGACCCAAGGCCCAGTGATCACCGAGAGCATCACCTACCTGGACGTCGGCTTGAAGCTCGAAGTGCAGCCCACCGTGCACCTGAACAACGAAGTGGCAATCAAAGTGGCGCTGGAAGTGAGCAATGCCACGCCGCTTGAGGCCACCCGCCAAGGCACCATTCCGGTCCAGGTCGACACCCGCAACGCGCAGACCAGCCTGCGCCTGCACGACGGCGAAACCCAGGTGCTGGCCGGCCTGGTGCGTAACGACCACAACGCCAGCGGCAACAAGATCCCCGGGCTTGGCGATATCCCCGGCCTGGGTAGGTTGTTCGGCAGCAACAAGGACGACATGACCAAGTCCGAGCTGGTCTTGGCGATCACCCCACGGATCGTGCGCAACCTGCCGTACCAGAGCCCCTCGGACATGGAGTTCGCCACCGGCACCGAGTCGAGCCTGCAAGTGCGGCAACTGGCCCAGCCGCTACCGGCCAGCGCCTTGCCTAGCGATGCACCGGGCGATGCGCCCGCCGAGGCGCCCTTGGTCAATGGCCAAATGGCCGTGGTCCCAGCCAACCGGACTGTCCAGCCATGAAACGCCAAGCCCGTGGCTTCAGCCTGATCGAGGTGGTGCTGACCCTGGCCCTGCTCGGCATGCTCGCCGCCATGGCCGCACCACTGACCGAGACCGTGGTACGGCGCGGCAAGGAGCAACAGCTGCGCGAAGCGCTGTACCAGATTCGCGATGCCATCGATGCCTACAAGCGTGCGTTCGACGCCGGTTACATCGAAAAGCGCCTCAATGCCAGCGGCTATCCGCCCAACCTGCAAGTGCTGGTCGATGGCGTGCGCGATGTGCGCAGCGCCAAGGGCGCCAAGTTCTACTTCCTGCGGCGCATCCCACATGACCCGCTGTTGGCGGTCAAGGACGACGACCAGGGAGGCTGGGGCCTGCGTGCCTACGACAGCAGCGCCGACAACCCACGCGATGGCGAAGACGTCTTCGACGTGTATTCCAAGGCCCGTGGCAAGGGCCTCAACAGCATCCCCTACGGGCAATGGTGACGGCCATGAAACGCAGCCAAGGCTTCACCCTGATCGAGTTGCTGGTAGTGATGGCGATCATCGCCACCCTGATGACCATCGCCATGCCGCGCTATTTCAACAGCCTGGATGCCTCGCGCGAGGCCACCTTGCGCCAGAGCCTGGCGGTGTTGCGCGAATCGCTCGACCACTACTACGGCGACACCGGCCGCTACCCCGAATCGCTCGAGCAACTGGTCGAGCAGCGCTATCTGCGCAACACCCCAGTCGATCCGATCACCGAGCGCAGCGATGCCTGGCAGCTGGTGCCACCACCAGAGGGCGTGCCCGGCGGCGTGGCGGACATCAAGAGCGGTGCAAGCGGGAGGGCGCGTGATGGCAGCCTCTATGCAGAGTGGTAAGGCCTGCGCCGGCTTCACCTACCTGGGCGTGCTGCTGCTGATCGCCATCAGCAGCATGGCCCTGGCCGCTACCGGCACCCTGTGGTCGACCAGCGCCCTGCGTGACCGTGAGCGGCAATTGCTCTGGGTTGGCGGCCAGTACGCCCAGGCCCTGCGCAGCTACTACCGCGCATCCCCGGGCCTGGCCCAGTACCCGCAAGATCTCAACGACTTGCTCGAAGACAACCGCTTCCCCACGGCCAAGCGGCACATCCGCAGGTTGTATCCCGACCCGATTGCCGTCGGCGAGGAGTGGGGCCTGCTGCGCTCGATCGACGGGCGCATCACCGGTGTGCACAGCCGCGCCGATGCCGCCCCGCTCAAACGCAGCGGCTTCGATGCCCAATGGTCGGCCTTCGAGGGCCTTGAACACTACAGCGATTGGCAGTTCGTTGCCGAGCAGGCCTTTGCCGAAGGTGGCAACGGCGAGCGTCGGCCCAGCGCCCAGGGAGATGCGCCATGAACCGCAGAACGTTCGTCCTGGCCTTGTGCCTGCTGCTCAACCACGGCGCGGCCAATGCCGGCCCCGAGGACGAGATGATGGGCTTTATCGTCGACAACACCATCTCGCACATCGGCCACGACTTCTACAACGCCTTCACCGAGCGCCTGCGCGCCACCAGCCGCCTGGACTTCAACCTGGTGGTGCGCGAACGCCCGGACGCCCGCTGGGGCAGCCTGGTGACAGTGGAGTTTGAAAGCGACGTGCTGTACCGGCGCTTCCTGCCCCCGAACACCACCCAACTTACCGACGAGGCCGTCGCGGCCGCCGACCTGGTCAAGCAGCAGATCATCCAACGCAAGTTGCAACGCCTGCTGCAGGACACCACCGATCTGGAGAGGGACGAGCTATGAGCAAGCACATTCCACAGCAGCTTCTACGCGGCCTCGCCGCCAGCCTGCTGGCTGGTGTCCTGGCCAGCCAGGCGCAGGCCACCGAGCTGGTCTACACCCCGGTCAACCCAGCGTTCGGTGGCAACCCGTTGAATGGCACCTGGCTGCTCAACAACGCCCAGGCGCAGAACGACTATGACGACCCCGACCTCAAGGATCGCACCTCGTTCGCCGGCACCTCGGCCCTGGAGCGGTTCACCAACCAACTGGAGTCGCGGATGCTCTCGCAGTTGCTCGACAACATCAGCAACGGCAACACCGGCAGCATGTCCACCGACACCTTCCTCATCGACGTCATCGACGATTCCGGGGCCTTGAGCATCAAGGTCACCGATCGGGCGACCGGTGAAGTTTCGATCATCGAGGTCAGCGGCCTGAACCCCTGAGAGGGACGGGACTAGCATTTAGGGGAGAACGACCATGAAACGTCTGCTGAGCACACTGCTGATCCTCGCCACCTTGCAAGGCTGCGGCCTGCGCGAACCGATGCCCGCCGAACAGGACACCGATTCGCCCACCCTGACCCCGCGCGCCTCGACCTACTACGACCTGATCAACATGCCCCGGCCCAAGGGCCGGCTGATGGCGGTGGTCTATGGCTTTCGCGACCAGACCGGGCAATACAAACCGACTCCGGCCAGCTCTTTCTCCACCAGCGTCACCCAGGGCGCGGCCAGCATGCTGATGGACGCCCTGAGCGCCAGTGGCTGGTTCGTGGTGCTGGAGCGCGAAGGCCTGCAAAACCTGTTGACCGAGCGCAAGATCATCCGCGCTTCGCAGAAAAAACCAGACGTTGCGCCTAACATCCAGAGCGAATTGCCACCGCTGCAGGCCGCCAACCTGATGCTCGAAGGCGGCATCATCGCCTACGACACCAACGTGCGCAGCGGCGGCGAGGGGGCGCGCTACCTGGGTATCGACATCTCCCGTGAGTACCGGGTCGACCAGGTCACGGTCAACCTGCGCGCGGTCGACGTGCGCACCGGCCAGGTGCTGGCCAACGTCATGACCAGCAAGACCATCTACTCGGTCGGCCGCAGCGCCGGGGTGTTCAAGTTCATCGAGTTCAAGAAGCTGCTCGAAGCCGAGGTCGGTTACACCACCAACGAGCCGGCCCAACTGTGTGTGCTCTCGGCGATCGAGGCGGCGGTGGGGCATTTGCTGGCCCAGGGTATCGAGCGGCGGCTGTGGCAGGTCGAAGGCAGCGGCGACAAAGCGACGGTGGACAAATACCTGAGCCAGTACCAGGAGCAATGAGGTGGCAAGCCCGCTCCCACGTGAGCAAAGCCCAATACCGACTGGCGTGGGAGCGGGCTTGCCCCGCGATGAGGCCCGAACTGATACAGCAAAGGAACAAGTCATCACCTGCAGACTCCATAGAAAGCAGCCAGACTGTGCAAACCGACTTTTTTGGAAGTACCCGCCATGCTTACCAGCCTGCTGATCTTCCTGCTGACCCTCACCGCCATGGAAGCGGTGGCCTACCTCGCCCACAAGTACATCATGCATGGCTTCGGCTGGGCCTGGCATCGCTCGCACCATGAGCCGCGCCAAGGCTGGTTCGAAAAGAACGATCTGTACGCGCTGGTGTTCGCCAGCCTGGCCATCGTGCTGATCGCCCTGGGCAACCTCGGCTGGTATCCGCTGCAATGGATCGGCGCTGGCATGACGGCCTATGGCGCCTTGTACTTCATCGCCCACGATGGCCTGGTGCACCACCGCTGGCCGCTGCGCCTGGTGCCACGCCGGGGCTACCTCAAGCGCTTGTACCAGGCGCACCTGATGCACCATGCGGTGCAGGGCAGGCAAGGCTGCGTATCGTTCGGTTTTCTCTACGCGCCGCCTATCGACCGTCTGCGGGCACAGTTGCGGGCGCGTCATGGCGGGCCGCTGCGGGCGTCGGGTGAGGCCGCGCCCACAGCCCAGGGTCGCGTGCTGGGTAACGACGCAGGCGGCAACTGAGGGCGCGCCACAGGCCGCCAGCGACAGCGCGCAGTTTCTCCCATTTCGAAGTCGACAGCCGGCCATCCCAGGCATCGGCACCTGCCTTGCGCACCTTTAGCCCGATCTGCCGATACACCAGCGCCGCCGTCGCCACTGCCCACGCCGAGCGCCAGGGCAGTGCCGGTAACCCGGCTTGGGCACTGAGGTAGTAAGGCTCGGCGTGTTCGACCAGGCGTTGCGCCAGTTGCGCCAACCTGCGGCGATAGCGCTTATCGGTCAGCCTGTCGCCAGGGATGGCGAGCTCCTCCAGCCACTGCTCAGGCAGGTAGCAGCGCCCGACCTGGGCATCGGCGACGATGTCGCGGGCGATGTTGGTCAATTGCATGGCCAGGCCCAAGTCGCAGGCGCGGTCGAGCACTGCCGGGTCACGCACGCCCATCACCCGCGCCATCATTAGGCCCACCACCCCGGCTACGTGGTAGCAGTAGCCCAATGTCTCGTCCAGGCTGCGGTAATGCTCGCCGGCAACGTCCTGGGCGAAGCCGGCCAGCAGGTCGAATGCCTCCTGGCGCGGGATGCCATGCTGCCTGGCAACTTCACGCAAGGCGGCGAATGCCGGCTGCTCGATCGGGGCATCGCGACAGGCGGCGTCGGTCTGCACTTGCAGCTCCAACAGGCATTGCAGGGCCAGCGCTGGAGCTTGCACGCTAGCCTCGTGGCCGGCCTGTTGGCCGTCGATGACATCGTCGCAGTGCCGACACCAGGCGTATAGCAGCATCGCACTGCGGCGGGTGTTGGCGTCGAACAAGCGCGCGGCGGCGGCGAAACTCTTTGAGCCGACGGCGATACTGCGTTCGGCGTGGGCGAGTAAGGGGTCGTGGCTCATCGGTGCAGATCCTCCAGCATCAGCCCAGCGGTGGCCTTGGCCGAGGCAATCACCCCAGGCACGCCCGCGCCAGGGTGGGTGCCGGCACCCACCAGATACAAGTTGCTCAACTGCGCATCGCGATTATGCGGGCGGAACCAGGCACTCTGGGTGAGGATCGGCTCCAGGGAAAACGCCGAGCCCACGTGCGCATTGAGCTGGTCACGAAAATCCAGCGGGCTGAAGGTGCGGCAGGTCACCAGTGACTCGCGCAGCCCCGGCATGTAGTAGCGCTGCAGATAGGCCAGGATCCGATCACGGTAGCGCGGGCCCTCCCGCTCCCAGTCGACCGGCGCGTTGCCCAGGTGTGGCACCGGTGCCAGCACGTAGTGACTGGAGCAACCCGGCGGCGCCAGGCTGGGGTCGGTGGCGCAGGGGCTATGCAGGTAGAGCGAAAAGTCCTCGGCCAGCCCCGGCCCGCTGAAAATTTCATCGATCAGCGCCTGATAGCGCGGCCCGAAGCACACGGTGTGATGGCGCAGCTGTGGCTGCGGACGGTTCAGGCCAAAGTGCACGACAAACAGCGAGTTGCTAAAGCGTTTGCCCTTGAGCCGTCGGCCCTCCTGCTGACCACGCGGATGCGCGCCGAGCAGTTCGGCGTAGGTGTGTACCACATCGGCATTGGAGGCCACGGCATCAGCCTGCCAGTGTCGACCATCGTGGCTGCGGGCACCGGTGAGGCGGCCAGCTTGGACGTCGAAAGCGGCGACGTCGGCATTCAACTCCAAGGTGCCGCCCAGGTCTTGGAACAGTTTCACCAGCCCCTGCACCAGGGCGCCGGTGCCACCGCGTGCAAACCACACCCCCCACTGCCGCTCCAGGGCATGGATCAGGCTGTAGATCGAAGAGGTAGCGAACGGGTTGCCGCCCACCAGCAGGGCATGGAACGACAAGGCCTGACGCAGCCTGTCGTTACCCACGAAGCGGGCCACCATGGCATACACGCTGCGCCAAGCCTGTAACCGCGCCAGCTGTGGACCGGCCTGCAGCATGTCGCGAAATGACAGGAACGGCACCGCACCGAGCTTGACATAGCCCTCGTCGAGCACCGCCTTGGAGTAGGCCAGAAAGCGCCGGTAGCCAGCCACGTCAGCGGCATCCAAGGCATGGATCTGGCGCTCCAGTTCATCCTGGTCGTTGCCATAGTCAAAGCAGGTGCCATCTTCCCAGCACAGCCGATAGAACGGGCTGACGGGCAGTAGCTCGACATAATCGGCCATCGGCTTGCCGGCCAGGGTGAACAGCGCCTGGATCGCCGTGGGGTCGGTGATCACCGTGGGCCCGGCATCGAAAGTGAAACCCTGGTCGTGGTAGACGTAGGCGCGGCCACCGGGTTGGTCACGCTTTTCCAGCAGCGTCGTATTGACCCCGGCGGCTTGCAGGCGAATGGCCAGGGCCAGGCCGCCCAGGCCTGCGCCGATAACCAGTGCTGTTTTCGCTTGGCTCATTGTGGCTCCTCGAAGTGCCGGGGTGAGTGGCGCAGTGCCGCGCGCAGGGCTTGCCCGACCGGCACCGGCGGCTTGCCCGAGAGCAGCCGCAGGCGGTCGCGCCAGGTGCTTTGTCCAGCATAGAAACGGGCGATCAGCGCCTCTGGAAGCTGATAGAAACGCTGCAACACCTGCCAGCGCTGTTCAGGCCGACCGGCCAGGAACAGCATGCGATTGAGCAGGCGGTAGAAGCCTTGGTCATGCCAGCGATCACTCAGGTAGTGCTTGAGGTTGTGCGTCAGCTGGGCGGCCTCATCGAGCGGTTGGGTCGCTAACCAGTCTGCCAGGCGCACCGCTTCGGGCAGCGAATAACCGGTGGTGCAATGAAACAGCCCGGCACGCAGCCCCGACAGCGGTTGATTGCCTTGCTCGGCCCACCAGCGGGGGAAGTCGCCGGCCAGGGTAATCGGCAGCACGCCCTGTTCTTCGCGCAGCACTTGCGCTACTGCCCAGCCGTGTGCCTGCAGGTAATCGGCAATGTTGGCCCGTAGCAGCTCGGGCGCGGGCGGGTCACGCTCGACGTAGTGAGTATCTTCAACCAACAGGGTGTCGGCAGTGAACGGCAGGACATAGACGAATCGATAGCCCGCGCCCTGGGCCACGCGCGCATCCATCACTATCGGTGCCAGCAGGCCATGTGGCTGGCGTAGGCGCAGCACCTGGCCGAGAAACGCCTGCCGGGCCAAGATTCGCTGGCTGCTGGGCTGCGCGCCGCGACCGTCGATGACAATCCGCGCCTGCAACTGCTCGCCAGTGTCCAGGCGCACCTGGCTGGGCCCCAGCGCCTGGATCTGGCAGCCGGTACGCAGGGCCGGCCCGAGCACTGGCGTGATGATCTGGGCAAAGCGCTCGCTGGTGATGCTCGCATAGCCGCTTTGCAGCCTGCGGGACAGCTGTGGAAAGTGCACGTGATAGGCCGGCCAGCGCTTGACCACTAGCGGCTGCAGCCACTGTTGTTGCTGGTGGTCGAGGTCGTGCTGGTGAAACGACCAAGTATGGTTGCCGCCAAGGCTGTCTTGCTGTTCCAGGCACACTACATCCAGCTCGGGTCGCAGCTGACGCAGGCGCCAGGCGATCAGGCCATTGGCCAGGCCGCCGCCAGCCAGGATCAGGTCATGGCTCATAAAGGAGCCTGCGCCAGCACAGGCTGCCCGGTACGCACGGCCGTCTCGATGATATCGGCAGCCAAGCCAACGCCGCCGGCCTGGGCCAGCTCGGCTTGCAGCGGCGCCAGGCCGGGCATCGGCTGCTCCAGCAGATGCGCCAAGGCTGCGGCAATCGCGCTGACCCCGGCCCGCCGTGACAGCGCCAGGCCCAAGTGGTGATAAACCACGCGCGCCGCCACCCCAGGTTGATCGAAGGCGATCGGTAATACCAGCAGCGGCGTCCCCGCCCCCAGCGCATCCATCACCGTGTTCAGCCCGCCATGACTGATCACCACGTCGGCGCGGCGCACCGCCCACTGCTGCGGGGCAAAATCAGTGACCACCGCAGCGCCCATTTGCAGCAAGCGCGCCTGTTGCGGCACATCGAGCCCGCCACAATGGGCGATCAGCAGTTGCACATCGAGCAGGCGACAGGCTCGGGCAATGCGCGCGAACAGGCCGAAGCGGTGACCTTGCAAGGTGCCCAAGCTGGCAAACACTACGGGTTTGCGCGGATCGAGCGGCCAAGCGCCAGGCGCCTGTGGTTCGCTGTTGCGCAATGGGCCGACGGCATGAAAATGCGCGGGCAAGGCCTGGCGCGGAAAGTCGAAGCCGGCCAGGGTCTGGCTGATCTGCGCCAAGGGCGAGAGGTAATCTTGCAAGCCCCCGCGCGTGGGCAAGCCGAGGCGCTGTGCGGCAGTTTCCAGCACTTGGGTCAATGGCCGCATCAGCCAGTCATGCACATCGGTGCTGCCCTGATACAGCCGTTGGCTGCGTGGGTCGTGGGCGTACTTGAACGGCATGACCGGCAACGGCACCCCCTCTTCACGATTGATGGGCAAGGCGCAGGCAATCGATACCATGGGCAAGTGCAGCGCCTCGGCGACCAAAGCACCGGCCGGCTCCATCTGGTCACTGAGCACCGCGTCAATGCGCTGCTGTTGCAGCGCCGCGGGTAACTGCGCGCAGAGCAGGGCGCTGGTTTCTGCCAACTGGCGGATCAGCCGGCGAAGACGCCAGGGGGGGCTGGGATTGGCGGCCAGCTGGAGCGCCTGATCGAGGCTACCGGCAGGCCGCTGGTCCAGGCCTACCGGGCAAAAGGCGATGCGCGCATCGTCGAGCCAGCGCTGGCTGTCGCACTGATGAAAAAACGTCACCTGGTGGCCGCGCTGCAGCAACGTCCCGGCCAGCGCTTGCAGCGCTTTGAAATGGCTAGGGTAGGGCGGCGCTACCACCGCGAAATGGCTCATGGCAGGTCCAGCTGGTTGCCCAGCAGCCGCGCCCGACGCAGCTCGAGCAGATTGCGCGATCCGGTACAGAAACAGGCAATGCGCAACTGGCGCAGGACAATATCGAAATGCTCCACCACCGCGTCGCTGGACTGGGTGGCAGCCTGCAACACCCCAGCCGCCTGTCCGACCAGATCGGCGCCCAGGCGAATTGCCTTGGCTGCATCGATGCCATCACCAATGCCCCCAGAGGCGATCAGCGGCAGATTTGGCAAGGCTCGGCGTACAGCTAGCAGGCACTGCGCCGTGGGGATGCCCCAATCGGCGAAGGCCATCGCTACGGCGCGATCGGCCTCGGTTTGCGCCCGGCGCGCCTCGACCGCAGCCCAGCTGGTGCCGCCGGCGCCGGCCACATCGATCATGCGCACCCCGGCTTCGACCAGCGCGCGGGCCACCGTCGGCGAGATTCCGGCGCCGACCTCCTTGACGATCACCGGCACCGGCAACTCGCCAGTCAGCGCCGCGATCCGTGCCAGCACCCCGCGCCAGTCGCGATCACCCTCTGGCTGCACCGCCTCCTGTAACGGATTGAGGTGGATGATCAGCGCGTCCGCTTGCAGGCTGTCGACGGCACGGCGCGCCAGGTCCAGGCCATCTGCCTCACTCAACTGGGCGGCGCCCAGGTTGGCCAGCAACGGGATATCCGGCGCCAAGCGGCGCAGCTCGCCGGTCAGCCCTTGGTCATGGCCGCTACGCAAACTGACCCGTTGCGAGCCGACCCCCATGGCGATGCCCAGTGCTTGCGCGGCCTCGGCCAGATGCTGGTTGATGAAGCGGGCGCGCTCGGCACCGCCGGTCATCGAGCTGATCAGCAATGGCGCGCGCAGGGCGATGCCCAGCAGCGAGCTGCTTAGGTCGATTTCGTCCAGGGCCAGTTCAGGCAGGGCGCAGTGCTCGAAGCGGATCGCCGACCAGCCTGGATCCTGGCGTAACTGCGCCGGATCAGGCGCCAGCACGATGTCCAGGTGGTCGTCCTTGCGTTGACTGAGGAAGCTTTTCTTCATGCCGGCTCCGGTGCCTGGGAATCATTGAAGGGCAAGCGGGGTCATTGCTTAACGTTAAGTTGTACAACGTTAGCCGCTTTGTACAGCTAAGCTCAAAAAACGCTATAGCGTCAGGCCACGACTGCTGACAGTCGTTCCATTTCACCTGCGGCCCTGGTGCCGCGCTGAGCAGAAGAGGCAAGGATGACGACCATCGCACCACCGCTCCCGGCCGCCGACACCGGCCTCACTGGGCATATCGCCGCCTTGCAGCATGCGCTGCAGACCCGGCTGGATGAGCTGCTGCCGGCAGGCCAGGAACGTGACCTGCTGGCTGCGGCCATGCGCGCAAGCACCTTGGCCCCGGGCAAGCGCCTGCGACCGCTGATGCTCCTGCTCAGTGCCGATGGCCTGGGGGCATGCCCACGCGCGGCACTGGAACTGGGCTGTGCGGTGGAAATGGTGCATGCCGCATCGTTGGTGCTGGATGACCTGCCGTGCATGGACGACGCAGCGCTCAGACGAGGCCGGCCTACGCTGCACCTGGCCTTTGGCGAAGACGTGGCGATCCTTGCCGCCATCGCCTTGCTCTCGCGCGCGTTCGGCCTGGTCGCAGGGATCGAAACCCTGCCGGCGGCGACGCGTACTCGCCTGGTGTCGATCCTTGCCGAAGCGATTGGTGCGCAAGGCTTGGTCAAAGGCCAGCTGCAGGATTTGCGCGAAGGCAGCCAGCCACGTAGCGCGCAGCAGATCGCCGAGACCAACCGACTGAAGACCGGGGTGCTGTTTGCGGCGATCATGCAGATGGCGTGTGAGATTGCTGACTCACCGCAAGCGGTGCGTGAGGCCTTGCTGCATTTTGCCGGTGAGCTGGGGCAGGCGTTTCAGCTGTATGACGACCTGCGCGATCACGACCCTGGCACTGGCAAGGATCAGGGCAAGGATGCGGGTAAATCGACCCTGGTCGCCGTGTGCGGCGAGACCGCGACCCGCGAGCGTTTGTTGGCGCATTTGCACTGTGCCGAGCGGTGCCTTGAACAGGCGTTCATGGGCGAGCAGGCCTTGGCCAGTCTGGTGCGGCGGGTGTTTGGTTGTGTTGAAACAGGACGAACTTGAGGGGCTGCACCCGCGAAGGGCACACAAGCCCTACAGGCGCTTTATGCTGTTCACTCGAGATGTTGGGGCCGCTTTGCGGCCCCACTATCAAAAGGTATAGGCAATCCCCGCCTGCACCGTGCGCGGCGCACCCGGGTAGACGTAGGTGTTGAACGCCCCTTCGTCATAGCCCTTGTTGAACAGGTTCTTCACATCCAGGTTCAGCCGCACATGCTCATTGAGCTGGTAGAAGCTCAGCAGGTCGACCACGCTGTACTGCGCCATGGTGTAAGTCTGCGCCTGGGTCTGGCCGGCGCGATCATCGACGTATTTGACCCCCACGCCCAAGCCCAGGCCTTTGGCCAGACCATCCTGGAACTCATAGGTATTGAGCAGGCTGAAGCTGTTGCGCGGAATGTTGGCCAGGCGGGTGCCGGTGGGCAGGCTGGTGTCCTTGGTGACCTCGGCATCGACATAGGCATAACCGCCAATCACCCGCCACTCAGGGGTGAGGTTGCCGGCGACATTGATGTCCAGGCCACGGCTGCGCACTTCGCCTGCGGCAACCTTGTAGGCATCATCCTGCGGGTCGTTGGCCAGCACGTTCTGTTTGACGATGTGGTACACCGCCGCATCGATGCTCAGTTGTTGGTCAAGGGCCTGCCACTTGACGCCCAACTCATACGACTTGCCTTTCTCCGGGTCGAAACCATCACCCTGGCGGCTGGCACCGCTGTTGGGCTTGAACGAGCGTGCGGTGTTGGCGTACACGGCAAGGCTGTCGGTCAGGTCATAGATCACGCCAAAACGCGGCGTCACTGCGTTGTCCGCCGCTTGCCAGCCCTGGGTGTTGGGCAGGTAGTTGTCGTAGTCGTGCTCGAAACGCTCCAGACGCACCCCGGCCAACAGCTTCAGGCGCTCGGTTAGCGCTACCTGGTCCTGGATGAACGCAGCCCAGGTCTTGAGGTGCTCCTGATCATGGGTGGTGGTGCGGCTCAGTGCCGGGCGGGGCTGGCCCAATACCGGGTCGAACAGGTCGATGGGGTAGGCACCGGCACCTGCGGCCGAGCGTTGGATGATCGATTGGTAGTGGTAATCCTCGTACTCGATGCCGGTCAGCAGGGTGTGGGCAAAACCTGCGGTGTCGAAATGGCCGGTGAGGTTGAGCTGGTAATCGCGGTCACTCCATTGCAGTTTGCGGTAGTTGAAGTTGCGCCCCAGGGTGCGCCCATCGGCCTGCAAGGCATTGGCTTCGACGGCATTGCCTTCGAGGGTGCCGTGCAGCCACTGCATGCCGCCGGCCAGGGTCCAGTTGTCGTTGAGCAGATGCTCGAAACGGAGCTGGGCCATGTTGTTGTCGTTGTGCAGCAGGTTGTCGCTGCCTGTCTCCCAGATGTTGGTATCACGCGAGGCGCTGCCGCGCTGGGTCGGATAGCGGGTTAGCCCGCGGTCGAGCGGGTGGTTGTTGCGCATGAAATCGCCCTCGAAGACGATCTTGGTGCTATCGCTGACTTGCCAGCTCAGCACCGGTGCAACGTCATAGCGCTCGCTGTCGACATCATCACGGAAACTTTCACCGCCCTCGCCAAGCACGTTGAGCCGGTAGGCCAGGCGGCCGTCCTCGCTCAGTGGCCCGCTGGCATCGAGGGTGGCGCGCTGCATGCCTTGGTCGTCGACCTGGCTGCCCAGGGTCACCCTGGGCTCGGCCAACGGTTGCTTGCTGACCACGTTGAAGGTGCCGCCAGGGTCGCCGCGACCGTACAGGCTGGTGGCCGGACCACGGATCACTTCCAGCCGTTCGACGGTATTGGCATCGGGCGCGTTCGGGTAGCCGCGGTTGATCGGGAAGCCGTTGCGGTAGTACTCACCGGTGGTGAAGCCGCGCACGGTCACGGTGGTCAGGCCCTGGCCACCGAAATTGTTTGCCCGACCGACGCCGCCAGCGTAGTCCAGGGCATCCTGCAAGCGGGTGGCTGCGGTGTCTTCAAGGACATCGCGGGGCACCACGCTGATCGACTGCGGCGTCTCATGCAGCGCGGTGTCGGTGCGCGTCGCACTCGCCGAGCGCGTGGCCCGGTAGCCAACCACCGGCCCATCGGCACGTTCGCGCTCGCTGGCCGCATCGATATTGACCGCTTGCAGCTCAACCGGCTGGGCGGCTGCCGATTCAGCCAGGACCGCTGGGGAAACTGCATTGAGAAGGCAGAGTGAAACGAACGCACGACGCATGGACGATACGATCCTTGGGGGTGGGAGAGGGCCCGGATCATATCTGGTAGCAATTATCATTTACAGTGGTATTTGGTGTACCGTCGTACCAAATTCCACGTCCGGTCACATAGCGAATATCAAATGAGACAAAATGGGCTCAATGCAGCCGCACAGGCCCCTGGACGATGTGTCCGGGGCCTGTGCGGCTGCTTGTGCAGGCTTGGGTTGTGCTTGGTGGTGCTGGGGCTTGCCTCGCGATGAGGTCCGCGCTGCCAGCGCAGCAATCAGTGCGGCGCGCGCACGATGGTCTTGAGCAGGTCTTCCGGGCTGATATGCCCAACCACCTGAGCCACACCACTACCTGGGGTCGGCAGATCGATGATGTGCGACTTCATCTTGCCCACTACATGCATCTCGCAGGGCTTGCAGTCGAACTTCAGGGTCAGCACTTCATCGCCCTGAATCAGCTGCATCGGTGCTACCTTGGTCCGCACGCCAGTCACGCCCTTGGCCTGCTTGGGGCACAAGTTGAAGGAGAAGCGCAGGCAGTGCTTGGTGATCATCACCGGTACTTCGCCGTGTTCCTCGTGGGCCTCGTACGCCGCGTCGATCAACTGCACGCCATGGCGATGGTAGAAGTCGCGGGCCTTCTGGTTGTAGACGTTGGCCAAGAACGACAGGTGCGACTCCGGATACACCGGCGGCGGAGTGGTCTCGGCTTTACGCCCGCCACGAGGGTGAGCCTTGACCCGTGCTGCGGTCAGCGCCTCGATCGCCTCGCGGCGCAGGGCTTTGAGCTGTGAGTTGGGGATGAAGAACGCCTGCGGCGCATCCAGCTCGATGGCAGTGGCGTGGTACTGGGTGGTACCCAGCTGGCCGAGCAGGTCATGCAATTGCTCTAGTGCCTGCTGCGGCTTGTTGGCCTCGCCAAACGGGCCATCCAGTGCAACGCTGACGCTGACGCCTTCCTCACTGGTCGCGTTCAGCTCCAGGCGCGCTTGGCGCAGCTGTGCTTTCCACGCCACGCCCACGCGGCGCTCAGCGGAGGTGCGCTGCAGCGCCAGCTGCCAGTTGTGATCGAGGTTGCGCGACAGCGGGTGATTGGGGCGCAGGCGGTGCATGCCGTCAGGCATCTCGTTGGGCTCGACGCGGTAGCGGTAACGCTTCTGGCCATCTTCCTCGAACTCGCCCTTGGGCTCGGCGATGTTGGCGCGGAAGCCCACCACTTCGCGCTTGACCAGCACATTAAGGCCATCGCCATTGCTCAGCGGCACTTCAGTGACCACTTGCAGGTCGCGCTTGCCGACCTTTTCCACCACGCCCACGTGCAGGCCAGTGAAGGTAGGCGAGTCGAAGGCACCGATATCGATCTTGCGTTCGCTGACAAAATAGTCGGTGCTGCCGCGGTGGAAGGTCTTGTCCGGATCGGGCAGGAAGAAGTGCTCGGTGCGGCCGCTGGAGGCGCGGGCCAGGGCCGGGCGGTCTTCCAGGATCGCATCGAGCTCCTTGCGGTAGTGAGCGGTGATGTTCTTGACGTAGGCCATGTCCTTGTAGCGGCCCTCGATCTTGAACGAGCGCACGCCCGCGTCGACCAGGTCGCGCAGGTTGGCGGTCTGGTTGTTGTCCTTCATCGACAGCAGGTGCTTCTCGAACGCCACTACTCGGCCCTGATCATCCTTGAGGGTATAGGGCAGGCGGCAGGCTTGCGAGCAATCGCCACGGTTGGCGCTGCGCCCGGTCTGGGCGTGGGAGATGTTGCACTGGCCGGAGAAGGCCACGCACAGGGCACCATGGATGAAGAACTCGATGGCTGCATCGGTTTCGCTGGCGATGGTGCGGATTTCTTGCAGGTTCAGCTCACGGGCCAGAACCAGCTGGGAGAAACCGGCCTGGTCGAGAAACTTGGCCCGCGCCAGGGTGCGGATGTCGGTCTGGGTGCTGGCGTGCAGCTCGATCGGCGGGATGTCCAGCTCCATCACCCCCAGATCCTGGACGATCAACGCATCGACCCCGGCGTCGTACAGCTGATGGATCAGCTTGCGCGCAGGTTCCAGTTCGTTGTCGTGAAGGATGGTGTTGATGGTAGTGAACACCCGCGCATGGTAACGCCGGGCGAACTCCACCAGCTCGGCGATCTCGCCGACTTCGTTGCAGGCATTGTGGCGCGCGCCGAAGCTAGGGCCGCCGATGTAGATGGCATCAGCGCCGTGCAGGATGGCCTCGCGGGCAATCGCCACGTCGCGGGCAGGGCTGAGCAGTTCCAGGTGATTCTTTGGCAGGGACATGTCGTTATATTTTCGGGCTGTCACGGTTTAGGCGCGCATTGTAGCGGTGAAATGGCTTGGCGGCACCCTTGGGCTGCCCGGTGGGGCGCTGTGACCGGCCCTGTTGTTGGAAAGGTCTGTCGCTGTAATGGCTACAGTCTGTCTTCAGCAGCTGGCGCTGTGCGCGACTCAATATCGATCGCTGTCGGCCATTGAACCCTTGGGGCGATGCAGTGAATCGGGCTCAACTGCGAATCATCGTTCCAGTCTCGGGGAGGGTGGACGAACTCGGGCAGGGCCTGTGGGCCTTGTTGCATGAACAGCTGGGCAAGTGCCCAGTACTGCTTTCCTTGCTCGATATCGTGGGTGAAAAACAGGCGGTCGATTACTTCTTCGGTGCCGGGTTTGATCACCGAAATCACGACGTTTTCGATTAGACCGCCATTACCCATCGGTGCGTATACGCTGCAGGCTTCGGCGACCAGGTCATCCCAGTCGTAGACAACCGGGCGTATACCCCAGCGTTGTCGGCTGAATAGGTGGAATCGGTCAAAGTGGTATTGGTAGAAATAGACTTTGCGGCGTAGCCGGTTGAAGCGGATGGGTTCGTCGCGGGGGAGTTGAATGTCCATTCGTATGGTAGGGATAATTAGCCAGTAAAGGATGGCGCCGCCTCCAATACATATGAGAGCGAAGCCTGGTTCGAATGTGTCTATAAGGAGAATATAAGCGATGAATAACAATGTGGCTGTGAGGTAGAGAAGCATGAAACTACCGCCAATAATCCCTTTACCTCTCATTCTCAATGTTGATCTGGGTAGCTCGAGATAGACGAGGTTGACATGGTTGGGCGAGAGCTTTAAAGCATCCGTATCAATGCGCAAAGTTGGCGTTTCATTGGATCTAGGTAGGTCGTACTTCCATCCTAGAGGGCGACGAAACTGCGTAGGAACTTTCTGTGATTGCGCCGCGGAGGGCTTAAGGCGAAGGGAGGGGCGGGGGATGAGTGGGGGCTGATGGCATGAGCTGGATCAGCCCAGCGGGTGATGAGCTAGGGAGCGATGGAGCAGCTCTGGGGCGGCCCAGACCCAGAGCACAATCGCTTAGAACTGATACTCCAACCCAGCTCCGGCATACCACGAGCGCCCCGGCGCGGCTTCGTAATAGCGGCCATTGCCATCGCCAACGATCACCGAGCCGACGTACTGACGATCGAGCAGGTTGTCCAGGCGCACCAGTTGATGGAAGGTCCACGGCCCGAACTGTTGCTCAAGGCGGGTCCGCCAGTTGAACACCGCATAACTGGGAGCCGCGTGCTGGTCATTGGTGTCCTCGACATAGACCTTGCTGCGGTACTGCCCCTCAAGCCCCATGCTGATACCGGCACGCGGTTTCCATACCAGCTCGCCGAATACGCTGCTGCGCGGCACGCCCGGTAGGTGGTTACCTTTATCGATGGTGTTGCTGCCCTGGCTGAACGCTTCGTCATAGGTGGCGTCGAGCAGGGTGTAGGCAAGGTTGGCCTGCCATTGCTCGCTCAGTTCACGCTGGATGCCCAGCTCCAGGCCGCGGCGCAGGGTTTTGCCGGCATTGTGGTAGCTGGTGCGGCCGTCTTTGGAGCTGTCGACCACGATCTCGTCACGGGTGTGGATCTCGAACACCGCGACATTGATGCGGGTTTGTTCGTCAGGTCGAGCCTTGAGGCCCAGCTCGTACTGGGTGCTGGTGGAGGGCTTCAAGCCGAAGTTAAAGCCTTCCACCGAGCCTGGCGCATAGGCCATTTCCGCCTGGGTAGGCGTTTCGAACGCTTTGCCTGCACTGATGTAGCCGTGCAGGTCAGGGGTAAAGGCATACATCACCGACAAGGTCGGGGTGGTGCGTTGGTATTTCTTCGAACCGCTGGCGTCGCCGTTGCTGAGGAAATGGTCATTGACCTCCATCTCCATGCTGCTATGGCGCACGCCAGCGTCGACAGTCCAGCGCTCCAACTCCCAATGGGCTTGCAGGTATGGGTCGAGGCTGGTGGCGGTGTCCTGTTCATCGCGGCGCAGTTCGCCTTTGACGCCCAAGGCGTCGCCGCTGAAATTCTGGTAGCCACGGCGGTCGTCGCGACTACGGTCGTAGTCGGCCCCGGCGGTCAGGGTCAGGGCGCCGAAGGCGACATCGACGGGCTGGATCCAGCGCAGGGTGCCGCCGTGGAACTCGCGGTCGAAGTCGACCACGCCGCCGCCGCGATTGTTCGCCGGGGTGCCTTTGGGGATCGACAGGTATTGAATCACGCTGCGTTTGCCGGCATACAGATTGAACTGCAGGGTAGCCTCGCCGAACGAGCGTTCGTAGTTCATGCCCACTTGTTGATGGTGAATGCTTTTGCGCGTGTCGTATTGCTCGGCCCGGTTGCTGACCGAACGCGGATCGTGCTTGTAGGCCTCCCAGGTCTGGCCGAGTGGATCCTGGGTGCCATTCTGTTCCAGGCTGCTGAAGATCAGCGCCAGGCGGCTGTCGTCATCGGGGCGCACATGCACCTTGGCAAAGGTCTGGTCACGGCGCGCGGCGCTGTGGTCGCGGTAGCCGTCGGTGTCCAGGCGCGAGGCGTCGAGGACGAACCCGGCCTGGTCGTTGCCGCCTTCGCCGTACAGGTGATTCTTGTTGAAACCGTCGCTGCCGACGGTGGTTTCGAGGCCAACCTTGGGCGGCCCGGCGCCGTCGCGGGAGAACATCTGGATCACCCCGCCGGCGTTACTGCCGTAGATCGCCGAGGCCGGGCCGCGCAGTACTTCGATGCGCTCGGCGACGTCGAGGTTGAGCGACGCCGCCTGGCCCTGGCCATCGGGTGTGCTGGCCGGGATGCCGTCGCTGAGCAGCTTGATCCCGCGGATGCCGAACGCAGAACGTGCGCCGTAGCCGCGGGAAGAAATCTGCAGGTCCTGGGCGTAGTTCTGGCGGTTCTGCACCACCAGGCCAGGGACGCGGTTAAGCGCTTCGGACAGATTCACCCCGAGTTGGCCGTCGGCAATCTGCCCGCGCTCCACGGTGTCGATGGAGTAGGGCAGGTCGAAGCTGGGGTTGGGGGCATAGGTGCCGGTGACCACCATCGGTTCGAGCAGGGTGAAGGCAGTGGGCGACGCTGCGTGAGCCAGAGAGCAAAGGCCGAGGCTCGGGAGCAAGAGGTAGAGGTGGCGAGGCATGGGGCTTCCTGCTGTGTAGCTATTGAATATCCTGGTTGCCGGTACCGGCGCTATCGGGGGCAATCCGGCAAAGGCTACGCACCGTGGGAGCGGGCTTGCCCCGCGATAGCGCCGGCACTGGCGACAAACCAATCAGCCCTTGGCCGCCATCGCAGTCACTTCCACGCGCATGCCTTCCACTGCCAGCGAAGCGACGCCCACTGCTGCGCGCACCGGCCACGGCTTGCTGAAGAAACGCTGGTAGACCTCGTTGAACGCCGGGCGATCAGCCATGTCGGTGAGGTAGATGGTCAGGTGCAGTACCCGATCGATCGAGCTACCGGCACGTTCCAGGGCCACCTTGAGCGCTTGCAGGGTGCATTCGCTTTGCTCGACGATGCCGCCCAATTCCAGGCTGCCGTCGGCACGGGTGGGGATCTGGGTGCTCACCAGCAGGTTGCCGAAGCCGGTAACGTCCGAGGAAATCGACTCTGGATCCGGATCTGGAATGTAGGTGATATCTGCGTTTGCCATGGGAATGCTTGCCTTGCAACGGAAGGAAAGGCGCAAGCCTACTTGAGCGAAACCGGTCGGTCGAGCCGCCTGGGCATGTCCGCTCAGCCAGGGAAATTGAAATGCGCGGCATTGACCGGCAGAATCGCGGCCATTTGGCCGAGCGCGCTGTGTCGGTCGTGCAGAAGGATCAAAGCTTGAACGTACAGACATTGTCGATGCGCCTGGAACGTGTGGCGGCGCATGTGCCCGCCGGCGCGCGGCTGGCCGATATCGGCTCGGACCACGGTTACCTGCCAGTAGCGCTGATGCTGCGCGGGCGCATCGAGCACGCGGTGGCCGGGGAGGTGGCGCTGACGCCGTTTCATTCCGCGCAACGCAAGGTGCGCAAGCATGGCCTTGAGCAGCAGGTCAGCGTGCGCTTGGCCGATGGCCTGGCAGCCATCGAGCCTGCTGATCGGATCACCACGGTGAGCATCTGCGGCATGGGGGGCGAGACCATGTGCGAGATTCTTCAGCGTGGCAAGCATCACCTCAGCGGCGAGGAGCGGCTGATCTTCCAGCCCAATGGCGGCGAGCGCGAGCTGCGCACCTGGCTGATGGAAAACGGGTACCAGATCGAGCAGGAGGAGCTGCTGCGAGAAAATCGCTTCGATTACGAGATCATCGTGGCCGTGCCCGGCGCGGGCAGTGTCTACAGTGCTGAGCAACTGTTCTTCGGGCCGCGTCTGCTGCAAGCGCGCAGTGAAGCGTTTCTGGCCAAGTGGCGGCGGGTGCTACGTCAGCGCCAGCAGACCTTGGCGCACTTCGAACATGCCCAGGAGGTCCCGCAGGACAAGGCGCGGGAGTTTTCCAAGCAGGTTGCGTGGATTACCCAGGTGCTGGGGTGATTGAGCATCGGCGGCAGGCCAGTTACATCTGCGAGCAGTTGCCCATTTCCCGGTAGTTGACCTCACGCCGCTGGCCTTGATGGTCGACATAGACCATGTGCGCAGTGCCCACCTGACAATCGGCGATGTTGCTGGCCGGGGTGATGGAGATGACCTTGGCCACATCCAGCGGCATGCCGTATTCGTAGTTCTGAGCACTGGAGGCCACGGGTTGGTTGGCAGCTGGGTCTGCGTACGCGCCAACCGAGGCAAGGGATGCGAACAGTGCAAAAAGGGCGATCGAGGCTTTCATGACGGGCTCCTTGAGACGTTTTACCAATGATGTATTCGTTGGTGATACACAATAAAGGGGCTATCCCGTGATAGATTCCTGCCTGGGACGTACGAATAAGACTGAAAGGAGCGGACTTTCATGGACATGCTGCATGCCATGCGAACCTTTGCCCGGGTGGTGGAGTGCGGCAGTTTCGCTGCCGCTGCCAATGCGTTGGATATTTCTGCGGCGCAGGTCTCGCGCATCGTCGCCGAGCTTGAGAACCAGCTGCAAACCCGCTTGCTGCACCGCACCACCCGGCGCTTGCGCATGAGCGAGGCGGGGGAGCGTTTTCTGGAGCGCTCGCGGCAGATCATGCTGCTCACCGAAGAGGCCATGGATGAAGCCCGCGGTGCCCACCTCACGCCGCGTGGCCGGCTGCGCTTTCACTCCACCCACGGCTTGGGCATGTTGATGATGCCGCTGGTGGCGGCCTACAAGGCAGCGTGTCCGGAAGTGGTGATGGAGATGACCCTGTCCCAGCGCAACCCCGATCCGCTGGACGAAGGTCATGACGTGGTGCTCACCGTTGGCCGTGGGTTGCCAGACTCGCAACTGATCGCCATCCCGTTGGGCAGCATCTACAGCATTCTGTGTGCCTCGCCCGACTACCTGGCGCGCCATGGCGTGCCGCAGCGCCCGCAAGACCTGCATGAACATGTGTGCTTGCGCATGGGCGATCCGTTGTTCGAGGAAGACTGGGCGTTCGAGCAGACCCCGGACAATTACGTCATCCTGCCGCAGGACACCTTCCTGACCAATGTGGCCGATGCGATGCTGCAGGCCACTGAGCTAGGCATGGGTATCGGGCTGATTCCGTATTATTCGGCGAGCAAGTCGATCGAAGAAGGGCGCTTGTGCCGGGTGCTGGCACCGCACCGGCTACGCCAGCGGGAGATTTATGCAATCTATCCGTCGCGCCATTATCTGGATGCCAAGGTGCGCACTTGGCTTGATTTGCTCAAGGAGCAGTTGCCGGTGATGTTCAAGGCCAATGAGCAGCTGGTGGATGATCCGCAGTACTGGCGCTGAGGGTTCTAACGCCGGACAAGTCGCAGCGGCGCACTGACGCTGCGACTTGCCCGGTGATGAGGGGTTTACCGCCGACTCTATAGGTGCCGATGGTCATGGCCATGTCTTCTGCGGCTAGGTCGAAACACGGCAGTTAAGCCAAGTCAGGCTCAGCGGCTGTCGCTGTCTTCACTGGTCCCGCCAGAGCTGCCAGCACCAGTGCCGGTGGCCTCGCCGGTGTTGTTCGAGCCGCCAGTGGTGCCATCTGCGGCATCAGAGTCGGTGCCGGTATCGCTGCTGTCGTTGTCTTTGCCTCCTGGGCTGTTGACGCTGCTGCCGTCACCTGCGGTTTCACCTTTGGGGTGATCGCCGGAAGATTGATCGGCGCTGGGCGTGCTGCTGTAAGGGTCGTTGGCGGCGAAGCCGGCGGTGGAGGCCAGCCCTAAGCACAGGGCAAGCAGCAGTGGGAGAGGGCGAATGCGGACCATGGTGAGTCTCCTGTAAGGATGATCGTCATGGTTTCGGCTGCGCAGCGAGGGGCAGGGTGCCCGGCAGGCGACGGGCGGTCGGGGTTATAGGATTCGGCTTTTTGTACTGTTAGTGCCGGCCTCTTCGCGGGCAAGCCCGCTCCCACAGGTACCCTGCCGCTCTAGCTGTTGGCGGTGGGCCTGTGGGAGGGTGTCCAGCAGGCGATGTGCGGTCGGGGTTTTGGGTTCGGATTTTTGTGCTGTCAGTGCCGGCCTCTTCGCGGGCAAGCCCGCTCCCACAGGTACCGCGCCGCTCTAGCTGTTGGCGGTGGGCCTGTGGGAGGGTGCCCGGCAGGCGATGTGCGGTCGGGGTTTTGGGTTCGGATTTTTGTGCCGTCAGTGCCGGCCTCTTCGCGGGCAAGCCCGCTCCCACCTGCTCACCGCCAACCGCAAGAGCGGCGCGGTAC